>CAYXXE010000096.1:0-9369 GCA_964468985.1 uncultured Gaiellales bacterium | reverse complement strand
CTGTTCGAGACGTACGCCGTCACGTCCGTCGCGGTGATGCTGCTCGGGCTGTCCGCCGGCGTGGGCGGGACGCATCTCTACCTGTATCCGCTGGCGCTCGGCGGCGTCTCGATCCTCGCCTCGGTGATCGGCTCGTTCTTCGCCCGCCTCGGCTCGGGCCCGAACGCCGTCATGAACGCGCTCTACCGCGCCGTGATCGTCGCAACCCTGCTGTCGGCCGTCGGCTTCATCCCGGTGACCCTCGGGTTCCGCGGCGGCGGCTTCAGCTTCTGGCACCTCTACCTGTCGGCGATCGTCGGCCTGATCATCACGTTCCTGCTCGTCGCGATCACCGAGTACTACACCGGCACCCGCTGGAACCCGGTGAAGGCCATCGCCAGGGCGTCGCAGACCGGGCACGCGACCAACATCATCGAGGGGCTCGCGATCGGCATGCAGGCCACGGCGCTGCCGGTGCTGGTGATCGCCTCCGGCATCCTCGTCGCGAACCACTTCGCCGGCCTCTACGGCATCGGCGTCGCGGTGATGGCCCAGCTCTCGATGACCGGTCTGATCGTCGCGCTCGACGCCTACGGGCCGGTGACCGACAACGCCGGCGGCATCGCCGAGATGGCCGACCTGCCCGAGGAGGTCCGCGGCGTCACCGACCCGCTCGACGCCGTCGGCAACACGACCAAGGCGGTCACGAAGGGTTACGCGATCGGCTCGGCCGCGCTCGCCGCGCTCGTGCTGTTCGACTCCTACCGGAGCGAGCTCGCCAAGCAGGGAGCGGGGACGCATCTCGCCTCGATCACCTTCGACCTGTCGAACCCGTGGGTGATCGCCGGGCTGTTCGTCGGCGGCCTGATGCCGTTCCTGTTCGCCTCGCTGGCGATGCAGGCCGTCGGGCGTGTCGGCGGCCAGGTCGTCGAGGAGGTCCGGCGCCAGTTCCGCGAGGACCCGGGCATCATGGAAGGCACGTCGCGGCCCGAATACGGCTACGCGATCGACATCGTCACCGGCTCGGCGATCAAGTCGATGCTGCTGCCGGCGCTCATCCCGATCGGCTTCCCGATCGTGGTCGGGATCATCAGCGCCGAGATGCTCGGCGGCCTGCTGATCGGCTCGATCGTCACCGGCCTGTTCCTCGCCATCTCGATGACCTCGGGCGGCGGCGCCTGGGACAACGCCAAGAAGATGATCGAGGACGGCCTCTACGGCGGCAAGGGCTCCGAGGCCCACGCGGCCGGCGTCACCGGCGACACCGTCGGCGACCCGTACAAGGACACCGCCGGCCCCGCGATCAACCCGATGATCAAGATCGCGAACATCGTCGCGATCCTCATCATCCCGCTGATCGTCTCGATTCACGGGTAGCAGGGCGCGCCGTGCCGGGCGCCGCGGCGCCCGGCACGGCAACCTCGCCTTAACCACCGCTCGTTTAGGCTGCGGCGGTGTCCACCGCGCCCGCACGCCTGTTGCATCTCTCGCTCGTCTTCGGACGCCCGCTGACCGGCCGCGCCGGCGGGCGGCTCGGGCGGGTGGACGACCTGGTCGTGCGGCTCGGCGAGGACGACTACCCGCCGGTGACGGGCGCACTCGCGACGGTCGCGGGACGCCCCGTCTTCGTGCCGGGCGACTCGATCGCCGAGCTGGGGGAGGACGGGCTGACGCTGACGACCGACCGGCTCGACCTGCGCCCGTTCGAGCGCCGCCCGCAGGAGGTGCTGCTGCGCAAGGACGTGCTCGACCACCAGTTGATCGACGTCGACGGTGCGCGTCTGCGCCGTGCGAACGACATCGAGCTCGCGCGCCTCGAGGGCTGGTGGCGGGTCGTGGGCGTCGACGTCGGCCCGCGCGGGATCGTCAGGCGCGTCGTGCCCCGCCGCTACGCCGACCGGCTCGGCGACGGGGTTCGGCTGCTCGACTGGGCGAACGTCGAGCCGTTCACCGGCCACGTCCCGACGGTGCGCCTCCGAGTGCCGCATCCGAAGCTCGTCCGGCTCCACCCGGCGCAGATCGCCGACCTCGTCGAGGCCGCGCCGGCGCCCGAGGGCGACGAGATCCTGGCCGCCGTCCACGCCGATCCCGAGCTCGAGGCCGACCTCTTCGAGGAGCTCGAGGACTCGCATGCCGGCGAGCTGCTCGAGGATCGCTCCGACGAGGAGGCTGCGGCCGTGCTCGGCCGTATGGAGCCCGACGACGCGGCCGACGTGCTGGCGGAGGTCGACGAGGAGCGCCGCGAGCGGATCATCGGGCTGCTCGCGACGGTGCAGCGCCGCCGCGTGCGGACCCTGCTCGGCCACGATCCCGCCACGGCGGGCGGCCTGATGAGCCCCGAGTTCGTCTGCGTCTACGGCCAGTCCACCGCCGGCGAGGCGCTCGCCCGCCTGCGCCTCTCGCGGGCCGCGGCCGAGACGCTCGAGACCGTGTTCGTGATGAACACCCAGCGCCGGCTGTTCGGCGCGATCCCGCTCGCCGACCTCGTGCGGGCCGACCCGGCCGCGGTGATGACCGAGCTCGCGCCGCCGCCGCGCACCGTCACGGTCGACACCGACGTCGAGGAGATCGCCCGCCTGATGACCGACTTCGACCTGACGGTCGTCGGCGTCGTCGATGCCGACGAGCGCCTGCAGGGCGTGGTGACGGTCGACGACGTCCTCGAGCTCGTGCTCCCGCGTGGCTGGCGGCGCCGCTTCAGCCTGGACGAGGATTGATGCTGTGCGTGCCCCCACGAACCGGCTCCGGCTCCGCCGCTGGAGCCGGCGCAACAAGCTCTTCGCCGCACTTGCGTTTCTCGGCCCGGGGCTGATCGCCGCCAACGCCGGCAACGACGCGGGCGGTATCGCCACGTACTCGTCGGTCGGCGCCCGGTACGGCTACGACCTGCTGTGGATGATGGTGGTGATCACCGTCTCGCTGATCGTCGTCCAGGAGATGGCAGCCAGGATGGGGGCGGTCACCGGCAAGGGCCTGGCCGACCTGGTGCGCGAGCAGTACGGGATCCGCTGGGCGCTCTTCGCGACGTCGAGCGTGCTGGTCGCCAACCTCGGCATCTGCATCTCGGAGTTCGTCGGCATCGGTGCCGCGCTCGGGCTCGCGCACATCCCCGTACAGATCTCGGTGCCGATCGCGGCGATCGCGGTGTGGACGCTGCTCGTTCGCGGGTCGTACAAGCTGGCCGAGCGGATCTTCGTGGTCATGACGATCCCGTTTTTCGCCTACCCGATCGCGGCGATCCTGGCGCATCCCCACTGGGGCAAGGTGGGCACGGCGATCGTGGCGCCGCACATCCAGACCTCGCCCGGCTACATCCTCCTGTTCGTGGCCACCGCCGGCACGACGATCACGCCGTTCATGCAGCTCTACGTCCAGTCGGCGGTTGTCGAGCGCGGCATCGGGCCCGACGAGCTCGCGGGTGAGCGGGCCGAGGTCGTCACCGGCTCGATCTTCGCGAACCTCGTCGCGAGCTTCATCATCGTCGCCACCGCCGCCACCCTCTACCTGCACGGCATCCACAACGTCACCAACGCGGCGCAGGCCGCCAAGGCGCTCGCGCCGTTCGCGGGCCGCTTCGCCGAGGTGCTGTTCGCGGTCGGCCTGCTCGGCGCCAGCCTGCTCGCCGCCGCCGTCCTGCCGGTGACGGCCGCCTACGTGATCTCGGAGACGTTCGGCTTCGAGCGCGGCGTCTCGCGGACACCGCGCGAAGCACCCGTCTTCGTCGGTGTCGTCACGACGCTGGTGATCATCGGGGCGGTCGTCGCGATGATCCCCGGCATCCCGGTGTTCCGCCTGCTGGTCGGTGTGCAGGCCGTGAACGGGGTGCTCCTGCCGATCACGCTCTACTTCGTGTGGCGGCTGTCGGCCAGCGCCGAGGTGATGGGCAAGTACCGCAACGGCCGCATCTTCAACCTCGTCGCGGGCGCGACCGTGGTCGCGACGTCGGCGCTCTCGCTGATCCTGCTCGTCGTCACCGTGCGGGGCGGCGTGTAGCCGAGCGCACCGAATACGCGCGCGTTCGGCTTCGAGGGCACCATGAGCGCATGGAAGAGCCGCTGACAGGCGGGAACACGAGCGCCGAGGTCGTGAAGGTCGGCTCCACCGTCCGGCGTCCCACCGGCCCGTGGACGCCGTCGGTCCATGCGCTGCTGGGGCACCTGGAACGGCGCGGGTTCGACGGTGCGCCGCGTGCGATCGGCATCGACGAGCGGGGGCGCGAGATCCTCACGTTCGTCGACGGTCAGGTGGTCTGGCCGGATCACTTCGACCTCGTCGCCGAGGACCGGCCGTTGGCGGAGGTCGCCGCCCTCATTCGCCGCTACCACCAGGCCGTCGTGGACTTTCCGTCGCCGGCGGGTCGGCCCTGGTCCGATCGCGGCGGCGATCCCCGCGGGCCGGGCGAGGTGCTCTGTCACAACGACCTGGCCCCCTGGAACCTCGTTCGCGGTGTGGCGGGGTGGGCGTTCATCGACTGGGATCTGGCCGCCCCGGGACGGCTCGCCTGGGATCTCGCCTGGGCGCTCCTGAGCTTCGTCCCGTTGCTCCCGCATTCGCGGCTCGGCCTCGAAGCGACGAGGCATCGCATCGGCGTCTTCCGTGAGGGCTACGGGGCCGCCGGCTTTCCCCGCGACATACTGGCCGTCGCGGTCGAGCGTTGCGGCCGCGAGGCACAGCTCATCCGCGACCTCGGCCCGCGTGGAGAGCCGCCCTACGCCCGACTGCTCGCCGAGGGCCACCTCGAGATCTGGGCGGCCGCCGAGACGCACATTCGACGGCACGCACCGCACTGGCAAGCAGCCGTCGACGGGTGAGTGGTGCTTACGCCCGCCGGTGAGGGCCGGGCTCGTCGGCTCGGTCCGCCGTCCCGAGCGGCGCGCTCCAGCGCTCCTCGACGCGACGCACGTTCCAGTAGGTGACCGAGCCCACCCAGGTCAGGGCGAACATCCCGACGACGACGTAGCCCAGGTTGCCGAAGTCGAGAGCCGCGAGGAATGTCCAGAAGCCGCCGCCGAGCGAGAGGCGGGCCGCCGTCACCTGCAGGAGCTCGACGGTGCCGATGACGAGCGCGACCGCGACCGAGAGGCCGGTGACGGTGATGTTGTAGTAGACCTTCCGCACCGGGCTTGCGAACGCCCAGGCGTAGGCGCTGCTCATGAACGCTCCGTCGATCGTGTCGAGCAGGCTCATCCCGGCGGCGAACAGCAGCGGCAGCGAGATCACCGCCAGGAACGGCACGTGATGGGTGGCGACGCCGGCCGCGAGCGCGAGCAGGCCGATCTCGGTGGCAGTGTCGAACCCGAGCCCGAACAGCACCCCGACGGGATACATCTTCCAGCTCGCGTCGATCCGGTCGCCGATCCTGCGCAGGAGCGTGCGGCTGAGCAGCCCCTGCCGGGCGAGCGCCGACTCGAGCTCCTGCGCGTCGAAGGATCCGCGCCGCAGGCGCCGGGCGACTCCGAGCACGTCGAGCAGGACGGCGAGGTTGAGCATGCCGATCAGAAGCAGGAAGCAGCCCGAGACGGAGACGCCGACGATGCCGCCGGCGCTCTGGAGGCCGGGGAGGCGTGCCCCGACCGCCTTCGAGGCCAGCGCCAGGCCCGTCGCCAGCCCGAAGACGATCGTCGAATGGCCGAGCGAGAAGAAGAAGCCTGTGCCGAGCGGCCGGTCGCCGTCCTGCAGGAGCTTCCGCGTCGTGTTGTCGATGGCCGCGATGTGGTCGGCGTCGAAGGCGTGACGCAGGCCGAAGGTGTACGCCAGCGTCCCGACGCCGGCGAGCGCGGGGTCATGCCGGGCGTAGAAGACGAACAGCCCCCAGCCCAGCAGGTGCAGCAGCAGTACCCCCGACCCGAAGCCGGAGAGGCGCAGCCAGTCGGCGCGTGTCAGCGTACGTCCGGTGAGCTTCGTCGTTCCCAACGCCTGCGCTCCTTTCCCGCCACGTTGTCGGTCCTGCGCGTGTTCGGTGGCGCCCTGACGATCTCCACACGCTGGTACCGCGCCATCGGGGCGGGCGCGGGTCGCGGCCCCGGCGAACTACGACGCGTCGGCGGGAACCTTGCCTATCGCGCCGAGTCCGCGTCCAGCTTCGCCTGCGCCCGTTCGGCCAGCTCGCGTGCCCGCTGGACATTCGCGAGCACCCGTGCATGCCGCTCGTCGCGCTCGTCGCGCTCAGCCTTCGTCAGCTTCTTCTTCGCCATCGTCTTCTCCCAGCAGTCGTTCGATGTTCGTCAACGTGGCCGAAATGTCACTCACCATGAAGAGTAGGGCCACTGCCTCGGAGCGCTCAATCACCGTATCGGGCACGGACGAATCGTGGCGGTGGTGGCCCTGCAGCGCAAGTCGCGGAGCGAGCCGTGTCGCAAGGCGTCACCGCGACGGCTAGCGTGTCGCTCGTGGACGTCACGCGGACGGTCACCACCGAGGCCGAGCTGCGCGCGATCATCGGGGAGCCCTCCGAGCTGGTCGTCTCCAAGCTCGCCGATCGCCTGAACGCCCTGACCCGGCAGTTCGTCGAGCGCTCGCCGTTCGTCTGCGTGGCGACGAAGCTCCCGGACGGCGGCATCGACGTCTCGCCGCGCGGCGACCCGGCGGGGTTCGTGCGCATCCTCGACGAGCGCACGCTGCTCATGCCCGACCGGCCGGGGAACCGCATCGCCGACACGCTCACCAACCTGCTCGCCGACCCGTCGATCGGGCTGCTGTTCCTGATCCCGGGGGTGGGCGACTCGTTCCGCGTCAACGGGACCGGCGTGATCACCGACGATCCGGAGCTGCTCGCGCCGTCGGCGGTCGGTGGGTCGGTGCCGCGCCTCGGCATCGTCGTGTCGATCGCCGAGGCCTACACGCAGTGCTCGAAGGCGCTCATCCGCTCCGATCTCTGGAACCCCGAGCGCCACATCGATCGCTCGGAGCTCCCGAGCTCCGGCGAGATCCTCCGCTCCCTGAACGACCCCTCGTTCGACGCGGAGGAGTACGACCGGGCGCGGGCCGAGCGTTACGCGCGCGGCGACGGCCTGTACTAGGCCCGGATCCACCGATCTGCGCGGGCGATGCGCCCGTCCGGCCCGTCCGCGCCCCGTCCTGACGGCCCAGCCGAACGCCTCGCGATCACGCGTCTCGGTGGATCCAGGCTCACTGCCGCTACGGTCATCCTCATGCGCCACCGTGCTGTGCCCGTCGCCGGGTCGATCGCGGCCGTCGCCGCCGCCACCGGCCTGATCTACGCCCTCCGTCCGATCGCGCCGGTGTTGAGCCTCGGTGTGCTCTACGTGCCGGCGGTGATGGTGGCGGCGATCGTCTGGGGCGCCGCGTACGCCGTGCCCGTCGCGGTCGTCTCGATGCTGGCCTACAACTTCTTCTTCCTGCCGCCGCTCCTCACGTTGCGGCTCGCCGACGGGCGCAACTGGACGGCGCTCGGCGTCTACGTGGCGACTGCGGTCGTCGTCTCGAACCTCGCGACCCGCGCCAAGGGCCGCGCGCTCGAGGCCGAGCAGCGAGGGCGCGAAACGGCCCTCCTCTCCGACGCGGCGGCCGAGCTGCTGCTCGTGCGCGACGCCGAGGAGCTGCTCGACGACCTGCGGCAGCGGTCGGATCGCGTGCTCGCCGGCGCCGACACCGTCGGGCGTGAGCGCTTCGAGGCGGCGCTCGAGGCTCTGGTCGAGACGGCGCGGGAGCGCGGGCGGCTCGAGGAGGCGGCGCGGGAGAGTGAGGCGTTCCGGCGCTCCGACCGCCTGAAGACGGCGATCCTCCAGGCGCTCTCACACGACTTCCGCACGCCGCTCGCGACGATGACGGCGGCGGTCGGCGGTCTCGAGAGCGACGATCTGAACCTCTCCGCAGCCGACCGGGCCGAGCTGCTCGAGACGATCCGCCTCGAGGTCGACCGCCTCGTGCGCCTCGTCACCAACCTGCTCGACCTCTCGCGCCTGCAGGCCGAGGCGGCGCGGCCGCACCCCGAGCTCTGGGCGGTGGACGATCTCGTCACGCAGTCGTTGGACGAAGTCGGCGAGCGCGGCCGCGTCGGCGTCGAGTTGCCGGACGATCTGCCGGCCGTCCGCGTCGATGCCTTCCAGATCCAGCGCGCGCTCGTGAACCTGCTCGAGAACGCGCTCAAGTTCTCGGGCCAGGGAACGGTCGACGTCCGGGCGGCGGCAGCAGCGGGCGTCGTGGCGATCGACGTGCTCGACCGTGGCGCCGGGCTCGGCGACGACGATGCCGCCGGGCTGTTCGAGCCGTTCGCGCGCGGATCGGGCTCGGCGAGCGCCGGCGGCGCCGGTCTCGGGCTGGCGATCGCGCGCGGCTTCGCCGCCGTGAACGGCGGCGGCGTCGAGCTGTTCGCCCGCGAGGGCGGCGGCACGATCGCCCGCCTCACCCTTCCGGCCGAGGCGATCCCCGCGCGGGCAGGGTCGTGACCGAGCGGATCCTCGTCGTCGACGACGAGCCGCAGTTCCTGCGCGCCCTGTCGACGAACCTGCGCGGGGCCGGCTACGAGGTCGAGACCGCGGCCACCGCCGAGGCCGGGCTGGCGGCTGCCGCGCTCGCCCCGCCCGACGCGGTCATCCTCGACCTGAGGCTGCCGGACGGCACCGGGACCGACGTCTGCCGTGTGCTCCGCACCTGGAGCGAGGCGCCGATCCTGATCGTCTCGGCGGTCGGCGACGAGGAGGAGAAGATCGCCGCCCTCGACGCGGGCGCCGACGACTACGTCACGAAGCCGTTCGCGATCGGCGAGCTGCTCGCCCGGCTGCGGGCGGCGTTGCGCAGGGCCGGGCCGCCCGGGGAACCGGTCCTGATGATCGGCTCGCTGCGCGTCGATCTCGACAAGCAGACGGTGGACGTCGACGGGGAGCGCGTCCACCTGACGCCGACCGAGTTCGGCATCGTGCGCCTGCTGGCGCAGAACGAGGGCAAGCTGCTGACCCACCGCGCGATCCTGCGTGAGGTGTGGGGGCCGGCGTACGGCGACGAGTCCAACTACCTCCACGTCTACATGTCGCAGCTGCGTCGCAAGCTCGAGCCCGACCCGACCCGGCCGCGCTACCTGCTGACGGAGCCCGGCGCCGGCTACCGGCTCGTCGGGCCGTCTTGAGACGATCTTGAGTGCCGAGGCCCGAATCCTGAGCCGGTGCTGAGACGGCGCGCCCTACCGTGACGGCATGCCCCGGCGCAGCTTCCACCCGTATCGTGACTGGCAGGCGCGTCGCGCCCTGCACGCTGCCCGTCGCGCCGCCGACGAGGAGCTGCTGGTGACCCGCCTGCCGTCGCCCAGGCTGGCCTGGCGGACGAACGAGCTGGTCTCCGACGAGCACCGCACCGATGTCGCCCGCTCGCTCACCGCGACCGTGCACGCCGCCGACGAGCGCTTCCTGCCGTCGGCGTCGCCGCTCGACCGGG
>CAYXXE010000095.1:0-9441 GCA_964468985.1 uncultured Gaiellales bacterium | reverse complement strand
TCATGCAGCAGCTGTTCCTGCGCTGGAACCAGGGCCAGGACCTGCGGCAGGCGCTGATCACGATCGCCGTCTCGATCATCCTGGCCGACCAGATGCTGGCGCATTTCGGCGGCGTCGCCGAGGACGTCTCCTGGCCACGGAACTTCGACAAGTTCGTCAACCTCCGCGTCTCCGGGATCCAGTACACCCTGACGCGGCTCGTCATCCTCGGCATCGCGCTGGCGATCGGCGGCCTGCTGTGGGTGTGGCTCAAGCGCACCCGCACCGGCATGGTGATCCGCGCCGGCGTCGACGACCGCGCGATGGTGTCGGCGCTCGGCATCAACATCCAGCTGACCTTCGCGATCGCGTTCGCGGTCGGCTCGGCGCTGGCCGGCCTCGGCGGCGTGATCGGCGGCTCGTTCGCGAGCCTCGCCCCCGGCGTCGACGCGAACTGGCTGCTCTACTCGCTCGTCGTCGTGATCATCGGCGGCATGGGCTCCCTCGGCGGGGCCGCGATCGGCTCCGTGCTGCTCGGCATGACGAGCAACTTCTCGGCCGCGTACCTGCCGGAGAACTACACCTACTACTCGATCATCTTCACGTTCGTGCTGGTCGCGATCGTGCTCGCCGTGCGGCCGCTCGGCCTGTTCGGGAGGCCCGCATGAGGCTCACGATGACCACGGACCGTGGTGTCGCCGGGCTCACCCTGCTGTTCGCGCTCACCGCGCCGCTGTTCCTGTCCGGCTACTGGATCGGGACCCTGCTCACCGACGTGCTGCTGCTCGGCGTCGTCGCCGCCAGCCTGATCTTCCTCTCGGCCTACGGCGGGATGCTCTCGCTCGGGCAGGTGGCGGTGTACGGCATCGCCGGGTTCGTCGTCGGCAACGCGACCACGAACGGGAACACGAAGGGTCTGAACCTGGGCTGGGACCCGTGGTGGGGCGTCATCCTCGGCATCCTCATCGCGGTCGTCGTCGCCGTGCTCTTCGGCGCTCTCGCGAGCCGGAGCGTCGGCATCTACTTCCTGATGATCACGCTCACCTACTCGGTGATCGCGAACCTGTCGTTCGGTCAGGTGACGGACGTCTCGGGCTTCGGCGGGATCAGCGGGATCCCGACACCCGGGCTGATCGGCGTCGCGTCCGCGCACCAGAACCGCCTCTACTACGTCGCGCTCGGCGCCGCGATCGCCGTCTACGCCCTGCTGCGCTACATCGTGCGGACACCCTTCGGGCTCACCTTGCAGGGGCTGCGCGACGACCCCGTGCGAATGTCCTCGCTCGGCTACAACGTGGCGCTGCACCGGACGATCGCGTTCGGCTTCGCCGGGTTCATCGCCGCGATCGGCGGTGTCCTCTTCGTCTGGTGGAACGGCCACATCGACCCGACCTCGATCGGGCTCGCCAACACGATCAACGTCCTCGTGATCGCGGTCGTCGGCGGCCTCTACCGCATCGAAGGGGCCTGGATCGGCGCGCTCTTCTTCGTCATCCTGAACAACTACTCCCAGCAGATCAGCTTCATCGGGCCGCGCTTCGCGACGCTCATCGGCGCGATCTTCCTGGTCATCGTCCTCGTTTCGCCGGGCGGCCTGATCGGGATCTGGGAGCGCGCGCTCACCTACGTTTCGGGCCGCAACCAGGGCCCCCCCGACCCATCGACGGTCGCGGGCGGCACGCCCGAGCCCACCACCTGAAAGGAGGAGATGGACCCCCGAGAGGCATGGCACGGTGCGTCCCCCAAGTCGGTTTCCTGGTCGGTTTCTGAGTTCCAGGTCGCAGGACAATCCAATCGGTTCGAAAGGAGGAGGGCATAGGAATGCGTGCTCTCAAAGGCAAGTGGAAGGCGCTTCCGCTCGCAGCACTCGTCGGGGTCGTGGCCGTGGCCGCGATCGCGACGACGTCTGCGACGGCGCGCACCAAGGCGGCGACCCCGATCAAGATCGGCGTGCTGTCCGACTGTCAGGGAGCCTTCGGCTCGTTCGACAACCAGGACCTCGCCGGTGTCGTCACCGCGATCGCCCAGTTCGCGGGCGGCAAGGCGGTCAACCCGAACAAGCCGCGCAGCGGCTGGACGGGCGCCTCGATCAACGGGCATCCGCTGCAGCTGGTCGGTGTCGGGTGCTCGAACGACAGCGCGGACAAGGCGATCTCCGAGACGAAGCGCCTGATGGAGCAGCTGGGAGCGGACATCATGATCGGCCCGCTGTCGGGTGACGAGTCGATCGCGGTCGCCAACTACGCGAAGCAGCACCTCACGAAGACGTTCGTCGACGGCGCCGCCGGCGCACAGGACACGACCCTCAAGGTGCGTGCCCCGAACTTCTTCCGCTTCAACGGCGACGGGGCGATGTGGAACGCCGGCCTCGGCGACCTCGCGTACCACAAGCTCGGCTGGAAGACGGCGGCCGTGGTCTCGGACGACTACAGCTTCGGCTGGACGTCGACCGCAGGCTTCATCGCCGAGTTCTGCGCCGTGGGCGGCAAGATCACCAAGCGGGTGTTCCCGCCGCTGAACACGACCGACTACTCGTCGTACGCACAGCAGCTGCCCACCAACGTCGACGGCACGTTCGTCGCGGTCGGTGGGGCGGGGCTCATCCCGTTCCTGAAGGCGTACGAGCAGGCGCACGGGCCGATCGACGGCAAGAAGTTCATCGGCAACCTGTTCTGGGGCACCCCGGGTGAGTTCCAGCAGCTCGGCACCCGGGTCGCCGGCGCGTATGTCGGCGGCGCAGGCACGGCCGGCGACCTGGCGACTCCGGCCGCGAAGGCCTACAACGCCGAGGTCGGCAAGGTCTTCAAGACCATCCCGCCGTTCGGCGCGGCTGCTCCGCAGGCGTCGTCGACCTTCACGTACGGCTACTACGTCAACACGTGGGGCCTGCTCGAAGGGCTGAAGGCTGTCGGTGGCGACATCTCCGGCGGCGAGAAGGCACTCCAGGCGGCAATCGGCAAGGTGAAGCTGGCCACGCCGTACGGGCCGCTCTACCTCGACCAGAACCGCCAGGCGGTGATCAACGTCTTCTACCAGCAGCTGTACCTGAAGGGCGGCAAGCTGGCGATCAAGACGGTGGGCGAGGTCCCGGGCGTCACCCAGACGTTCGGCGGCACGTTCAGCCCGACGACTCCCGCCCCCGGTCGCACCGCGCCGGCCTGCGTGAAGCGCAGCCTGCCGTGGATCGGCAAGGAGATCGTCCCGAAGGTCACCGGC
Source organism: uncultured Gaiellales bacterium (assembly GCA_964468985.1). GTDB lineage: Bacteria > Actinomycetota > Thermoleophilia > Gaiellales > Gaiellaceae > PALSA-600. The sequence continues at coordinate 6,246 of CAYXXE010000095.1, read as the reverse complement.
TAGAGCGATCCGCTTGACGCCGGAAGCAGCACCCGAGCACGCCGCGCCGATCCTCCGTCTCCGGGGGATCGGCCGGCGGTTCGGTGGCCTCGTGGCCGTGAGCGACGTCGACCTGGACGTCGCTCACGGCGAGAGGCGCGCCATCCTCGGCCCGAACGGGGCCGGCAAGACCACCCTCTTCAACGTCATCTCCGGTGACGTGCCGCCGAGCGCCGGCTCGATCGAGTTCCTCGGCTACGAGGTCTCCGGGCTTCCGCCGCGGACGCGCGCGAAGCTCGGGATGGGCCGCACCTACCAGAAGTCCCGCTCGTTCCTCGGCCTCTCGGTCGAGGACAACCTGTACCTCGCGGCGCTCGGCGTGCAGAGCGGCCACCTTCGCCCCGTGCGGTCGCGCCGCGACGCGGAGCTCCGCGAGCGCGCGGTCGAGCTTGCCCGGCTCGTCGGCCTCGAGGGGCGCGAGCAGACGCTCGTCGGCTCGCTCTCCCACGGCGAGCAGCGCCAGCTCGAGATCGGCATGGCGCGCGCCTCGAACCCGAAGCTGATGATGCTCGACGAGCCCGCCTCGGGCCTGTCGCGCGGCGAGCGCGTCGCGCTGACCGAGCTGCTGCTGGCGCTCGATGAGTCGATCACGCTGATCCTGATCGAGCACGACATGGATGTCGCGCTACGGGTCGCCCAGCGCGTGACGATGATGCACGACGGCCGCGTGATCGTCGAGGGAACGCCCGACGAGATCCGCGCCAACCAGATGGTTCACGACCTGTACCTCGGACGGGGGCACCAGCCGGATGCCTGAGCCGCTGCTGGCAGTCGACGGCGTCGACGCCTTCTACGGGCCGGCACAGGCGCTCGAGGGCGTCTCCTTCGAGCTCGCCGGCGGTTCGACGTCGATCGTCGGCCGCAACGGGATGGGCAAGACGACCCTCTGCAACGCGATCCTCGGCATCCCGCCCGCCCGCGTCACGGGCTCGATCCGCTTCCACGGCACGGAGCTCGTCGGGCGGCCGTCGTACAAGATCGCGCAGCTCGGTATCGGCTACGTGCCGCAGGGACGCCGCCTGTTCCCGTCGCTGTCCGTCGACGAGCACCTGCGCATGATCGCCTCGCGCGACCAGTCGAAACGGTGGACGCCCGAGAAGGTCTACGAGCTCTTCCCGCGCCTCGCCGAGCGCAAGCGCAACGGCGGCGCCCAGCTCTCGGGCGGCGAGCAGCAGATGCTCGCGATCGGCCGCGCCCTGCTCACCAATCCGACGCTCCTCGTCATGGACGAGCCGTCGGAGGGGCTCGCCCCCGCGATCATCGAGCAGATGGTCGACACCTTCAAGCGGCTCGCCGAGGAGGGCCTGGCGATCCTGCTGATCGAGCAGAACCTCGGCGTCGCGACGGCGATCTCCGACCGTCAGCTCGTCATGGTCGCGGGCACGATCGCGGCCGAGACGACCGCGGCCGCGCTCTCGACCGACATGGAGCTGCAGCGGCGCTACCTGGGCGTCGAGCCGCTCGCCGGGCGCTCGTAATGGCCGTCGCCCTGCTCGGGACGCTCGACACGAAGGGTGTCGAGTACGCCTTTCTCCGCGACCGTCTGCTCGAGCACGGGGTGGACGTGGTCGTCGTCGACGCGGGCGTGCACGAGCCGGTCGGGATCACGCCGGACATCTCGCGCGTCGAGGTCGCGCACGCCGGTGGCGCCGATGTCGGCGAGCTGGCGGCCCGTGGCGACCGCGGCGAGGCCGTCGCTGCGATGGCGGCGGGCGCCGAGGCGATCGCGCTGCGGCTCCTGGCGGAGGGGCGCCTCGAGGGCGTGCTCGCGCTCGGCGGGTCGGGGGGCTCGTCGATCGCCACCCGGGCCATGCGCGCCCTGCCGGTCGGCCTGCCGAAGCTGATGGTCTCGACCCTGGCGTCGGGCGACACCCGTCCGTACGTCGGCGCCGTCGACGTGACGATGATGTACTCGGTCGTCGACATCTCGGGCGTCAACCGCGTCTCGGCGCGGATCATGGCGAATGCGGCCGGAGCGATCGCCGGGATGGTGAAGGCGACGGTGCCGCCGCTCGAGACGAAGCCGCTGGTCGCCGCGTCGATGTTCGGCGTGACCACGCCGTGCGTGACCCGGGCGCGCGAGCGCCTCGAGGAGCTCGGCTACGAGGTGCTCGTGTTCCACGCCACCGGGGCGGGCGGCCGGTCGCTCGAGGCCCTCGTGCAGGGCGGCTTCCTCGCCGGTGTCCTCGACGTCACGACCACCGAGCTCGCCGACGAGCTCGTGGGCGGCGTGCTGTCGGCCGGGCCCGACCGGCTCGAGGCCGCCGGCGCCGCCGGACTGCCCCAGGTCGTGTCGCTCGGCGCCCTCGACATGGTCAACTTCGGCCCGCGCGAGTCGCTCCCCGCCCGGTTCGAGGGCCGGAACCTCTACGTCCACAACCCGACGGTGACGCTGATGCGGACGACACCCGACGAGTGCGCCGAGCTCGGCCGGATCATCGGCCGGAAGCTCTCGGCCGCCACGGGCCCGACGGTGCTCTTCATCCCGCTCGGCGGCGTCTCGATGATCGCCGTCGAGGGCCAGCCCTTCTACGACGCGGCGGCCGACGAGGCGCTCCGTGCCGGCCTCCGCGAGACGCTCGCTCCGTCGGTCGAGGTGCACGAGCGGCCGGAGGACGTGAACGATCCGGCGTTCGCCGACGCGATGGCCGAGCGGCTGGACGAGCTGATCCGGGCGGCCGCGTGATCTCGAGGGCCGACGCGCTCGCGCGCCTCCGGGCGCAGGTCGCCGCCGGCGTCCCGGTCATCGGCGCCGGGGCGGGCACCGGCCTGTCGGCGAAGCTGGCCGAGGCCGGCGGGGCCGACCTGATCATCATCTACAACAGCGGCCGCTACCGGATGGGCGGGCGCGGCTCGCTGGCGGGGCTGATGCCGTACGGGGACGCGAACGAGATCGTCGTCGACATGGCACGCGAGGTGCTGCCGGTCGTGCGCGACACGCCGGTGCTGGCGGGCGTCTGCGGCACCGACCCGTTCCGGCTGATGCCGGTCTTCCTCGACGAGCTCCGTCGGATCGGCTTCAGCGGCGTCCAGAACTTCCCCACCGTCGGCCTGATGGACGGCACGTACCGGATCGGCCTCGAGGAGACCGGGATGGGCTACGGCCTGGAGGTCGACATGATCCGGCTCGCCCACGAGCGCGACTTCCTCACGGCTCCGTACGTCTTCGACGAGGACGAGGCGACGGCGATGGCCGAGGCGGGCGCCGACGTGCTCGTCCCGCACATGGGGCTGACGACGGGCGGCGCGATCGGGGCGTCGACGGCGAAGACGCTCGAGCAGTGTGTCCCGCTCGTGCAGGCGATGCACGACGCCGCCAAGCGCGTGAACCCCGAGATCCTCGTGCTCTGCCACGGCGGCCCGATCGCCGAGCCGGACGACGCCGCCTACGTGATCGCGAACACGGAAGGAGTGGTCGGCTTCTTCGGCGCGTCCTCGATGGAGCGTCTGCCGACCGAGGTCGCCATGACCGAGAACCTGCGCCGCTTCAAGTCGATTCCGACCAAAGGAGAGAGATGAGCACCTTCGTCAGGCAGAGCGATGTCGAGCAGGAGCAGTTCGACTGGGGGACGATCGGCTGGCGCTGCCGGCCCGCCAACACCCACTCGGCGCAGCTGGTCGTGATGGACGTCACGCTCGAGCCGGGCGAGGGGCACGCGTTCCATCGCCACGACGGCCAGGAGGAGATGATCATCGTCAGGCAGGGCGCCGTCACCCAGTACATCGAGCACGACTCGACGACGCTCACCGCGGGCGACTCGGTCTACCTCGACGCCGGCGTCGTGCACGCCTCGTACAACGACGGCGACGTGACCGCCCACCTGCAGGTCGTGATCGGCCCGTCCCTCGGCGAGGGCGGCTACGGCCTCGTCGACGTCTCGGGCGAGGAGCCCTGGGCTTCGCTTCGGTAGTGGGCCTCTCGGCCGGCCGAGCAGGCCTTCGGCGCCGGGGTGCCGCCCCGTCTCAGCGGCGCGCTTGCTCGAGCAGCTCGCGGGCGTCGAGCCCCCGGATCGAGGCGTCGATCAGCTCGACCGGGTGGAAGGCCGGCAGGGGCCGGCCGGCCCGGCGGAGCGCGGCGGTGACCTGGACGAGGCAGCCGGGGTTGCCGCTCGCGTAAGCGTCGGGCTGCGTGGCGAGCACGTTCGAAGCCTTACGGTCGCCGAGCGTCCGCGCGGCTTCGGGCTGGACGAGGTTGTAGATGCCCGCGCTGCCGCAGCAGAGCTCCTGTTCGCCGGGCTCCAGCACGGTCAGCCCGGGGATCTGCCGTAGCGCCGCCCGGGGCTCGCTCTCGATGCGCTGCGCATGCCTGAGGTGGCACGAGTCCTGGAAGGCGACCGTCAGCTCGAGCGGGTGGCGCTCGGCGCGGGTCGGCGACGGGGCGGCGAGCAGCTCCGACACGTCGACCGCGTTCTCGATCCCGTGGTCCTTCAGGTGCGAGCCGCAGCCGGCGGCGTTGCTGACGACCAGGTCGTAGCCCGACAGGTCCTCGGCGAGCCTCCGGACGCGCGCGACGCCCTCGTCGAGCCGTCCCGCGTGCGCGTGAAGCGCGCCGCAGCAGCCCTGCGAGCGCGGCACGTGGACGTCGTAGCCGTCGGCTGCGAGCACCCGCGCGGTTGCGGCGTTCACGTCGCCGAAGACCACGCTCTGCACGCAGCCGGCGAGCACGGCGACCCGTGGCCCGGCTCCGGGGAGGTGCTCGGGCGGCCACGCCGCGCTCGTCCAGGGCGGCGCGACGGCGGAGAGAGGCCGCAGCGGGCCGGGCGCCGGCAGCCGCCGCAGCGCGAGCGCGGCCCGCAGACGCCGCCGGTGCGGGAACACGGCGAAGATGAGCGTGCGCAGGAGCCGCTCGCCGGGGTCGCGCCTGCGGTTCCGCTCGATGTAGTCGCGGGTCGTCTCGATCAGCCGGTCGTACTGCACCCCCGAGGGGCAGGCGGTGACGCAGGCCATGCACCCGAGGCAGCGGTCGAAGTGCCCGGCCACGGTGTCGGTGAGCGCCAGCGACCCGTCGACGATCGCGTCCATCAGGTGGATGCGGCCGCGTGGCGAGTCCATCTCCTCGTGCCAGAGCGTGTACGTCGGGCACGTCGGCAGGCAGAAGCCGCAGTGGACGCAGTCGGCGAGCAGCGCCGGGTCGGCGATCAGGCCCGGCACAGAGACTCCAGGACGCGCTCGGCCAGCGGGCTCCACGGCTGCTCGACCCGCTCCGCCGCGTAGGCGACCCGCGGGCCCGGCCGGACGAGCGGCGCGGCCTCGCCGTCCCACCGCGCGCGGCCGGGCAGTCGCGCCTGCAACTCGCGCAGCTCCTCCCACGGGTCGGCCGGCTCGCCCCTGAGGGCCTTCGCCTGCGCGGCGACGGCGTCGGGATGGCCCTCGAAGAGGACGAAGGCGCGCCCGTCGGCGAGGTCGACCGCGCTCGGCACGAGCGTGGACCGGTGGAGCTCGGGCCAGCGGTCGGCGGCGATCGCGACCGTCGAGGCGGCAGCCGGGCGCGGATGCAGCTTCAACGCGAGGCGCTCCACCGACCCGAGCCTGCCGCGCGAGCCGCAGAACAGCTTGCCCAGGTCGTAGCCTGCGACGTTCTTCACGACCTTGCCGCCCGAGCTCGCGCGCAGGCCGTCCGGCAGGGTGACGGTGACGCCGAGCACGAGGTCGCGCATCGTCCCGAACCGGTGGCGCAGCGGGCCGGACAGGTCGTCGACGAGGCACTCGCCGAGCGTCGGGTCGCCGGGCGGGTCGAGCGACAGCCGCTGACCCTGCCCGGCGAGCACGGCCTGCAACTCGGAGAGTCGGAGCCCCGCCTCGACGATGCAGGTGAGGTCGCCCGGCTCGTACTCGAGCATGCCGGCGGCCTCAGAAGCGGTCGGCGACACCGGCCAGCTCCAGCGGATGGATCCGATACGGCCCCGGGACCTCGCCGCAGAGGCGCGGGGTGGGGAAGACCTTGCCGGGGTTCGCGAGCCCGGCGGGATCGAAGGCTCGGCGCAGCCGCTGCATCGCCGCGAGGTCGTTCTCCCCGAACTGGAGCGGCATCGCGCAGGCCTTGTCTGCGCCGACGCCGTGCTCGCCGGTGATCGAGCCGCCCGCATCGACACACGCCTCGAGGATGAGGTGGGCGACGAGCTCGGCGCGCTCCGCCTCGCCCGCGACCTTCCCGTCGTAGAGGACGAGCGGATGCAGGTTGCCGTCGCCGGCGTGGAAGACGTTGCC
>CAYXXE010000094.1:0-9457 GCA_964468985.1 uncultured Gaiellales bacterium | reverse complement strand
CTCGCGCCGATCTTCGTCGAGCGCATCTTCGAGATCGTGAAGACGATCAACGAGCAGGGAACCTCGATCCTCCTCGTCGAGCAGAACGCGCTGATGGCGCTCGACCATGCCGACCGCGGGTACGTGCTCGAGACGGGGCGGATCGTGCTCGCCGACGACGCCGCCTCGCTGAAGACGAACGAGCAGGTCCGCAAGACGTACCTCGGCGAGACGTAGTCAACGCTGCGGGCGCGCCAGGCGCAGGCCGCCGACGCTGACCTCCGGGCCGACCGCGTGGAACGCCGGCACGACCTCGCACGTGACCAGGCCCGCCCCGGCCGTGAGCTCGTCGACGACCGGCCACCAGCGCTGGAGCGCGCTCGGCCGGTCGATCACCGTGGTCACGACCGGGACGCGGCGCCGCAGCGCGAGCAGCGGGTCGCCGTGCGGCTCGCCGCCGTCGGAAAAGCCCCAGATCCCGCGCAGCGCCGTCGCGCCCAGCGCCCGCTCCGCCCGCAGGCGCCGGACCAGCTGGAGGTACAGGGACCGGCCGTCGTGGCGCGCGTCCTCGTCGGCGTAGATCGTCAGCTTCTGCCAGCGGTCGAGCGCGCCGTCGCCGTCGGCAAGCACCCTCGGAGGGGCGATCGTCCGGCCGGCCCGCTTGCAGAGGTCGACGCGTTCGAGCGTCAGCCGCGGCTCCTGCAGCAGCCGGCCGAGCGCTGCCGCCGCCGACGCGACGGCGTCGCGCGACCCGGTCGCGACGATCACGACCGGGACGTCTGCGTTGCGCGAGAAGAAGCGGCCCCGACGGCGTCGCCCGTCCACCATCCCGTCGAGGCCGAGCAGCGCCGTCGCCCCGTCGAGCCCGTGGCGGTGCAGGAGCGCGACGGTCTCGAGATGGGCGAGACCGCCCGCGGCGCGTTCGGTGCGCCCGACGGAGACCGACAGCTTCACCGTCTCGCCGAGGCCGGGCGGCAACTCCTGCACGTCCGGCCGGCCGACGGCGAGCCGGGCGCGCTCGACGGTGACGAGCCCGCCGGTGACGAGCGAACGCACGACGGGGAGCAGCCGTTCGATCCGCTCCGGCTCGTCGACGGCGACCGCGACGAGCGGGAGATCCTCGGACAGCGTGAGGAGCCGCCCGGTGTGGACCTGCTGCTTGATGCCGAAACCCTCGGTCCCCCGCAGCAGCACGGCGGCGTCGATCGACTCGCGCTCGAACGCGTCGAACAGCGCGTCGGCCAGCAGGTCGCTGCCGGCCCGGTCGCTCTCCCCGAAGTAGACCGTCAGCTTGAGGCAGTCGCGGATCACAGCACCGACCCGAGCGCCCAGCCGGCACCGCCCGCCGCGAGGCCGACGGCGATGCTCACCGCGAGGTTCGCCGCCGCCACCGCCAGCTCGCCGTCCTCGGCCAGGCGCACCGTCTCGAACAGCCAGGTCGAGAACGTCGTGAAGGCACCGATCAGCCCGGTCCCGAAGACGAACAGCGTGCTCTTCGTGACGTCGAGGCCGACGAGCAGGCCGAGTGCGAGCGACCCGGCCGCGTTGATCGCGAACGTCCCGAGCGGGAACTCGCCCGGGAACCGGCGCCCGATCCAGCCGTCGACCAGGTACCGCAGCAGCGCTCCGCCGCCGCCGAGGATCGCGAGCCACGTCCAGTCGGCGGCGGTCAACGGAGCCGTAGCCTGCGTGTGAGCTTGGTGATCGCGAGCATGGTGGCGAGCCCTGTCGCCAGCGTTGCGGCGAAGTAGGCCGCCGCCAGGGCGCTGTGGCCGCGATGCGCCAGCTGCAGGGCCTCGAGCTGGAGCGTCGAGAAGGTGGTGAGCGCGCCGCAGAGGCCGGTTCCGAGGAGCGGGCCGCGGTACGTGGCCGGTGGCAGGCGCTCGCCGAGGCGGGTCGCGAAGTAGGCGAGCAGCGCGGTGCCGGCGGTGTTCGCGACGAACGTCGGCCACGGCCAGCCGCCACCCGGCTGCGGGAGCCAGTGCTCGAGGCCGGCCCGTGCGAGAGCGCCGGCGACGCCCCCGGCGAAGACCGCGAGCCCGGCACCGTGGGAGAGCCGTCGTGCTTCGTCGTACGTGATCGCAACCTTCGGCATCCGTGGCTCCTGCTGTCGTAGAGGCCATCAGCGGATCGGATGCCGCGGTTGAAGGCGAGCCTCATCGCCTACCGTCAGGATAGCCGCCGGCGGCCTTGCCGTGAAGTGGGTCAGGCCGCCCCGAGCAGCGGGAAGTACGGCGGCGCGAGCAGGTAGCCGACTCGCCGCGCACCGCGGCTGCGCGCCATCTCGACGGCGGCGCCGAGGCCGTGCACCGGCACGAAGCCGAGCTGGCGGGCCGCCTGGCCGTCGCGGCAGCCCGCCACCAGCACCGCCCCGAGCCGTTCGAGCGCCACGTCGCACGCGCTCCACTCGGCGAACGGCAGGAGCGGGTGGCAGGCCTGGCCCGTGCGATAGGCCGCGATGCCCTGCGGATCGACCGCGGCCGCGCGCTCGGCCGCGTGGAGCGAGTCGACGTCGCGTGCGGTGTGCGGCTCGGCGAACAGCGCCCGGTAGGGCGTCTGGGTCGGGCGGGGGAAGCGGCGCAGGAACGGATGCAGGAGGATCACCGTGCCACCACGCCGAAGCGGCGGCGCGTCGCGCCAGAGCCGCAGCGCGAGGCCCAGCCCGAGGTACGCGACGCTCACGGGGTTCGGACGCTCGCGCGGCATGAACGGCGTGGTCGAGGGGATGCCGATCACGATCGCGTCGAGCGGCTCCGCCAGCTCCATGCCCCGGAACATGGTCGCGCGGAGCAGCGCCTCGGCGTGCGCCACGGACGGGGTCCCGGCGTACACCGCCACCGCCGTCTGCTCGCGCGGGATCCGGGCGAGCAGGCGCTGACGCACGGCGCCGGGGGCGAGCTGCAAGGTGCGACGGGTCCTGGAGCGGAGCATCCGCTCGATCGCCGCCTGATCCTGCGGGTAGCCCGCGACCGGCCCGCCGGCCCGGGGCAAGTTGAGGGCCAGGGACACGCCGAGCACCGGGACTCGCGCTGCCAGCAGCCGCTCGAGCGCGACCGCGAGCCGCCAGCCCGGGGCGGAGGCGGCTTCGAGCAGCGACAGCGCCGTCGCCGCGCGCACCGCCTCGCTGCCGGCGGCGCCGAGCAGGGCGGCGGGCCCGCCGTCGAGCACGGTCTCGGCCGCGGTCACGGTCACGACGAGGTCGGTCTGGACGAGCGCCGGGTTGACCCGGAGCGGCACGTCGCCGCTGGAGCCGAGCTCGACGAGATCGGGCGCCTCTGCATCGTGCACGACCACGAGGCCGTGGAAGCGGCGCCGGAACTCGGGCGGCACCAGCAGCGCGATCTCCCGCTGGGCGGTCCGACGCTGGAGGCCGCCTGCGACGAGAATCGTCACCCGCGCGACCCCGAGCCGCTCGAGCTCGTCGACGACCGCCGCGATCGCCTCGTGTCTCGGCCCGTGCTGCACGCTCGGGATCGGCAGCGACGGCTGTTCGATGACCACCGTCGCCGTCCCGCCGCGCGTCACGAGCTCCGCGAGCGGCGGGCCCGCGAGCGGGAAGCGCAGCGCCTCCCTGACCGCCGCCGCGACATCGGCGAGCGGCGCCCGCGGCCCGGGCGGCCGGAGCACGACGTCGCCGTCGCCGAGCTCGGCGACCACGACGCGCGTCTCCGCGAGCAGCGGGACCCGCGTCATGTGGCGCGGTGCGCGGCGGCTGCCGTGATGCCGAGCACCACGAAGATCCCGCCGGACGCCCACGCCTGGGCGCGGACCGCGCGTGGGCTGGCGCGGAGGCGGCCGGCCAGGATGCTCGCGAGCAGGGCGTAGGCGCAGTCGCTCGCCGCCGCGATCACCACGAAGATCGCGCCGAGCACCGCGACCTGCAGCGCGACCGGGCCGCGCGAGGTCTCGACGAACTGCGGCAGGAACGCGAGGAAGAAGAGCGCCGTCTTCGGGTTGAGCACGTTCACCACCACTCCCTGCGCGAACAGCTTCCGGAGCGGAGCAGCCGCCGGCTGCTCGGCCGCCTCGGTCTCACGCGCCAGGATGCGGCGGATCCCGACGACGATCAGGTAGGCCGCGCCGACCAGCTTGACGGCCGTGAACGCCGTCGCGGAGGAGGCGACGAGCGCCGAGAGGCCGGCCGTGGCTGCCGCGACGTGGACGAGACCGCCGCCGGAGATCCCGAGCGCCGAGATCACGCCTGCGCGTCGGCCCTTGTCGATGCTCTGGGTGACGATGTAGGTCACCGCCGGCCCAGGGACGACGGCCAGCGCGAGCCCGGCCAGCGAGAACAGGGCGATCGTCGTCGCGGTGGGCATCTACGGGATCGCCCGGTACAGCCGCAGGTACTGCGGCCGGAAGCCCCGGCGGGGCCAGAACCGCGACGCGAGCAGGTTCACCGAGCGCCAGTCGATCGTCACGGAGCGACAGTCGTGCACGGCCGCGTAGGTGAGCGCGTGCTCGGTCAGCGCGCGTCCGACGCCGGTGCCGCGCACCTCCGGCAGGGTGACCATGTGCGCAAGGTCGAGGTTCGCCTCGGGAACGCGCAGGTCGCCGGCGGGGCGGTGGTAGAGCAGGGAGTGCCCCACCGCGCGCCCGTCGCGCTCGGCGACGAAGGGCGCATACGTCTCCGGCTGGGCCAGGAGCTCGTCCCACTCGACCCTGAACTGGTCGAGCGACGGAGCCTCTCGACCGGAGAAGCTCGGGGAGAGCGTCTGGAGCTCCCAGAGGATCCGTTCGGCCTCGAACTCGGCCTCGAGATCGTCCGGGGTGGCAGGCCTGATCAGGACGTCGGCGCCGGCCGGGGCGATCTCCTCGCTCGGCCTGACGCCCCAGTAGAACTGGCAGCCGAACGCCAGGCGGAACCAGGCGTCGAGCAGGTCGCGGTCGGAGGCCGGCACGGCGACCGCGAAGCGGCGCACGCCCCACTCGACCGCGAGCGTCGCGAAACAGTCGCGCACCGCCTCGGCGACGAGGGCGGCGCAGCCCGCGAAGCCGACGGTCGCGGTGTCCCCCTGCAGCTCCCCGGCGACGTACGCGACCAGCTTCCCGCCGCGCAGGGCGACGACGCCTCCCGTCTCGGGGATGTGCGGGCCGAACCGCTCGATCTCGGGCAGCAGCGGCTCCGCGGCACGCTGGCGCGCGTAGCGGTCGGCGAGCAGCTCGGCGCAGCCCTCGCGGTGCTCCTCGGTGAGCGGGACGACCTGGATCCCCTGCATCGGGCCCTGACGATACCGTTGCCGTCGGGCAATGCCGAAGACGCTGACGGGCATCGAGCTGGATCTGGACGACGCGCCCGCGCGGGACAGCGAGCTGGTGCTGGTGGACGGCAACAATCTCGCCTACCGGGCGTTCTTCGCCCTCCCCGAAGAGCTCGCGACGAGTGACGGCCAGCCCACCGGGGCGCTGCTCGGGTTCACGAACATGCTCTTCAAGCTGCTGGCCGACTACCGGCCGAAGGGCGTCGCCGTTGCCTGGGACTCGCGGCCCGTCCATCGCGCGGCCGTCGCCGAGGCGGGGGACGTCGTCTACAAGGAGGGCCGGCGACCGATGCCCGACCTCCTGCGCGAGCAGTTCCCGCATTTCCGCCCGATCGTGGAGGCGTTCGGCTACCGCAACCTCGAGTTCGAGGGGTGGGAGGCCGACGACGTGATCGCGACGCTCGCCACGCGCGCCGACGAGGCGGAGATCCGCACGTGCGTCGTCTCGACCGATCGCGACGCGTTCCAGCTCTGCACCGCGAACGTCTGCCTGATGATGACCCCGCGCGGCGTCTCGGACGTGAACGTCTACACGCCCGAGCGGGTGCTGGCCCGGTACGGCGTCACGCCGCGCCAGATCCCCGACTTCATCGGCCTCAAGGGGGACACGTCGGACAACATCCCGGGTGTCCCCGGGATCGGCGACAAGACCGCCGGCCAGCTGATCGCGCAGTACGGCTCGCTCGAGTCGGTGATCGAGCATGCGGGCGAGCTGTCGCCGGCGCGCCGGAAGAACATCGTCGAGTTCGCCGACCAGGCCCGGCTCTCGAAGGAGCTCGCGACGATGCGGCGCGACCTCGACCTCGACTGCGACGTGGCGCAGCTCGTGCTCGATCCGCCCGACCGCTCGCAGCTGAAGGAGATCTTCCGCCGCTTCGAGTTTCGCGCGCTCCTCAACCGCATCGACGAGCTGGAGGAGGCCGTTCCCTCGGCCGCACCCCTCGAGACGACCGGTGTCGAGGTGCCGTGGCGCGAAGGGACGCTCGACTTCCGCGGTGTCGTCGGCTACGCGGCCGACGGCGACCGGGCGGCGGTGGCGACCGGCGCGGAGGTCGTGATCGGGCCGCGCCCGGCGCGCGTCGAGGGCGAGCTCGTGGTCCACGATGCGAAGACGCTGCGGGTCGACGCCCGCGACGACACGCTGCTCGCCGCGTATCTCATCGACCCGGGGCGCTCCGGCTACGAGCTCGCGGACCTCGCGGCCGAGTACGGGGTGGAGCTGGTTCCGTCGCCGCCGGCCGAGGAGGAGACCGAGGCGCTCGTCCGGCGGGCCGAGACACCTCGGCGCATCATCGGGCAGCTCCTGGCACGGCTCGAGGAGCGCGGCGCGGGCGACCTCTACCGCACGATCGAGCTGCCGCTGACGGCGGTGCTCGCGGCGATGGAGGACGCCGGCGTGCGTATCGACACGTACCGGATGGGGGAGATCACGGCGCGGCTGACCGAGCGGGTCGAGGAGCTCGAGGCGCTGGCATTCGAGCACGCCGGGGGCGAGTTCGTCCTCGGGTCGACGCAGCAGGTCGGGCGCATTCTCTTCGAGCAGCTCGGCCTGCAGGCGGGGCGCAAGGGGAAGACCGGCTACTCGACCGACGCGAAGGTGCTCCGCTCGATCCGCGGCGATCATGCGATCGTCCCGGTGCTCGAGGAGTGGCGGGAGCTGTCGAAGCTGCTCAACACGTACCTCGGGCCGCTGCCCTCGCTCATCTCGGCCGCCGACAACCGCCTGCACACGCATTTCAACCAGACCGTCGCGGCGACCGGCCGGCTCTCGACCTCCGACCCGAATCTCCAGTCGATCCCGGTTCGGACGGAGCTCGGGAAGGAGATCCGGTCGGCGTTCGTCGCCGAGGAGGGGAGCCGGCTGCTATCGGCCGACTACTCGCAGATCGAGCTGCGCATCCTCGCGCACGTCTCGGGCGAGCCGAAGCTCCGCGAGGCCTTCGCCCGCGGCGAGGACATCCACACCGCGACCGCGGCCGAGGTGCTGGGCATCGAGCCGGCCGACCTGACCTCGGGGCAGCGCTCGATCGCCAAGATGATCAACTTCGGGATCGTCTACGGCATCTCCGCCCACGGGCTCTCGGAGAACCTCGAGATCCCGCGCGACGAGGCGCAGCGCTACATCGACGCCTACCTGGCGCGCTTCCCGCACGTCCAGGACTTCATCGCGCGGACGATCGAGCAGTCCGCCGTCGACGGGTACGCCACGTCGCTGCTCGGCCGGCGCCGCCCCGTGCCCGAGCTCCGTGCCTCGAACCGCCAGACGCGCGGGTTCGGCGAGCGCGTCGCGGTCAACTTCGTCATGCAGGGCTCGAACGCGGACATCATCAAGGTCGCGATGATCAGGATCCACCGCCGCCTCCGGGAGGAGGGCCGCAGCGCCCGGCTCGTGCTCCAGGTGCACGACGAGCTGCTGCTCGAGGTGCCGCAGAGCGAGACGTCGCAGGTGCGCGACCTGGTGCGCGAGGAGATGTGCGGCGCCTACGACCTCGATCCGCCCCTCGCCGTCGACATCGGCGTCGGCGACAACTGGGCCGAAGCGAAGAGCTGACACCAACCCGGGGCGACCCCGAACCCCGGCCTGTGGACAGTCCGTGCGCGTTTCGTCACCCTCGTTTGACGTCGGGCCGTGTCCGCCGTGGGCGAGGCTGAAAAACCGCAGGCAAGGCGGAATCCAAGCACCCGGGCGGAGCGGTGGTCATCTGTGGACAACGCGCGCGTGTTTCGTCACCCTCGTTTGACGTCAGGACCTGCCTGCACGCGCCGAGGCCCGAACGGACGTGCGGTGCTTCCTGGCTATACTTGGCGGCCGCCCATGGCAACCCACGATCTCATGCAAGCAGAGCCCGGCGTCTGGGTCGAAGGCCCGGACGGGGAGCTGATTCCCGACTACGAATCGACGTTCCCCGAGATCAACGAGGGGCAGGTCGTCCACGGGACGGTCGTGCGGGTCGACAAGGACGAAGTCCTCGTCGACATCGGCTACAAGTCGGAAGGCGTCATCCCGGTCTCGGAGCTGTCGATCCGCCGCTCGGTCAACCCGGCCGACGAGGTCGCACTCGGCGACGAGATCGACGCGCTGGTGCTGACCAAGGAGGACGCCGAAGGGCGCCTGATCCTGTCGAAGAAGCGCGCCCGGTTCGAGCTCGCCTGGAAGCACATCGAGAACGCCGCCGAGTCCGGCGAGGCCGTCAACGGCCGTGTGATCGAGGTCGTCAAGGGCGGCCTGATCCTCGACCTCGGCGTCCGCGGCTTCCTGCCGGCATCGCTCGTCGACATCCGCCGCGTCCAGGACCTCGACGAGTTCCTCGGCCAGGAGCTGCGCGCGAAGGTGATCGAGCTCAACCGCTCGCGCAACAACGTCGTCCTCTCGCGCCGCGCCGTGCTCGAGGAAGAGCGCAAGGAGCAGCGGCAGCAGATCCTCGACAAGTTGCAGCCCGGCGACGTCGTCGAGGGCCAGATCTCGAACATCGTCGACTTCGGCGCCTTCGTCGACCTCGACGGGATGGACGGCCTCATCCACATCTCCGAGCTCTCGTGGTCGCACGTCAACCACCCGTCGGAAGTGCTCGACATCGGCCAGACCGTGCAGGTCAAGGTGCTCGACATCGACCGCGACCGCCAGCGGATCTCGCTCGGCCTCAAGCAGACCCAGAGCGACCCGTGGCAGCAGGTGCTCGAGAACTACCACGAGGGCGACGTCGTCGAAGGCCGGGTCACGAAGGTCGTCACCTTCGGTGCGTTCGTCGAGATCCTGCCGGGCGTCGAGGGCCTGGTGCACATCTCCGAGCTCGCCCAGCACCACGTCGAGAACCCGCGCGAGGTCGTGTCGCAGGGCAATCCCGTCAACGCCAAGATCATCGAGGTCGATGCCGAGCGCCGCCGCCTGTCGCTGTCGCTCAAGCGCGTCGAGGAGACCGACCCCGTCCAGCCGCGCGCCGACGGCGGCGAGTCCGTCCACGCCAGGCCCGCGATCGACCTCTCCGCCGAGGTCTTCGCCGACGAGCCGGCGGCCGTGGCCGATGACGAGAGCCTCGACGTCGAGCTCGACGAAGCCGTATCCGAAGCCGCTGTCGCCGAGCCAGAGGTCGAGCCGGAGGCAGAGCCCGAGGCAGACGGCGAGGCAGAGCCCGAGCTCGAAGCCGCCGTGGACGAAGCCGCCGTGGACGAGGCCGCCGACGAACCGGCCGTGGAGCCGACGCTCGCCGCCGACTCCG
>CAYXXE010000093.1:0-9541 GCA_964468985.1 uncultured Gaiellales bacterium | reverse complement strand
ACGGGGATGTTGACGAGGCCGAAGCTGATCGATCCGTTCCAGGTTGTGCGCATGGGGAAATCCTATCCGGGCGGATCGTGTTCGCCTCCCCCGCCGGGGTTCCTGCGCGGCGGGAGCAACGACCCGCGATCATCTAGATTGCGCGCGTGGCGGACGCGACGATCGCGAACCTGTGGCGGAACGCCGTCGCCGAGCAACGCGACGCGCCCGCCTATCTGCGGGAGGTCGACGGCGAGTGGCAGCCCGTGTCGTGGGCGGAGGCGGCGGAGGCGGTCGACGAGCTCGCGAACGGCCTGCTCTCACTCGGCGTCGCGAAGGGCGATTCGTTCGCGATCCTCGCGCGGACGAGCCTCGAATGGGCGCTGTTCGACTTCGCGCTCGGCCTCGTGGGCGCCGTCGTGGCGCCGATCTACGCGAACAGCTCCCGCCACGACGTCCAGTACCTGCTGGCCGACGCCGCCGCCGTCGGCGCCCTGGTCGAGGACGACGAGCAGCGGGCCAAGGTCGCCGGTGCCGGGGTCGCTCACGTGGTGTCGTTCGCTGACCTCCCGGCGCTCCGCGCGCAGGGCCGGGCCTTCGCCGCGGCCGAGCCGGAAGCGTTGGCCGCGCGCTCCGCGACGATCGGCGAGGACGACCTCTTCACCTTCATCTACACGTCGGGAACGACGGGCCCACCGAAGGGCTGCATGATCCGCCATCGCAACTACTACGCGATGGTGCAGAAGGGCGACGAGCTGGAGGAGCGCCTCACCCGCCCGGGCGACGTGATGCTGCTCTACCTGCCGCTGGCCCACAACTACGGGCGGCTCCTGCATCTCTCGGCGGCCTACATCGGCTACACGCTGGCCTTCCTCTCCGACCCCGCCCGGACGGCCGAGGTGCTGCCGCTCGTCCGCCCGACGATCTTCCCGAGCGTGCCGCGCGTGTACGAGAAGATCCACGACGGCGTCCTCGACCGCTTCGACTCGAGCCCGCCGCTGCAGCGACGGATCGCGCACTGGGCGCTCGGCGTCGGGTACCGCGTCTCGCGGCTCCGGCAGGCCTCGCAGCCGGTGCCGCCACTCCTGGCGGCGCAGCACCGGCTCGCCGACCGGCTGGTGTACTCGAAGGTGAAGGAGCGGCTCGGCGGCCGGCTCCGGATCGCGAACGCGGGCGGGGCGCCGCTCGGCCGCGAGGTGGCCGAGTTCTTCCATGCGCTCGACATCCTCGTGCTCGAGGGCTACGGCCTGTCGGAGGTGACGACGGCCGCGACCGTCAATCTCCCCCATGCGTTCCGCTTCGGCACGGTCGGCCGGCCGATGCCGGGCGTCGAGATCCGGATCGCCGCCGACGGCGAGATCCTGATCCGCTCGAACACGGTGTTCGCCGGCTACCACGGCGACCCGGAGGCGACGCGCGAGGTGCTCGACGACGAGGGCTTCGTGCACACCGGCGACGTCGGCCATCTCGACCCGGACGGCTTCCTGGTGATCACCGACCGCAAGAAGGACCTGATCGTCACGGCGGGCGGCAAGAACGTCGCGCCCCAGAACCTCGAGAACGAGCTGAAGGCCCACCGCGTCGTCTCGCAGGCCCTGATCGTCGGCGACCGCCGTCCCTACATCGTCGCGCTGGTGACCGTCGACCCGGACGCGACGCGCGGCCTCCACGGCGCCGAGATCGAGGCGAAGGTGCAGGAGGCCGTGGACGACGTCAACCGCGAGCGGTCGTCGTTCGAGCAGATCAAGCGGTTCCGGGTCCTGCCGCGGGAGTTCTCGCTCGGCGAGGACGAGGTGACTCCGACGTTGAAGCTGCGGCGCAAGGTGATCCTCGAGCATTTCGCGCCGGACGTCGACGCGCTCTACGCCTAAGCCTGCGCTACAGGATCCGACGCGCGCCGACGTACGAGGCGGCGTACCAGCCCGACGTGAGCACCGAGATCTGGACGTCGGTGCCCGTGTGCGGCGCGTGGACGAACTCGCCGTTGCCGATGTAGATGCCGACGTGGCCGAGCCCGTCGAAGAAGACGAGGTCGCCGGGCTGGAGCTGGTCCTCGGGAACGGAGACGCCCATGTTCCAGAGGGCGTACGACGAATGCGGCAGCGAGACGCCGATCTGGCCGAACGCGTAGACGACGAGCCCCGAGCAGTCGAACGAGTCCGGGCCCGCGGCCGCCCACACGTAGGGCTTGCCGAGCTGGGCCATCGCGACCCCGACGACGCCGGAGTACGACGAGGGCGGGACGTACGCCTCGCCCGTGGGGGAGGACGCGGTGATCCCGACGACGGTGTCGTTCGCCGCCTGGGCGGCGGTGAGCCGCTGCGCGGCGAGGCGCTGCTCGGCCGCCCGGACGAGCGCCGCCTGCCGCGCGGCCTGGGCCGCCTCGAGCTTCGCGATCTCCGCGTGCAGCGACTGCGCCAGGCGGGTCTGCGCCGCGATCTCGCCCTGGATGGCGCGCTTCTGGGCGGCGAGGTCGGAGACGATGCGGCCCTGCTCGACCTTCGCCGCAGCCAGCTGGCGCGCGCTCTGCGCGACTGCGACCCGGAAGCGCTTGACCTGCGAAACGACATTCGTGTCGAGCGACGTGACGCTCTTCGCCGTGTCGAGCCGCGACATCATGTCGTCGAGGCTCTTCGCGCCCAGGATCACCTCGAGGGTCGAGCTCTGGTCCGAGGTGTAGAGGGCGACCAGGCGGCGCGCCATCGCGCGCTCCCCGAGCTGCAGGTTCCGTCGCGCGACCGCGCCTTCGTGCCGGTTCTCACGGACGTTCTGCTCGATCCGGGCGAGCTTCACCTGCGCGTCGTCGTAGCGCTGCACCTTCTGCTCGAGGGAGGCGTCGAGCCGGTCGAGCTGCGCCATGGCGGCTGCGGCCTCCGCCTGTTTCGACCTGATCGAGGGGTCGCCGACCGCCGGGATCGCCGCGACGAGCGCGGCGCAGATCCCAGCGAGAACGACCGGCGCCAGTCCGTGCCTAAGCCGCACGACGACCTCGGGGGCGAAGCCGCAGTCCAGACCCGACGGACGGGCGCACCGGATGGGGCCGGCGCGTCAACAGGCGGGGACCGTACCAGGGCCGTCGACGAAACGTCAACCTGAGCCCGCCTGCAGGACACGTGGCGTTTGTCACGAAAAGGGTCGATTTGCAGCCACGACTGTGGTACGGTCCCGCCCCTTGCTCGGGCAGGCTCAATCGCCATCGCGGCGCCTGCTGGCCGCTGCCGCAACCGCCCTCGCCGTGCTCGCCGTCCCGGCGCTCGGGGTTGCGGGATCGCCACGGTCCACGCCGGCCGCCGGCCTCCGGGCGAAGGACGCGTCGCTCGCAGCGCAGTCGCGCGCGGCCACGCTGGCGCTCTACTCGCTCGACCAGCAACTCGCCACGGCGCAGGCCCGTCTCGCCTCGCTGAACACCCGCACGCGGCAACTGCGGGCCGAGCGCCGGACGCTCGGCCTCCAGCTCACGATCGTCCGCCGCGGCGCGGTCCTGGCCCAGCGCCACCTCGGCAGCCACCTGCGGGCGCTCTACGAGCGCGGCAGCGTCTCGGATCTCGAGGTGCTGCTGGGGGCGCGCTCACTCGACGACGCGCTCACGAGCATCGAGAACCTCGACCGGATCGCGAGCCTGGACCGGGCGGTGCTGCGGCAGGTCAAGGCGACCCGCACCCAGCTCGACGCGACGGCGCGCACGCTCGCAGCTCATGCGGCGGCGCTCGCAGCGGCGACCCGGGACGCCGCCGCGACCGCGGCGACGCTGGCCCGCTCGCGCACCGAGCGGGGCGCCTACATCGCCTCCCTGGCGGCGCAGCGGCGGCTCACCGCCACCGAGATCGCGGCCGTGGTCGCCCAGGCCCGCGCCGCCCAGGTGAAGACCGAGGAGCTCGCGCGGCTCACCCCGGTCGCGACGCCCGACGTGACGGTGAGGCCGTTCGCGCCCGTGGCGTCCGTCACCCCGGGCGGCCGGCTCCTGACCGTGTCGGCAACGGGCTATGCGATCCACGGCCGCACGGCCACGGGCCTCTCGACGGGCTGGGGCGTCGCGGCCGTCGACCCGTCGGTGATCCCGCTCGGGACGCACATGACCGTGCCCGGCTACGGCGACGCCGTCGCCGCGGACGTCGGCGGCTCGATCGTCGGGGCGACGATCGACCTCTGGTTCCCGACGGTCGCCCAGGCCGACGCCTGGGGCCGCAGGACCGTGACGATCGTCCTGCACTAGCGCGTTCGACTCGCCGGCCCGGCCCTGGACGTCCTGCGCGAGCGGCATCCTCGTGGGATGCAACGCCGCGCGACACTCGGGGCCGTCGCCGCACTCGGCGCGGCGCTCGCCGCGGCTGCGACGGCGGCCGCGCTGGTGCCCCTGCCGACCCGTCTCACCCAGGCGCTCGCCGTCCCCAACGTCTCGCACAGGCAGGAGGGCGCGGTCGCGGTCGATCTCGACTCGGGCGTGCCGGTCTTCGCCCGCAACCCGGACGTCTCGCTGGTGCCCGCCTCCAACGAGAAGCTGTTCGTGACCTACGCGGCGGCCAAGGAGCTGGGCGCCGACTACCGGTTCCGGACGGAGGTGCTCGGCGAGGGCTACCGCGACGGCGCCGTGTGGCACGGCGATCTCGTCCTGAAGGGCTTCGGCGACCCGACGCTCACCTCGGCCGGGCTCGGCCGCCTCGCCGCCCAGCTCGCCGCGGTCGGGATCGAGCGGGTCACCGGCCGGCTGGTGGGAGACGAGTCGTGGTTCGACGCGGTCCGCACCGCCCCCGGCTGGAAGCCCGACTTCTACCTGGCGGAGTCCGCACCGCTCTCGGCCCTCGTCGTCAACGGCGACGTCGTCGGCCAGCGCCTCGCGCTCGACCCGCCGCTCGCGACGGCGGCGCAGTTCAGGCGGCTCCTGCGCGCGCACGGCATCACGACCGGGCGCGTGGTCGTGGGCCGGGCCTCCACGGGCGCGACCGTGCTCGCGGAGGTGCACTCGAGGACGCTCGCCCGGATCCTGGTCGACATGGACCACGACAGCGAGAACTTCGTCGCGGAGATGCTGCTGAAGGAGCTCGGAGCGGAGGAGAGCGGCGTGGGGACGACGGCGGCCGGCTCGGCCGTGGTCGTCCGAGCCCTGGCGGGGGCGGCGATCCCGCTCGCAGGCGTGCACATCGCCGACGGCTCGGGCCTCTCGCTCGACGACCGGACGACCGCGCGGGCTCTGGCCGCCCTGCTCGTCGCCTGCTGGCGCGATCCGGCGCTGCGCACCGTCGTCTGGAACGCGCTCGCGACTCCCGGCGAGCCCGGCACGCTGGAGCATCGCCTGCCGGACGAGCCGGCGCACAGTCTCGTGCGGGCGAAGACCGGCACGACCGATCTGTCGTCGGCTCTCTCGGGCTATGTCGGGACGCGGTACGCGTTCGTGCTGCTCGAGAACGGCTCGCCGGTGGCCTGGGACTGGGCCCGGCTGGCGCAGGACCGGTTCGTCGAGGCGCTCGCCCGCGCCGCATCCGGCTAGCCCGCATGGCTAGCCCGGGTTCGCGAGCAGGGCGGCGAGGCCGGCCTCGTCCAGCACCGGCACGCCGGCCGCCTCCGCCTTCCGCACCTTGCTGCCGGGGCTCTCGCCGGCGATGACGGCCGTCGTCTGCTTCGAGACGCTGTCGGAGACCTTCGCGCCGAGTGCCTCCAGCGCGGCCGTCGCCTGCTCCCGCGTGAACGACTCGAGCGTGCCGGTGATCACATACCGGCGACCGGCGAGCGGGCCTTCGACCGGGCGGTCGTCCTCGTCGGCGGTGAAGCGGATCCCGAGCTCCCGCAGCTCGCCGACCAGGCGCAGGTTCTCCTCGTCGGCGAACCACTCGGCGATCGACTCGGCACGGTCGGGCCCGATGCCCTCGCAGGCCATGATCTCCTCCGGCGAGGCGGCGGCGAGCGCGTCGACGTCACGGAAGTGGCGGGCGAGGTTCTGCGCGGTCACCCAGCCGACGTCGGGGATGTTCAGGCCGAACAGGACGCGGCGGAACGGGATCTGCGTCCTGCTCAGCTCGATCGCCGCGATCGCATTCGACGCCGACCGCTCCTGGAACCCGTCCAGCGCGAGCAGCTGCTCCCTGGTCAGGCGGTACAGCTCGGGCACCGAGCGCACCAGGCCGAGGTCCCAGAGGCGGCGGACGAGCTGCTCGCCGACGCCCTCGATGTCGGCTGCAGCCTGCACCCAGTTGATCAGCGACTCGAGCCCGCGTGACGGGCAGGCGCGGTTCGGGCAGCGGTGCATCACCTCGCCCTCCGGCTTGACGACCGGTGCGTCGCACAGGGGACAGCGCTCCGGCATGCGGAACGGGCGCGTTCCCGGCCGGTGCGGCCCGGCCGGCCCGACGATCTGCGGGATCACGTCGCCGGCGCGCTGCACGACCACGTCGTCGCCCTCGCGGATCTCCTTGCGGTTGATGTCCTCCTCGTTGTGCAGGGTCGCGCGCGCGACCGTGACGCCACCGACCTGCACCGGCTCCAGCATCGCCCAGGGGTTGAGGGCCCCGGTGCGGCCGACGCGGATCGCGATCGCGTTCAGGCGCGTCACCGCGGTCATCGGCGCCCACTTGAAGGCGCGGGCCCAGCGCGGCCGCTGGTGGAGCGCGCCGAGCCGCCGCTGCTGGTCCAGCGAGTCGACCTTGATCACGACCCCGTCGATCTCGTAGTCGAGGCCCGAGCGACGACGTTCCCAGGCGGCGCAGGCTTCGACGATCGCCTCGACCGACTCGACCCTGGCGATCTCCGGGTTGACCCGGAAGCCGTGGGCGGCCAGCCACTCGAGCGTGGCCTGATGGGAGGTCGGGTCGAAGCCCTCGTGCGCGCCGACGCCGTAGATCCAGACGCTCAGCGGCCGCGCCGCCGTGATCGACGGGTCCTTCTGGCGCAGGGAGCCGGCCGCCGCGTTGCGCGGGTTGGGCACACCCTTCTTGCCCTCGGCGGCCAGCCGGTCGTTCAACTCACGGAAGCCGGAGAGCGGCATGTACACCTCGCCCCGCACCTCGACCAGCGCCGGAACGTCGTCGCCGAGCATGCGCAGGGGAATCGTCGGGATCGTCCGCAGGTTGACGGTGACGTCCTCGCCCTCCTCGCCGTCCCCGCGCGTCGCACCGCGGACGAAGACGCCGTCCTCGTACGTGAGGTTGATCGCGAGCCCGTCGATCTTCGGCTCGAGCACGAAGGCGACGGGCTCGTCGGAGGCGAGCCGGCGCTGGACATCGTCCGCCCACTTGAGGACGGCATCCTCGGTCGTCACCTTCTCGAGCGAGCCCATCGGGGTGAGATGGGCGACCTTCCGGAAGCGGTCGGACGGGGGCGCGCCGACCCGCTGCGTGGGCGAGTCGGGCGTGACCAGCCCGGGGTGCTGCGCCTCGAGCTCGGCGAGCTCGTCGAAGTGGCGGTCGTACGTGGCGTCGTCGACCGACGGCGCATCGAGCACGTGGTACTCGTGCAGCCAGCGGTTGAGGAGCACGCGCAGCTCGGCGGCACGTGACTCGGCGGCGGGCGAGGCGGCGCTAGAGGACGGCAAGCAGCTCCTCCGCGGTGTCGACGACAGCGTCCGCGCCGGCGGCGGCCAGGGTCGAGCGGTCGTGGATGCGCCCCCAGGTGACGCCGACCGCGAAGAGGCCGGCGGCACGAGCCGCCTGGACGTCGAACGGCGAGTCGCCGACGTACGCCGCCCCGTCCGGGCCGGCCCCGAGCCGTGCGAGGCCGAGCAGGAGCGGCTCGGGATCCGGCTTGTGGAGCTCGGTCTCGTCGCCGCCCACCACGACGTCGAAGAACCCGGCGAGCGGCAGCCGGTCGAAGGCGAGGTCGACGGTCGCGCGCCGCTTCGCCGTCACCACCGCCAGGCGCCGCTGCTCGCCGCGCAGGACCGTGAGGGCGTGCTCCATTCCCGGGCAGAACTCGAGCGTCGCGTGCAACGGCTCGTTGTGCGCCCGGTAGACCCGGACGAGCTCCTCGATCCGTTCCGGCGCGAAGTACGCCATCTGCGCCTCGAGGCCGGGCCCGCCGACCGACGCGAGCAGCTCACCGTCGGAGAACTCGCGCCCGAGCACGGTGCGAGTCGCATGTCGCATCGAGGCGAGGATGATCCCGCCCGAGTCGATCACGGTGCCGTCGAGGTCGAACAGGACAACCGGAAACCGCATCGACCGATCGTATCGACGCCCCGACGCACCCCACGCCGCCTGCATCCGGGCGAGGCCGGCTCGTCAGTAGCGGACCGACGTGAGGTAGAGACCCCACGGCGGGGCGGTGGGGCCGGCGTCGCTGCGAGGGCGGCCCTCGAGCAGCGGGGCGAGCTCGGCCGGGTCGCGGGTGAGCATCGTCCCGACCAGGGTGCGCACCATGTGCCGCAGAAACGAGTCGGCGGTGATCTCGAGCACGACGAGGCCGTCGCCCGGCTCGGTCCAGGCGGCCGACTCGACCCGCCGCTCGAACGTCCGGTGCTGGGTGTCGGCGGGGGTGAACGCGCGAAAGTCGTGACTGCCGACGAGCAGGGCCGCGCTCGCGTCGAGCCGCGCGAGGTCGACGGGTCGCGGCCGCCACAGCGCCCGGCGATGCTCGAAGGGCGAGCGTTCGCGGCGACACCAGATGCGATACCGGTACGTGCGGGCGGTCGCGGCGAAACGCGCGTTGAACTCCCGGGCCGCCCGCTCTGCCCTGACCACCGCCAGGTCGGACGGCAACGTCGTGTTGAGCGCCTCCGCGAGCCGCTCCGGGGGCGGGCCGCCGTGTGCCTCCAGGGACACGACGTTCGCGAGCGCGTGCACGCCGCGGTCGGTCCTGCCCGCGACCGCGAGCTCGCCCACCTCGACCTGCAGGCGCGCCAGCGCCGCGCGCAGCTCGCCTTCGATCGTCCGCTCGCCCGGCTGGCGCGCCCAGCCGCGGAAGCTCGTCCCGTCGTAGGCGAGGGTGAGCTTCAGGCGCACGTCAGGGCCTCCTGACGCGATTTGTATGGTTCGCCTGATGCTCTACCACTTGTGACTTGTTCGCTACACTATAGCCATGACCGCGGGCCAGGGTATGAACCAGCACGACTTCCTGCTGCAGCGGGTCCAGCCGGCGATGGTCGGGCTCATCGACGGATCGCTGTCGACGCTCGCCCCCATCTTCGGAATCGCCCTCTACACGCACAAGCCGCATGCGGCGTTCATCGCCGGCCTCGCGACCGCGATCGGCGCGGCGATCTCGATGGCCTACAGCGAGGGGCTCTCGGACACGGGCGAGCTGACCGGCCGGGGAAATCCCGTCTCGCGGGGCATCATCACCGGCGGCGGCACGTTCGCGGGCGGCATCCTGCACACGCTGCCGTTCCTGATCCCGAACTACCACGCGGCCCTCGTGACGGCAGCCATCGTCGTCGCGCTCGAGCTCGTCGGCCTGGCCGTGATCCGCTGGAAGCTCTTCGACACCAGCTTCACCCGCTCGCTCCTGCACCTCGTGCTCGGCGGCGCCGTGATCGCGATCGTCGGGGCGACGGTCGGCGCGGCCGGCTGACGCGGCAGCCTAGGACGGGTCGGGCGCGGGCTCGTCCTCGCCCGCCGGCTCTTCGGTCGCAGCAGCG
>CAYXXE010000092.1:0-9552 GCA_964468985.1 uncultured Gaiellales bacterium | reverse complement strand
GCGTGGATGTGCGGGTCGAGCCGGCGGCGCCCGATCACGTCGCCGCCGGGCGGCGGCACGGTCGCCCGTCCGACGCGCGCGAGCAGCGGGCCGGTGACGAGGAACGAGGCGCGGATCCGGCCCGCGAGCCGCTCGTCGACCTCGTGGGTGGCGATCTCGGCGGCGTGGACGCGAACCTCGTGGTCGCCGAGCCAGTCGACCTCGGCCCCGAGCTGGCCGAGCAGCTCGATCATCGTGTCGACATCCCGGATGCGCGGGACGTTCGTCAGCGTCACCGGCTCGCGCGTGAGCAGGCAGGCGGCCAGCACCGGCAGCGCGCCGTTCTTGTTCCCTGCGGCGCGGACGCGACCCGAGAGTGGGTGCCCACCCTCGATGACGAACGACTCCGCTGCCCGTCTGACGGCAGTCTGGGTCACCGAGGGCACTATGCTAGCGGCGCCTTGGGAGAGAGCCCGAATCCGACCCGCGCGCAGGCGTGGGAGACGCTCACCCGCTACACGACGAGCGAGGCTCTGCTGCGCCACGCCCTGGCCGTCGAGGCCTCGACGGCGTCGTATGCGGCGCGGTTCGGCGCCGACGAGGAGCTCTGGCGGGTGGCGGCGCTGCTTCACGACTTCGACTACGAGATCCATCCGACGCTCGACAAGCACCCGCAGGACGGGGCGCAGCTCCTGCGCGACGAGGGCTATCCGGAGGTGGTCGTCGAGGCGGTTCTCTCGCATGCGAACCACCTGAGCATTCCGCGCGACACGCCGCTCAAGCAGGCGCTGTTCGCGTGCGACGAGCTGAGCGGGTTCGTCCATGCGTGCGGGCTCGTCCGGCCGACGGGACTCGAGGGGCTCGAGCCGAAGTCGGTGAAGAAGAAGCTCAAGCAGCCGTCGTTCGCCGCCGGCGTCTCCCGCGACGACGTCTACGAGGGCGCGGCCGGGCTCGGGATCGAGCTCGACGAGCACATCACGAACGTCATCGCCGCGCTCCGGCCGATCGCCGGCGAGCTCGGCCTGCCGACGGGCTGACTCAGCGGTCGCGGAGGGCCGCGACGAGCCGCTCGAGGTCGCTCTCGTCGTTCCACCAGCCCACCGAGGCGCGGAGCCAGTCGGTGCTCGGCAGCGACCGTACGACGACCCCGCTCGCGTGGAGCGACGCGACCGTCTCGGCCGGTTCGCCCGGGGCTCGGAATGCGACCAGCGTGGCCTGGCCGGGCTCGGTGAGCACGTCCAGCCCGGCCTCGAGGAGCAACTCGCGACAGCGTGCCACGAGCTCCGCCGCACGCTCGAAGCGGCCGTCGGGCAGGCCGGTGAGCGCGGCTTCGAGGCCGGCGAGCGAACCCGGCGGCGTGAACCCCGGGTCGAACCGGAGCGCCCCCGCCTGCGGCTCCCAGGTGCCGCGGGCGATATCGTAGGCCGCTGCCGACGGGTACGAGATGAGCCGGGGCCGCAGCCGATCGGTGTCGCGGATCGCGAGCGCGCCGGTGGCATCAGGCCCGCAGAGCCACTTCTGGCCGCTCACGGTGTAGAAGTCGGCCTCGCGGGCGTCGACCGCGATCGCCCCCACCGACTGCGCGCCGTCCACGAGCACCGGCACGCCGGTCGCCTCGCGCAGCTCCCGCCACGGGAAGAGCCGGCCGTCGAGCCACGAGACGGCGGACAGGGCGATCAGCCGGGTGCGTGGTGTCACGAGCGCCCGGATCGTGTCGAACGTCCGCTCCACCGGACGCTCGCGGAGCTGCGCGATCCGCAGCCGGACGCCGGCGCCGAGCAGCGGCCCGGTGAGCCCGAAGTGCTCGGAGTCGGTGGTCACGACCTCGTCGTCGGGGCCGAGACCGAGCCCGACGACGACCACCTGGACGCCCTGCGTCGTCGACGACGTGAGTGCGACGCGGTCGGTCGCGACGCCGATCCCGGCCGCGAACAGCGCACGCACCCGCTCGCGCTGCGCCAGCACCTCCTCGAAGAACGCACCGCCCGATCGGCCCTCCGCGACCTCCCGTTCGCGCGTCGCGGCCATCGCTGCGACCGTCTCCTGCGCCAGCGGGCCGACCGAGCCGGCGTTCAGATAGGCGAAGCGATCGAGGACCCGGAACCGCGCACGCTCGGTCGCCCAGCTCACGAGAGCCGCACCTCGACCGGGGCATGGTCGGAGAGGAGCACGCCCGCATACTCGCGATCGGCGGCCGGCCACGCGCGCTCAGGGGTCGCCTGCGCGCCGCGGACGAGCACGTGGTCGATCCCCGGTCCTGCCGGCGAGAACCCCCACTCCTCGCCGGCGAGGCTTCGCAGCACCGGGGACTCGTCGGCGGCCACGTTGAAGTCGCCGGCCAGCACGACCACGTCACCGGGCTCCGCGGTCGACGACGCGAACCACGCGGCGCGCCGGAGCTCGGCGTCGGGAAGCCGCCGGTCGGGCGCGCTCGTGCAGTGGACGTTGCAGACGACGTAGGTCCCGCCCTGATCGTCGCGCAGCCGCACCGCCTGGGCGATGCGGCGCTCCCTGGCCCAGGCGAGGCGCGCCACCGGGCCGAGCCCGAGCGAGCGAGCGGCGGCAGCCCGGAAGCGCGGTGGGTTGAGGGTCAGAACCTTCCGGCCGAGCAGCTCGAGCCGCGGTGACACCTGGATCGCATTGCCCTGCCCGGAGAAGGCGGAGCGCAGCAGGCCGTGGTGCAGCGCCGTGAGCCGCTGCCCTGCCGCCGCGGTGATGGGGACGGGGCCGGCCGTCGGCCGTGCGGCCACGTCACCGGCCGTGAAGCGTCCGAGCGCGAAGGCCGGGACCTCCTGCAGACAGAGGACATCGGGGTCGTCGGCAGCCGCCAGCTCGAGCATCTCGTCCAGGAACGCCTGCCGCTGCGGCGGCGCGCTGTTTCCGTGGAACAGGTTCCAGGTGCGGACGAGCACGGGTCTACGCTACTGCGGTGCGCGTCCTCGTGGCCGATCCCCCCGCGTTCACGCCGTGGTACGACCACGAGCTCGCGCGGGCGCTCGCGCTGGCAGGCGCCGACGTCGAGCTCGCCACCTCCCGGTTCCGGTTCGGCTCCACCCCGGCCCCGGACGGCTACCGGCGGACCGAGCACTTCTACCCGCTGTCGTCGCGCCTGTTCCGCCGCTCCCGGCTACGGCTGCCCCTGAAGGCGGTCGAGCACGTCGACGTCATGCGCCGCCTCGGCCGGGCGACACCCGACGTGCTCCACCTGCAGTGGCTGGCCCTCCCCCAGGCCGACGCCCGGCTGCGCTTCCGCGTGCCGGCGGTGTTCACCGCGCACGACCTGCTGCCCCGCCGGACGGCCTCGCGTGTCGACCTGTGGCGGCGGCTGCTCGCGAAGTTCGACCGCGTCGTCGTCCACTCCGAGAACGGCCGCAGGAAGCTCGCCGACGTCGGCGTGGAGGCGACCGTCATCCCCCACCCCGTCTACCCGAGCGGCGCCGGCCGCGCCGACGACGGCGCCACGCTCCTCGCCCTCGGCATCATCCGGCCGTACAAGGGGCTGCCTGACGCGATCGAGGCGACGCGACGGCTTCCGGGCGCGCGCCTGCTCGTGGCGGGGGATCCCGCGATGTCCCTCGAGGGCCTGCGCGCCGCCGAGCGGGTCGAGTGGCGGCTCGGGTTCCTGCCCCAGAGCGAGCTCGACCGGGCGCTGTCGGAGACGACCGTCGCCGTGTTCCCGTACCAAGCCGAGATCGACCAGTCGGGCGCGTTGCTCCAGGCGCTCGGGGCGGGGGTGCCCGCGGTCGTCTACGACGTGGGCGGGCTCGGTGAGACGGTCTCGCTCTACGGCGCGGGCGCGGTCGTCACGGCCGGCGACGTCGATGCGTTCACCGACGCGATCTCGACGCTGCTCGGCGATCCGGCGGCGCTCGCGGCCGCCCGCACCGGCGCGGAGCGCGCGCGGAGCGAGTTGACCTGGGAGGCGGCGGCGGCCCGGCATCTCGCGCTCTACGAGGAGCTGCTCTGATGTTCCGCCGCAGCCGCTTCGGCGACCTGATCGGCCGCCAGCTCGACCTCTTCGAGCTCGATCACGCCAACGTGCTGCGGGACGTCGAGGAACGCCGGGCGAAGTGGAACGCCGCCGCCCGGGAGGAGGCCGAGGAGCTGTACGGCGACTACCTCGACGCCGTCGAGACAGGCACCGAGCTGCTCGCCGACATGCGCGACCGTTTCGCGCTGACGCTCGGCGAGGACGACGCCGAGCGCTACCGGGCCGAGTTCGACAAGGCGGTGCTCCGCCGCCTGCGCCCGTTCGCGCTCGAGATCGAGAATCGCTGACATGGGGACGGCAGGCCGAGAACTCCGACTGAGCGCCGGCCGCCGCCGCTCCCCCACGCTGGCCGTGCTGCTCACGGCGGTCGTCGTGTCGGCCGTCGCAGCACGGGTCGTTCCGGCGCTCCGCGAGCCGCTGTGGCTCGACGAGGTCGTGTCGGTGCGCATCATCACGCAGCCGACGACAGGCGCAGCGGTGACGCAGGTACGTAGGACGGAATCGAGCCCTCCCGGCTGGCACCTCCTCAACTGGGCGCTGTGGCGGATCGCGGGGAAGCCGACCCACGTCGAGCGGCTGCGACTCCTCTCGGTCGCCTTCGGTGGCTTGCTGGCCGCGTTGGTCGTGCTCTACGGCTTCTCGCTCGGGCTGTCCCGCGCGGGAGCAGCGACGGCGGGCACGCTGGCGGCTCTCGGCCCGAACGTCGTCGCGCACGGCGGCGAGCTGCGGCCGTACGCGCTGCTGACGCTCCTCGCACTCGTGCTCGCGATGCTCCTCGAGCGGGCAGCGGCCTCTCCGACTCCGGTCCGGCTCGCAGGCCTGGCATTGGTGGTCGCGGCCGGCTCCTACACCCACTACTTCTTCCTGCTCTGCGTTGCGACCGTCCTCGGCTGGTCGCTGTGGCGCCTCCGCGGCCGAGACCGGCGTCTCGTCGTCATGGCGCTCGCAGCCGGGCTCGTGCCGTTCCTCGTCTGGCTTCCGGCGTTCCGCTTCCAGTACCGGCACAACCTCTACGCCTACAATGGCTCGTTCGATCTGCGCGCGGTCGCGTATGCGTATGCGCGGATCATCGGCCTCCTGGGGCAGACGGGCGCGCTGCCGGCGCTCGTGCGACTGCTGTTCGCAGCCGTCGTCGTCACCGGTGCGGCTGTGCTGCTACGGCGCCGTGGCGGCGAGCTCGCGGGGCTCCTCACCGTCGCGCCGGTCGCCCTGACGGCGGCAGTCTGGCTGGTCGGGCCGCACATCTTCAACGAGCGGAACCTGCTCGTGTCGGCGCCGTTCGCGGCGGTCTCGGTGGGGATGCTCGTGACCAGACTGCCGCGCCCGGCGTCGCCGGCGCTCGTCGCGGCGCTCGCCGTGGTCGTCGGGGTCTCGCTGTGGCAGTTCGAGGTCGACTACGGACGCAGTTCGTATGACGGCATCGCGAACGCCCTCGTCGCTGCGGGCTGGCAGCCGACGGATGTGATCGCCCAGTTCGGGCCGGCTCCGCTCGGGCTCTCCCAGCCGGTCGGCTGGTATCTGCCGGGGCATCCCGTTCTCGTGCGGTCCCGGCCTCGCGCCTGCGGCCGCCTGTTCGCCGTGTCCTACGACACGGGCGCCGGCCCACGCTGGATCGGTGCGCACCGTGCCGCCGGCACGGTGTCGCGGCTCTTCGCGGCGTACGACCACACCCCGCGTGGCCCGGCCGCAGGCACCCCGATCTTCGTCGCGCGTGTCGACGGCGGGGCGGCGACGGCCGAGAGCGCCGTCGCCGCCGGCGCCCGTCTGCTGCGCGAGCGCGGCTCGCCTCAGCGATGCCCGAAGTGATGGGCGCCGGGCAGCGCCCGCGTGACCTCGGCCTCGTTCGCGGCGGTGCGGGCAAGCGGGCCGAGGCTGGCGATCCGGTCGACGAGCACGTTCACGTTCCGACCCGAACGCTCGAGGCGTCCGCCGGCGAGGAGCAGCGGCTCGCCGCGCACGATCCCCCGGTGGCGCTCGTAGACGTGTGGCGGGACGATCAGGTTCGCCTGGCCGTGCTCGTCCTCGAGCAGCATGAAGACGATCCCGTTCGCGGTCGACGGGCGCTGGCGGGCGATCGCCAGGCCGGCGATCGCGATCGGCGAGCCGTGCGGCGTGTCGGCGAGATCGGCGCTGGTGGCGACGCCCGGCGGCAGGTGCGGCCGTAGGAGCTCGAGCGGGTGCACGCCGACCGAGAGGGACGTGTGCTTGTAGTCGGCGAGCATCACCTCCCAGTCGGTCTGCCGGGGGAGCTCCGGGATCTCCGAGGTCGGCTCGAGCGGGAGCGCCAACTGGCGGCTGCCACCGGCCACCGTCTCGCCCCGCGGCGCGAGGCCGAGGCGCCAGAGGAGCTGGCGGCGCGGCCCCCATGCGTCGCACGCCCCGGCCGCGACGAGCGCCTCCAGCACGCGCGGCTTGACCTCCGCCCGGTGCGCCAGATCGCCCAGGTCGGCGTACGGCTGCCCGGCGACGACGGCGTCGGCGTCCGCCTCGCCCACCGACTGGACGTAGCCGAGGCCGACTCTGACCGCGCCGTCCTCCAGCGAGCACGTGGCCTCGGAGCGGTTCAGAGCCGGTGGCCGCACCTCCACCCCGCGCCGCTGCGCGTCGCGGACGAGCGACGACGGCGGGTAGAAGCCCATCGGCTGCGCGTTCAGCAGCGCGCACAGGAACTCGGCGGGATAGGCGCGCCGCAGCCACGCCGACTGGTAGGCGAGCAGTGCGAAGGCCGCGGCGTGGCTCTTCGGGAAGCCGAAGCCGGCGAAGCCGACGAGCTTGTCGTAGATCGCATGGGCCGTCTCCTCGGCGATGTCGTTGCCCAGGCAGCCTGCGACGAAGCGCGGCCTGAACGCCTCGATCGCCTCCTCGCTGCGCTTGCGGCTCATCGCCCGCCGAAGGCCCTCCGCCTCGCCGATGCTGAACCGGGCCGCGGCCATGGCCACGTCGAGCACCTGATCCTGGAAGACGACGACGCCGAGCGTGAACCGGAGCGGCTCGCGGAGCGACTCGTGCTCGACGGGCGGCTCGAACGACGGGTCGATGCGCCGCCTCTGCCGGTGCTTGATGTAGGGGTGCACCGCCTTCCCCTGGATCGGCCCGGGCCTCACCAGGGCGACCTGCACCGTGAGGTCGTCGAGGTTCTCGGGCCGCGTCTGCAGCAGGCTCTGCATCTGCGCCCGGCTCTCGATCTGGAAGACGCCGACGGTGTCGGCCGCCTGGATCTCGGCGTACACGCCGGGGTCGTCGAGCGGGATCCGCGACAGGTCGACCGTCGTGCCGTGGGTGCGGGCGATGCGGTCGACGCACTCCTCGACGGCGCTCAGCATCCCGAGCCCGAGCAGATCGATCTTGAGGAACCCGGCGTCGGAGCAGCTGTCCTTGTCCCACTGGCAGATCTGCCGGCCGGCCATCGCCGCGGGCTGCACCGGGACGAGGTCGATCAGCGGGCGGGTGGAGATGATCATCCCGCCGGGATGCTGGCCGATGTGCCGCGGCAGGCCGGAGATCTCGCGGGTGAGCGCCCGGAACGCATCCCAGCGCGGACCGGAATGGTCGCCCGGCACCCGCTCGAGCTCCTCGCCGATCCGGGTCGCGTCCCAGCCGTCGGTGACCCGCGCGAGCCGCTCGAGCTCGGCGAACGGCAGCCCCAGAGCCTTGCCGACGTCGCGGATCGCACCCCGCGAGCGATAGGTCGCGAACGTCGCGACGAGTGCGGCATGCTCGCGGCCGTACCGCTCGGTGACGCGGACGATCAGCTTCTCGCGGATGTCGCGCGGGAAGTCGAGGTCGATGTCGGGCGCGGTGCGGAGATCGTCGTTGATGAAGCGGCCGAGCGACAGGCCGGCCAGCACCGGGTCGACGTGCGAGAGACCGGTCAGGTAGCAGACGATCGAGCCGACGCTGGAGCCCCGGCCGCGTCCAGGCGGAAGCGCATGCCGCGGGCTACCGGCGCCGCGCACCTCCAGCGCGCACTCCCGGGCGATCGAGAGCACCTCCCAGTGGAGCAGGAAGAAGCCCGAGAGGCCGAGGCGTGCGATCAGCGCGAGCTCCTCGTCGAGCCGCTCGCGCGCACGGCGCTTGTGGCCGTTCGCGCCGGCATACCGCTCCGTGAACGCCTGCTCGCAGATGCGCCTGAGCTGGACGTCGGCGGGGTCGGCGCCGCCGGAGAAGTCCGGGTAGCGGTAGCCCAGCTCCTGGGTGAGGTCGAACGCGCACCGCTCCGCCACCTCGCGGCTGCGGAGCGCGGCCTCGCGTGGGAGCCGCTCCAGCATCTCCTCGGGGGCCACGAGCACGTGCTCGTGGTTCGCCCGCCGCTCCGGCTCGCAGCCGTCGAGCGACATGCGATGCCTGATCGCGACGAGCGCGTCCTGGAGGTGCGCCCTGCGCGGATGGTGCGCGTGGACATCGCCCGTGGCCACCGTCGGCACGCCGAGCGTCTCGGCGAGCCGACACAGCTGCGCGTTCCGACGGCTGTCGCCGCGCTCGTAGGGCCGCTGCAGCTCGACGTAGAACGCGCCGGGGAACGCCCGGGCGAGCACGGTGGCGTTCTCCGGGTCGGTCACCCCGAGGCCGTGGCGGGCGCAGCCGGAGAGCGCCACGAGCCCTGCCGCATGCTCGGCAACCGCTTCGAGTGAGACGGCGGGCGGCAGCGGCTCGCGACCTTCCTTCCCTTCGACCCTGGTCCCCGCATGCGCTGCGGTGAGGATGCGGCAGAGGTTCGCGTAGCCGGCCTGCGTCTCGCAGAGGAGGGTCACATGCGCGCCCCCGGCGAGCGAGACCTCCGCACCGGTGATCGGCCGCACGCCGAGGTGCTTCGCGGCGTGTGCGAACTCGAGCGAGCCGTAGACGCCGTCGTGGTCGGTGAGCGCGAACGCGTCGTAGCCGAGCTCGGCGGCGCGCGCGGCGAGCTCTTCCGGCTGCGAGGCACCGTCCAGGAACGAGTAGGCCGAATGGGCGTGCAGCTCGACGTAGCCGGACGGACCGCCTACGCGCGCTGCGTGAACCACAGTCCGGCGTCGCAGTCGTAGTAGACGACGGTGTTCTCGCCGGTCTCGAGGACGACGTCGAAGTACCGCCGCTCCACCGGCTGCTCCGTCCACCAGCGATCGACGACACGCCACTCCTCACGTACGGCGGCGACGTTCCGGCGGTTGACGAGCTGCGGCGTGCCGTCGGCGTGGCCCCGGACGAGCGCGGGCCGGGGCGCGTTCAGTCGTCGCGTGGCACGAGCAGGGCGCGAGCTTCCGGAATACGCGACCACGGTGCGACCTCCACCACCATCGAAACCCCACCCGCGCCGACTGCCGCGCGGACCTGCCGCAAGCTGTTCTGCAAGCGGCCCTTCAACACTTCTCCCTC
This sequence comes from uncultured Gaiellales bacterium, assembly GCA_964468985.1. GTDB lineage: Bacteria > Actinomycetota > Thermoleophilia > Gaiellales > Gaiellaceae > PALSA-600. The sequence goes on along the minus strand of CAYXXE010000092.1, from coordinate 227 downwards.
GGCGGCCACGAGCTCGAGCTGCTCGCCCGTGTGCTCGGCGAGCTCGGCCACCTCGAGCCGGAGCTTGAACGCCGGCGCCGGCAGCTCGGCCAGCTTCGACGCGAGCGCGGCCCTGATCCGGGCCGGATCGGCGGTCGGGTCGCGCAACGTCACCGTCCGGCGCCACGAGGCCCCGCCGACGAGCCGCGCCCAGAGGGCGAGCTTCCTCGGCGGGCGCCCCGCGCGTT
>CAYXXE010000091.1:0-9652 GCA_964468985.1 uncultured Gaiellales bacterium | reverse complement strand
CGTCGGCGAGCACCGACGAGCGCGCGCCGTGGAGGACGCCGGGACGGCCGGCTCCGAGCGATGCGGCACCGGCCGCCTCGACCCCGACGAGCCGGACGCCCTCGTCGGGGATGAAGTCGTAGAACATGCCGATCGCGTTCGAGCCGCCGCCGACACAGGCGACGACGGCGTCCGGGAGGCGTCCCTCGACGGCCAGCGTCTGCTCGCGCGCCTCGCGCCCGATCACGCGCTGGAGCTCCCGCACGAGCTCGGGGTACGGCGCCGGCCCCACGCAGGAGCCGATCAGGTAGTAGGAGGTGTCGACGTTCGCGATCCAGTCGCGGATCGCCTCGCTGGTCGCCTCCTTCAGCGTCTTCGTCCCGAGCTCGACGGGCTGCACCTCGGCGCCCAGCAGGCGCATCCGCTCGACGTTCGGCGCCTGCCTGCGCATGTCCTCGGAGCCCATGTAGACGACGCATTCGAGCCCGAACCGGGCGCAGACGGTGGCGGTGGCGACCCCGTGCTGGCCCGCGCCGGTCTCCGCCAGGATCCGCCGCTTGCCGAGGCGCCGCGCGAGCACGACCTGGCCGAGGGCGTTGTTCAGCTTGTGCGCGCCGGTGTGCATCAGGTCTTCGCGCTTCAGGTAGAGCCGCTTGTCGGGCGCCAGGCGGGCCGCCCGCGTCAGCGGCGTGGGGCGGCCGGCGTACGTGGCGAGCAGGTCGTCGAGCTCGGCGCGGAAGGAGGGGTCGGCCTGGGCCGCCCGCCAGCCCGCCTCGAGCTCGTCGAGTGCAGGGATCAGCGTCTCGGGGACGTAGCGGCCGCCGTAGCCGCCGAAGAGCCGGCCCGCACCGTCGCTCGCGAAGTCGCTCGTGAGGTCGCTCATCTCGCCGCCGCCACCCAGGCGCGAAGCTTCGCATGATCCTTGCGGCCCGGGGCCCGCTCGGTCGAGCGCGCCGAGTCGACCGCCCACGGCCGGACGGCGGCGATCGCCTCACCGACGTTGTCCGGCCCGAGCCCGCCGGCCAGCATCACCCTGCCCGGGGTGGCCCGGGCGCGCTCCAGGTGCGCGGGATCGTCCTCGAGCCAGGGCAGGTCGACGACGGTGCCGACGCGCTCGCCGTCTCGCCGCAGCAGCGCCGCGTCCCGGGCGCGGTGGGCCCCGTCGCGGGGGTAGTGCTGCACGAGGTCGGCTTCGGTCTCCTCCGTCTCGCCGACGAAGACGGCGACCCGGAGCACGGTGTCGGGCGCCGCGAGCAGCCCTTCGGCGCGCCGGGGGCTGTCGGCGAGGATGAACCCGAGCAGGTCGGCGCCCGCCGCGACCGCGGCGTCCACGTCGTCCTGCTCGGTGAGGCCGCAGATCTTCACGAGCGGGCGGCGCAGCAGCTCGCGCAGGGCGGTGCCCGGGTCGGGCGCGCGCATGAGCGTGGAGCCGACGAGCACGGCGTTCGCTCCCGCGAGCTCGGCGGCCGCGGCCTGCGCCGTGGTCGCCACGCCGCTCTCGGCGATCACCACGCGGTCGCGCGGCGCCCGTGCGACGAGCTCGAGCTGCCGCGCCCGGTCGATGCCGAACGTCGCGAGGTCGCGCGCGTTCAGGCCGATCACGGGCGCGTCGAGCGTCGTGGCGCGGCGCAGCTCGACCTCGTCGTGGGCCTCCACGAGCGTGTCGAGCCCGAGCTCCGCGGCCTCGGCCAGTAGCGCCGCGCAGGCGGCGTCGTCGAGGTCGCGCAACAGCAGGAGCGCCGCGTCGGCTCCGGCGTCGCGTGCTTCGCGCAGGTGCTCGGGAGTGGAGAAGAAGCCTTTGGCCAGGAGCGGCAGCGTCGTGGCGGAGCGGGCCGCGCGGAGGTCGTCCCAGCTGCCGCCGAACCGTGCATCGACGAGCACCGACATCGCCCTGGCGCCGGCCGCCTCGTACTGCCGGGCGACCACGGCGACGTCGCCCTCGGGGCGGAGGTCGCCGGCCGAGGGCGAGCGGCGCTTGAACTCGGCGATCGCGCCGAACCCGGGCGCGGCGAGCGCGTCCTCGAACCTCACGCCGGCACTCCCGCCTGCGAGAACGCGACGAGCTCCACGAGCCGCTCGCCGGCCGCTCCCGAGTCGACGGCCTCGCGCGCCGCGAGGAGTCCCTCGGCGAGGTCGGCCGCGCGGCCGCCGGCGACGATCGCGGCGGCGGCGTTCAGCAGCACGGCGGCCCGTCGCGCGCCGGTGGCCCCCGCAAAGATCCCCTCGATCGCGGCTGCGTTCTCGTCGATCGTCCCGCCGCGCAGCTCGGCCGGGTCCCAGCGCTCGATCCCGAGCTCGAGCGGGTCGAGCTCGTACTCGCGGATGTCGCCGTCGACGACCTCGCCGACGAGGTTCACGCCGGCCGGGGAGAGCTCGTCGATGCCGCCGGCGCCGTGGACGACGAAGGCGCGGCGTGCGCCCAGGCGGGCGAGGACGCCCGCGATCAGCGGCACGAGGTGGGGCGAGTAGACGCCGATCACCTGGCCGCGCGCGCCGGCCGGGTTCGTCAGCGGCCCGAGGATGTTGAAGACGGTGCGCGTGCCGAGGTCGCGCCGGACGGGCGCCGCATGGCGCATCGCCGGGTGGTGGTTCGGAGCGAACATGAAGCCGAAGCCGAGCTCGTCGATCGACTCGGCGATCCGCTCGGGCGGCAGCTCGATCCGGAAGCCGAGGCGCTCGAGGACATCCGAGCTGCCGGGGCCGGAGACGGAGCGGTTGCCATGCTTTGCGACGCCGGCCCCGGCCGCCGCCGCCACGAGCGCGGCCGCGGTCGAGATGTTGAAGGTCTTGCCGCCGTCGCCACCCGTGCCCGCGGTGTCGACGAGGTCGTCGCGCCGCGGCCGAACGGCGATCACGTGTGCGCGCATGGCGTCCGCGGCGCCCGCGATCTCCTCGACGGTCTCGCCCTTCAGCCGCAGCGCCACGAGCAGCCCGCCGATCTGCGCGGGCGTCGCGTCGCCCGACATGATCGTGTCCATCACCTCGCGGCTCTCCTCGCGCGAGAGGTCGTGGCCGTCGAGCAGCCGGGTGAGCGCGGCCTGGATCACGCGGCCCCGCCGGCGAGGAAGTTCTTCGCGAGCTCGCTGCCGAGCGGCGTCAGCACCGACTCGGGGTGGAACTGCACCCCGTCGAGGGGCAGCTCGCGATGGCGCACCGCCATCACCTCGCCGTCGGCCGACCGGGCCGAGACCTCGAACGCCTCCGGGACCGACGTGGCGGCGAGCGAGTGGTAGCGGCCGGCCGGGAAGTCGGGCGGGAGCCCGGCGAAGATCCCCCGGCCGTCGTGGCTGACGGCGCTCGCCTTGCCGTGCACCAGCTCCCTGGCCGGGCCGACGACGCCGCCGAAGACCTGGACGATCGCCTGGTGGCCGAGGCAGACACCGAGTGTCGGGACGCGGCCGGCGAGGCGCTCGACGATCGCGGGCGTGGCGCCGGCGTCCTCGGGCCGGCCGGGACCGGGGGAGATCACCAGGTGCGTCGGCGCGAGCGCCTCGGCGCCGTCGGCGTCGAGCTCGTCGTTGCGGAGCACCGTCACCTCGACGCCCAGCTCGCCGAACAGGTGCGCGAGGTTGTAGGTGAACGAGTCGTAGTTGTCGATCAGCAGCAGCATGCCTCGACTACCTGGCCTCCGCCAGGTCGAGCGCCGCCTCGAGGGCGGCGAGCTTGTTCAGGCACTCCCGATGCTCGGCGGCCGGGTCGGAGTCGGCGACGATGCCGCCGCCGGCCTGGAGATAGGCCCGGCCGTCCTGCAGGCGAACGGTGCGGATCGCGATACAGGTGTCGAGTGCGACCCCCGGCAGGTGGTAGCCGACCACCCCGGCATAGGTGCCGCGCCGGTACCCCTCGAGCTCGGAGATGATCTGCATCGCTCGGATCTTCGGCGCGCCCGAGACGGTTCCGGCCGGGAACGTCGCCCGCAGCAGGTCGAAGTACGAGACGCCGTCGCGGAGCTCGCCTGCGACCTCCGACACCAGGTGCGTCACGTGCGAGAAGCGCTCGGGCTGCAGGAAGCGCTCGACCCGGACGGTGCCGGGGACGCAGACGCGCGACAGGTCGTTGCGCCCGAGGTCGACCAGCATCACGTGCTCGGCGCGGTCCTTGTCCGAGGTGAGCAGCCGCTCGGCGTCGCCGTCGCCGCGCTCGGTCGTCCCGGCGATCGGGTTGAGGCTGGCCCGCGAGCCCTCGGCCTTCACGTGGGTCTCGGGCGACGAGCCGACCAGCGCGAAGTCGCCGAGCTCGAGCAGGAAGAGGTACGGGGAGGGGTTGATGCGGCGCAACGCGCGGTAGACGGCGAGCGGCGAGGCGCCGGTCGCCCGCTCGGCCCGCTGCGACAGCACGATCTGGAACGCGTCGCCGCGCTCGATATGGCCCTGGGCGACCCGCACCCGGCGCTCGTGCTCGGCCCGGTCGGGGAAGCGGAGCGTCCCGCCCGCCACCGGCTCGGGCTCCAGCGGCGGCTCCGCGGGGTCGGCGAGGGCGGCCGCGACCTCGTCGGGATCACCCGCGAGCACCTCCGCGGTCCCGGAGACGTGGTCGAAGCGCAGGAACGCGTCGGCCACGACGAAGCGGCTCTCCGGGAGGCCGGGGCCGTCGGCGGGGAGCGGCACGGTCGGCTCGAGCCGGGCGATGTGGTCGTAGGCGAGATAGCCGACGACGGGCTCGTCCAGCAGCTCGGCCGTGGCGAGATCGACGAGCCGCGAGCCGTAGCCGACCAGCGAGTACCGCCCGAGCCGTCCCTGGTCGACCGACTCGAGCAGGAACGAGGCGCGCCCGAGCCGGCGCAGGTGGAGATAGGCCTGCAACGGCGTGACGAGGTCGGTGTCGATGATCGTGGCGGTCATTGAGCTCGCTTCGTGGTGAACGTCGGTCGTCTCGGAGATGAAAAAAGACCCTGTGCGGGTCTTCGGGTCGAGCGGGCCGGGCTGTGGGGTCGCCGTCAGGCGCCCAGGCTCCCGCCCCGTTCGTGGCGCCAGGCCCACCAGGTGAGAGTCGTCGAGGTCATGCGCCGATCAGGGTAGGGAATCCCGGCGCGGGATGCAAGCCTGCTTGAATGCGCGCCGTGCCGGTGCCGCCGCTTCTCCGCGACCTGCTCGCCGCCCGTGGCCCTTCGGGCGACGAGGCCGAGCCCGCCCGGGTGTGGCGCGAGGCCGCGTCGGCGTTCGCCGCCGTCACGTCGGACACGGCGGGATCGTCGTTCGCCCGCGTTCCGGCCGCCGGTGAGGCCGGTGCGCCGACGCTCCTGATCGTCGGTCACATCGACGAGATCGGTATCGCCGTCACGAACATCGAGGAGAACGGCCTGCTCGCGTTCACACCGATCGGGACCGGCGCTCCGGAGATCCTCGCCGGCCAGCGCTTCGAGCTTCGGACCCGCTCCGGCCTGGTCCCGGCCGTGGTCGGGCGGCGCCGGGTGAGCGCGAAGGAGGAGCGCGACCGCGCGCGCCTGGAGCTCGCCGACCTGCAGCTCGACATCGGCGCCGTGAGCCGCGAGGACGCCGCTTCCCGCGTGCGGCTCGGTGACACGGGCGTCTCGGTGGGGCCGCCGGTCGAGTTGGCGAACGACCGCCTCGCGGGCCGTGCGCTCGACAACCGCCTCGGCGCCTACGCCGCCCTCGAGGCGGCCCGGCGGGTTGCCGAGGCCGGGGGAGCGCAGGTCGACATCGTCGCCGTCGCCGCGGTGCAGGAGGAGATCGGCAGCTACGGCGCGCGGATCGCCGGCTATCACCTCGAGCCGGCCGCCGCGATCGCGATCGACGTGACCGGCGCGACCGACTACCCCGGCGGCGATCCTCGACTCTCCGGGGCGGTCTCGCTCGGCGGCGGCGCGGCGATCGCGCGCGGCGGGCTGCTGAACGGGGTGATCGCCGACGGGCTCGCCGCGGTCGCCGAGCGCGACGGGATCCCGCATTCCTTCGAGGTCTATACGCGGATCACGTTGACCGACGCCGACGAGCTGCACCTCGTTCGTTCGGGGGTGCCGACCGGCCTCGTGTCGATCCCGCTGCGCTACATGCACAGCCCGAACGAGGTGTGCGCCCTCGCCGACCTGGAGGCGACGGCGGCTCTCGTCGCCGCCTACGCGCTGTCGCTGGCGCGTGACGCGGACTTCGTTCGCTAACGTCGCGGGGTGCCCCAGCGCAGCGTCATCGTCAGCGCCGTACGCACGCCGTTCGGCAGGCTCGGCGGCGGGCTCGCCGCCTACGGCGCGACCGAGCTCGGCGGCGTGGCGATCGCGGCGGCGCTCGAGCGCGCCGGGATCGAGGCGCACGAGCCGCAGTACGTGATCATGGGGCAGGTGCTGCAGGCGGGCGCCGGGCAGGCGCCCGCGCGCCAGGCCGCCGTCGCGGCGGGACTGCCGGTCGAGACGCCCGCCGACACGATCAACAAGGTGTGCGCGTCGTCGATCAGGGCGATCGAGATCGCCGACTCGATGGTGCGCGCGGGCGACGTCGACGTCGTGGTCACGGGTGGCATGGAGTCGATGTCGAACGCGCCCTACCTGCTCGACAAGGCGCGCTTCGGGTACCGGCTGGGCAACGGCGTGCTCGTCGACTCGATGGTGAGCGACGGCCTGACGTCCACCTTCGACGGCCTGCACATGGTCGTCCAGAACTCCCAGGTCGCGCGCGAGCTCGGGATCTCCCGCTCCGCGCAGGACGCCTGGGCGGCGCGGTCGCACGAGCGCGCCGCCGCCGCGCAGGCCGCGGGTCGGTTCGAGGACGAGCTGGTGCCGGTCGGCGACGTCGCCGCAGACGAGTCGGTGCGCCCGGGGACGACCGTGGAGAAGCTCGCTGCGCTGAACCCCGTCTTCGATCCCGACGGCACGACCACGGCCGGCAACGCACCCGGCGTGAACGACGGAGCGAGCTGCGTCATCGTCTGCAGCGAGGAGTGGGCGCGGCGACGCGGCATCGAGCCGCTCGCGACGATTCTCGCGCAGGGCTACGTGGCCGACGACTTCGCCTACCTGGCGCGCACGCCCGCGAACGCCGCGGCTCAGGCGCTCGGCCGCGCCGGCAAGGCGATCGGCGACGTCGGCCGGGTCGAGATCAACGAGGCCTTCGCGTCGGTCGCGCGACACTCGACGGAGCTGCTCGGAGCCGACGAGGCCGTCGTGAACGTCAACGGCGGGGCGATCGCGCTCGGGCATCCGATCGGCGCCTCCGGCGGCCGCATCGTCGCCACCCTGATCCATGAGCTGCGCCGCTCGGGTGGCGGGCTCGGCGTCGCCGCCATCTGCTCGGGCGGCGGCCAGGGCGACGCCTTGCTCGTCGAGGTCTGAGCGTCGTGATCCGCTCGGCCGGCTGCATCGTCGTGCAGGACGGCCGGGTGCTCCTCGTCCACCGCCCGCGCTACGACGACTGGTCGCTGCCCAAGGGGAAGCTCGAGCCCGGCGAGAGCTGGCGAGAGGCGGCGCTGCGCGAGCTCGAGGAGGAGACGGGGCTTGTCGGCACGCTCGGCCGACTGGTCGGCACGACCCGCTACGACGTGCCCGAAGGCGCGAAGGAGGTGCGGTACTACCTCGCGACCGCCGCGGGCGAGGCGAGCGCCCGCAACGAGGTCGACGAGGTGCGGTGGGTCGCGCTCGCCGATGCCTCCGCGCTGCTGACCCACCAGCGCGACCACGATCTCCTGGCGCTAGTACGGTCGTAGCTGCTTGCGGTAGCGCATCTCCTCGGCCGGGACGCCGAGGCGGTTCTGCACCTGGGTCGCGCCGTCCGGATGCCAGCCGGCGAGGGAGTAGAAGCGGCGGGCCCGGGGGTTGAGGGTGAGGACCCAGAGGGTCGCGACGTCGTAGGTTCTCGCCAGCTCGGCTTCCGCGGCGGCGATCAGCGACCGGCCGACCCCCTGCGACCAGGCGGCGGGAGCGACGTAGAGCGCGTAGAGCTCGCCGATCCGCCGCTCGTCCCTGCTCGGCCCGACGGCGGCGAAGCCCGTCACCTCACCTGCGTCGGCGGCCACCAGCGTGGCCCAGCCCGGCGGCGGCTGGTCGAAGCGGTCGGCCCAGCGGCCCGGGTCGATCGGCAGCCGGTCGAGCTCGTCGGGCGGCAGGACGTGCCGGTAGGCGGTGCGCCAGGCCGTCACCCGGATCGTCTCGACTGCGAACGCGTCGTCGACACACGCCGGCCGGATCTCCACCGGCGCAGGGTAACGCTCCGTCAGACGGCCGCTTCGGCCGGCTCCGCGGCGACCGTGGCAAGTGCCTCTGCCGCGAGGGCGGCCCGGACGGCTGCGAAGACGTCGCCGTCGAGCTCGTAGCGGGCCGTGAAGTCGACCGCGCCGTTGACCTCCAGGACCACCCACGCGTCGGGGCCGGCGGGCAGGAGGTCGACCCCGACGAGCGCGCCGCCGGTCGCCTGCGCGGCCGCCAGGGCCATTTCGCATGCAGCGGCGCTGGGGCGCACCGGCTCGCGCCGTCCGCCGAGCGCCACGTTCGTCCGCCACTCGCCGGGCGCGGCGACCCGCCGGATCGCTCCGGCGACCCGGCCGCCCGCGACCACGATCCGGACGTCGAACCCGGTCGGCGGAACGAGCTCCTGCGCGATCGCGCCGGTCGCCTTGAACCAGTCGCGGGTGGCGACCTCGGCGAGGGTCCGATCGAGCTCCGCCTCGTCGGTGCAGAGGAAGACATCGGAGCCCCAGCTGCCGAACCTCGGCTTCAGCACCACCGGTGGGTCGATGACGGGCAGCGGCTCCCACGGCGCCACGTGCCTCGTGCGCGGATGCGGGACGCCCGACGTCGAGAGAGCGACGGCCGTTGCGAGCTTGTCGTGGGCGTTCACGAGCGCTCGCCTGCCGTTCAGCACCGTGACGCCGGCCCGTTCGAGCCGGTCGAGCGCCCACAGGCCGGGCTCGATCCCGTCGAGCGAGCGCAGGACGTCGAGCCGGCCGATCGCCACGTCGCCCGGGCCGAGGCGGGCGAGGCACTGGGCCGGGGTGAGGACGGCTCCGAGCCGGGTGTTCGTGGGTGTCGCACGATGCGCGACGACAGCCAATGTCGACATCTGCAGCAGTTTTGCGCTGCGCCGGCGCGATTGGCGCCCGGACGGCCAGGCCGTTGCGGAACTGTTCCGACTCCGTAACCCGGGCGCGCGGTGCCTCGCCTATCGTCGGAGCCGACCGGTGTCGCGCTCTGCTCGTGCGGGCCTGACGCGGGGTCGCCTGGGGGACAGGCGCGAGCGGCTCGGGGGAGCGAGGGGCAGCTCCTCCGAGCCCGCGTGCGCATACGATCGAGCGGACATGATCCTGCTGCTGAGGCACGCCTGGGCGGGCGACCGAGCGCTCTGGGAGGGTGACGATGCCGAGCGCCCGCTCGACGAGCGAGGCCGGGGGCAGGCGGAGCGGTTGGCTGCTCGCCTCGAGCAGTTCGACGTGGCGCGGATCGTCAGCAGCCCGTACCGGCGCTGCGTCGAGACGGTCGAGCCGCTCGCGGCGACCCTCGGCCTGCCGATCGAGGTACGCGAGGAGCTCGCCGAGCACTCCTCGGCCGAACGGGCCGCGGTGTTCGTCCGGTCGCTGACGCCCGCGGAGGCCTCCACGGTCGTGTGCGGCCACGGCGGGCTCGAGGTGGCCGTCCTCGGGCACCTGCCGGAGAAGCGCTGGAAGAAGGCGTCGACCCTGCTGCTCGACGACGGTTTGCACCCGGCCGGGCGGCTCAAGCCTCCGGGCTAGA
>CAYXXE010000090.1:0-9671 GCA_964468985.1 uncultured Gaiellales bacterium | reverse complement strand
ACCGGGGCTGAGTGCCGGATCCTGCGGCTCCGAAGAGCTACTGGATCCGACGAGGGGAAGCTAGCGCCCGCGTGCGCCGGCGGTCAAGGGCGCGCAGCGCAAACAGGCGCAAATTGCGACGAATTCGCGGCGACCCGGCCGGCGACCGGGTTTGGCACCGCGGAACGGGGGCCGGAACGTCCGTTCGCTCACCTACTCTCCAGGGTTCGATGGAGTGTCTCGCAAGCGAGGGCGTCTTCGACGCCGACGGTGCGCTCGCGGCCGTCCTGCCGGGCTACGAGTCGCGGAGCGAGCAGGCGGCTCTCGCGGGCGAGGTCGAGCGGGCGCTCGCCACGGGCGAGCATCTGCTCGCCGAGGCCGGGACCGGCGTCGGGAAGAGCCTCGCGTATCTGATCCCGGCGCTCCAGTCGGGCCGGCGCGTCGTGGTCGCCACGGCGACGAAGGCGCTGCAGGAGCAGCTCCTGCGCAAGGACGTCCCCCTCGCGGCTGCGGCCCTGGGACGAAGCATCCGCGTGGAGGTGCTGAAGGGTCGCCAGAACTACCTCTGCCGCCGCCAGCTCCACACCTTCCAGCCGTTCCTGCTCGCGGACGGGCGGGACGCGCAGGCGTGGGAGGCGATGCAGGGCTGGCTCGAGGCGACCGAGACGGGCGACCGGGCGGAGCTCGTCGTCGAGCCGAGCGACGCCTTCTGGGCGGAGCTCGCCGTCGGCTCCGACCGCTGCTCCGGTCGGCGCTGCCCGTTCCACGGCGGCTGCTTCGCCGAGGCCGCACGCGGCCGGGCGGCCGAAGCCGACCTGGTGATCGCGAACCACGCCCTTTACTTCGCCGATCTCGCAGGCGGCGGCGGCGTCCTGCCCGAGCACGACGCGGTGATCTTCGACGAGGCGCACCGGCTCGAGGAGTCGGCCGCGGCGTGGCTCGGGGGCGGCATCTCGCGGGCCGGCCTCCGACGGCTCGCGCTCGACGTCGAGCGCACGTGCCGCGAGCGCTCGGAGGTCCTGCCGCACCGTGCCGTCGATCGCGTCGAGCGCACCGGGGAGCGGCTGCTCACCGCGGTCGCGCCGCCCGCCGGTCGCAAGCGCGTGCGCGTGACGCCGCGCGACGAGGCGGCCCAGCTGGGCGACGCGCTGGTCGCGCTGGCCCACGAGCTCCAGGGGCGCGGCGAGGAGCTCGACGGGCTCGGCCGGCGGGCGATCCAGCTGGCGGCCGAGGTCGAGTCACTGCTCGCCGAGCCCGGTCCGGCCGCGACCGGGCCCGAACGGGTCGTGTGGGCCGAGCCCGGCGTGCTCGCCTGGGCGCCCATCGACGTCTCGACCGAGTTGCGCGACCGCCTCTGGGAGCCCGCCGGCGGCGATCCGGGGCCGACCGCGATCCTCGTCTCGGCGACCCTCACCGCGGGCGAGGACGCGCGCTTCGTCCGCCGCCGGCTCGGGCTCGACCGCGCGCGCGAGTCGGTCGTCGGGTCGCCGTACGACTTCGCCGAGCAGGCGCTGATCTATCTGCCGCACGGCATGCCGGATCCGCGCAGCGACGAGTTCGTCGACCGGGCGGCCGAGGAGATCGTCGCGCTGCTGCGGCTGTCGGAAGGCCGGGCGCTCGTGCTCACGTCGAGCTACCGCGCCCTCACGGCGTACCGCGACGGGGTGCGCGGGCAGGTGCCCTACGAGGTGCTCGTCCAGGGCGAGGCCCCCCGCGAGCGCCTGCTCGAGCGGTTCCGCGACGAGGTCGACTCGGTGCTGCTCGCCACGTCGACGTTCTGGCAGGGGGTGGATGTCCCGGGCGAGTCGCTGTCGCTGCTCGTGATCGACAAGCTGCCGTTCTCCGCGCCGGGCGATCCGCTGCACGAGGCGCGCTGCGAGGCGGTCGAGCTTGCAGGCGGCGACTGGTTCCGGGATTACGCGCTGCCGACGGCGATGCTCCAGCTGCGCCAGGGCTTCGGGCGGCTCATCCGCGGGCACTCCGACCGGGGCGTCGTGGCGATCCTCGATCCACGGCTCCGCACGCGGGCGTACGGGCGCGCCTTCCTCGCTGCGCTGCCGCGCTGCCCGCTCGCCGAGGACCGCGCCGCGGTTGCCGCATTCTTCGGCGAAACACAGAGCTTCGGCGAAACACAGAGCTTCGGCGAGACACAGAGCTTCGGCGAAACACAGCGCGTTTCCGCTTGAATGGGCGGCCGATGGCGAAGAAGAAAGCCCGCACGCCGCTGCCGCCGCGCTCGGTCCAGGCGCCGAAGGCCCGGCCCGGCGGGCGCCAGGGTGGTGGCGCCGCCGGCGGCGGCTTCGCCGACAATCTCGGGCTGGGGCAGCGCAACGCGCTCTACGCCGTCTCCGGCGCGGGCATCGTCGCGCTGATCGTGGTCGTCGCCATCGTCGCGCTCGGCGGGGGTGGCAACGCAATTGCCGACTCGCAGGTCGCCACCCTGCTGAAGACGGCGGGCTGCACGTTCAGGACCGTGAAGGGGTACGTCCCGAAGGGGCAGGGGACGCATGTGAACAGCCTCACGGCGAAGCTGCCGTGGAACACCGACCCGCCGTCGAACGGCCAGCACTACCCGCAATGGGCGGTCTGGGGCTTCTACACGCAGGCCGTCAACCCGCGCATGGTCGTCCACGACGAGGAGCACGGCGGCGTCATCTACTGGTGGGGGCCGCAGGTGCCGGCGGCCACGGTGACGCAACTGCGCGCGCTGTACAACGAGCAGCCGGTGGGCACGTTCGGCACGCCGTACGCGGGCCTCGGCGCGAAGATCGCGATCACCGCCTGGACGGGCAATCCGTCGACCTACCAGCAGAACGGCGACTACGGGCAGGGACATATCGGGATCTGCACCCGGTATACGGCCGCGACGCACACCGCGTTCCAGGCGTTCCGGAAGGCCTACCGCGGCCACGGCCCGGAGGGGATCCCGCTTTCCGCCGACCACCCCGGGATGGGGCCCTGATCGTCGGCGCGCGTTAGAGTCCGACCCGCGCCGGGGTGGCGAAACTGGTCAGACGCGCCCGGCTTAAAACCGGGTGCCCTCGCGGGCATGGGGGTTCGACTCCCTCCCCCGGCACTTCAAACGGGGAGCAGCTCGAAACGGGGGAGCACCTCCGGCTCTCCCCCGTCGGCCCCCGCTCCGACACCTGGCCACTCGACGTTGAGAGCGTCGGCGGAGCCGGCGCTCACGGCCTCTCCGCGCACCTGCGATCCGCGTCAACGATCGGCTGATCTCGTGAGGTCGTAGAGCTCTCGGGCGAGCCCGTCGGTCAGGTCGCCGGGCTCGTAGCGCCACTGCCAGTTGCCCGTGTCCGTCCCGGGCAGGTTCATCCTCGCTTCGCTGCCCTTGCGGAGCACGTCCTGGAGCGGGGCGACGGCGAGCGCGGCCCGCGAGCGCCACGCGGCCCGCAACAACGACCAGGCGGGGTCGTCCGGGTCGAGGCGCAGCGACGCGTCGTGTTCCAGCCAGCGTCTCTGGTCGTCGCTCAGCGACCGCCACCAGCCCACGGTGGTGTCGTTGTCGTGGGTGCCGGTGTAGACGACCGACTGCTCCTCGTGGTTGCCCAGCAGATGCGGGTTCGTCGGGTCGCCCGCGTGGGAGAACTGGAGGACGACCATGCCCGGCAGGCCCAGCTCGCGCCGGAGCCGGACGACCGCCTCGGTGATCACGCCGAGATCCTCGGCGACGACCGCCAGCGGCCCGAGCGCGCTCTCGACCGCGTGGAAGAGCTCGGCGCCCGGCCCGCGGCGCCAGCGCCCCGTCACCGCCGTGCGGCTCCCCTCGGGCACGGCCCAGTAGGAGACGAACCCGCGAAAGTGATCGATGCGTACGAGGTCGGCGAGCTCGAACGCGCGCCCGAGCCGCTCGATCCACCAGCGGTAGCCGCCGTCGCGCAGCGCCGCCCAGTCGTAGAGGGGGTTTCCCCACAGCTGGCCCTCGGCGGTGAACGCGTCCGGTGGGACGCCCGACACCTCGCCCGCCTGGAACAGGTCGGGATGGGCCAGGTGGTCCGTGCCCCCGTACGCGACGTAGATCGGGATGTCGCCGAAGACACGGATGCCGCGGTGCGCCGCATAGCGGCGCAGGCTCTGCCACTCGCGCTCGAAGCGCACCTGGTCGTCGAGGGAGCCGCCGGAAGCCAGCCAGTCGTGGATCCAGTAGGCGTTCCGCTCGCGGAACGCCGCGGCCTCGAGCAGGTCGACCGGGGCGGCGCGCTCGGCGATCAGCCCGGGCGAGCCCGCGAAGGCGCACCGCGACATGTACGGCGAGCCGATGCTGTCCGGCGGGCCGAGGGGCAGCACCTGCCACCAGCGCTGGCCTGCCGCGGCGAGCCAGTCGACGAACCGGTAGGCATGCTCGTCGAGCACGCCGTTCGGGAACGACGTCGGATGAAGGAGAATGCCGGATGCGCGTTCGAGCTGCAAAAGGAGACCCGAGCTAGCTTGCCACTTCCACGGACGACCAAGACCCCGCCCCGGCTCCAGATCCAGCAGGTCGAGCCGATCGTCGACTGCGGGCGCTACCCGGTGAAGCGGGTCGTCGGCGACCGCGTCGACGTCTACGCCACGATCTTCAAGGACGGGCACGACGCGCTCGGTGCCGCGGTCAGGGTTCGCGAGCCGGGCGCGAAGCGCTGGCAGGAGGTGCCGCTCCAGGCGCTCGGGAACGATCGCTACGGCGGCACCTTCACGGTCACGGCGCCCGGGGTCTGGGCCTTCGCGGTGGCCGCCTGGACCGATCGCGTGGCGACCTGGCAGGAGGAGCTGCGCCGGAAGGTGGCAGCCGGGCAGGCCGACCTGGCGAGCGAGCTGGCCGAGGGCTCCGCCCTTCTCGGCGCCGACGTGGCGACGCCGGAGGCCGGGCTCGCGGGGGCCGTCGGCGACCGTTCCGGCGAGGTCGTCTCGGGCCCGCTCGAGGTGGACGTCGACGTGCCGCTCGCCCGGTTCGGCGCGTGGTACGAGCTGTTCCCGCGCTCGTTCGGCGGCTTCCGCGGCGTCACCGAGGCGCTCCCGAGGCTCGCCGAGCTCGGGTTCGACGTCGTCTACCTGCCGCCGGTGCACCCGATCGGCCGGACGAACCGCAAGGGCCGCAACAACGCGGCGCGCGCGGGGGCGGCTGACGTCGGCTCGCCGTGGGCGATCGGCGCCGTCGAGGGCGGGCACGTCGCGCTCCACCCGGACCTCGGCACGTTCGCGGAGTTCGACGCGCTGGTCGCCACCGCGACGGAGCTCGGGATGGCGATCGCGCTCGACTTCGCGATCCAGTGCTCACCCGACCACCCCTGGCTCCTCGAGCATCCCGAGTGGTTCCACCGCAGGCCGGACGGGACGCTGAAGTACGCCGAGAACCCGCCGAAGCGCTACCAGGACATCTACAACCTGAACTTCGACTGCGACGACTGGCGGGGGCTGTGGAAGGCACTCCGCGACGTCGTGCTGTTCTGGGTCGCGCACGGCATCGCCGTCTTCCGGGTCGACAACCCGCACACGAAGCCGCTCGCGTTCTGGGAGTGGTTGATCCGCGAGGTGCGCAGCCGCCATCCCGAGGTGATCTTCCTGGCCGAGGCCTTCACGCGGCCCGCGCCGATGACCGCGCTCGCGAAGAGCGGCTTCGCGCAGAGCTACACGTACTTCACCTGGAAGAACAGCAAGGCCGAGCTCGCCGAGCTGATGGGGGAGGTGCTCGCCTGGTCGCCCTTCTACCGGCCGAACTTCTTCGCCAACACGCCCGACATCCTCCACGCCTACCTGCAGGACGGCGGGCCGCCGGCGTTCGAGGCCCGGCTGGTGCTCGCCGCCACGCTGTCTCCGGCGTACGGCATCTACTCCGGCTTCGAGTCCTACGAGCGCGTGCCCGTCGCGCCCGGCTCCGAGGAGTACCTCGACTCCGAGAAGTACGAGGTGAAGCGTCGGGCGCTCGATGGTCCGCTGCTGCCGCTGATCCGGCGGCTCAACGAGGCCCGCCGTGCGCTCCCGGGTCTGCAGCGCGCCGACAACCTCCGCTGGCTCGAGACCGAGAACGAGGCGCTGGTCGCCTACCTGAAGGACGACGTGCTCTGTGTCGTCAACATCGATCCCGTCGCCGAGCGTGAGGGGGTCTGCATCGTCCCGGCGGATGCCGGCCGGCCGCCCGTCTTCCCGGTACGCGACGTGCTGGCCGAGACCGAGTTCGTGTGGCGGACCGGCCGCAACTACGTCCGGCTCGGCCCCGGCAAGAGCCACGTGCTCCGGCTGGACGCCGGCGGCTGACGCGTGGTGAGCGTGATCGACGAGCGATCGCTGCTCGAGTTCGTCACCGCGCAGCGCTGGTTCGGTGCGCCGACCGCCGACGCCGTTCAGGCCCGTCTGCTCGACCGGATCCGGCTCGGCGAGGGCGGGCCGGAGCTCGAGCTCGAGCTGGTCGAGGTCGGCTTCGCGAGCGGTCGGCGCGAGACCTACCAGCTCGTTGCCGGCGGTTCCCGCGATGCGCTCGACGACCCGTCGCTGCTCGGTGCCCTGCCCGTCCTGATGGGCGCCGGCGAGTCGGTGGCCGGCCGCGACGGGGCCGTCGAGTTCTCGGCCGCAGGGCCCGACGAGCGGCTGCTGCGGCGACCGGCCACGGTGCGCGCGATCGACGGGGAGCAGACACACAGCTCGGTCGTCTTCGACGAGCGGCTGATCCTGAAGCTCTACCGCCGCCTGTCGCCGGGCCCGAGCCCCGAGCTGGAGCTGCTCCGGTTCCTCGCCGCGCGTGGGTTCGAGCACATCGCGCCGGTCCTGGGTTGGTACGCGTACGCGGGCTCGCCGCTCGGCTCCCCGTTCGACGCCACCCTCGGCATCCTGCAGGAGCTCGTGGCCGGAGACGACGGCTGGGAGCTCGCGCTCGCGACCATGGCGGACGGCGCCGGCGGCATCGTGCAGCACGTGCGGCGGCTCGGGGCCGTGACCGGGACGATGCATTCGCTGCTCGCCTCGGACGAGGCCGACCCCGCCTTCGGGCCCGAACAGGCCCCGGCCGAGGCGTTCGCGCTGCTCGCCTCGTCGCTCGGCGAGGCGGCAGATCAGATCTTCCGCGATCTGCCCGGCGGCGAATCGGCGGTCGAGGCGCTCCGCGGCCGGCGCCGGGCGCTCGACGCGCTGCTGCGCCGGCTGGCACGGCCGGGCGATGCCGGCCGCCTCTGCCGCGGGCACGGCGACCTCCATCTCGGGCAAGCGCTCTGGACGGGTGACGACTGGGTGCTGGTCGACTTCGAGGGCGAGCCCGCCCGGCCGGTGGCCGAGCGCCGGCGCAAGCGAACCCCGCTCCGCGACGTCGCCGGGCTGTTGCGCTCGCTCGCGTACGCCGCCGCCGAGTCGGAACGGTCGACGGGTACAGCGCCGCCGGCGGGCTGGGAGCGGGAAGCGCGCGCGGAGCTGCTCGCGGGCTACCGGGCGGCCGTGGATCCGTCGCTCGTCCCACGGGGCGGCGACTTCGACCGGCTGCTCGTCCTCTGCGAGCTCGAGCGGCTGCTGTACGAGTTGCGGTACGAGCTCGACAACCGCCCGGGCTGGCTCGGCATCCCGGCTGCGGGGCTCGTGCGGCTGCTCGACGAGAGAGGCCGGCGATGAGCGAGAGCGGCTTCGGCGAGACCGACCTCTGGCTGGCGCGGGCGGGGCACCACGAGCGGATCTACGAGAAGCTCGGGGCGCACGTCGTCGAGGGCGGGGTGCGGTTCGCGGTGTGGGCGCCGAACGCGCGCGAGGTCGGCGTCGTGGGCGACTTCAACGCCTGGAGCCGTGCGGCGGATCCGCTGCGGGCGGTGGGCGACTCGGGCATCTGGGAGGGGGTCGTCGAGCAGGCCCGGCCCGGCGACGCCTACAAGTTCCACCTCGACGGGCGCGAGAAGGCCGACCCGTACGCGTTTCGCGCCGAGGTGCCGCCGCGCACGGCGTCCGTCGTCTTCGACTCGGCGTACGAGTGGCACGACGAGGCCTGGCTCGAGGCCCGGCGCGCGCAGAAGCAGCTCGAACGGCCGCTCTCGGTGTACGAGGTGCACGCCTCGTCCTGGCGCCGAGGGCTGGGCTGGCGCGAGCTCGGTCGGCAGCTCGCCGCCTACGTCCAGGACCTCGGCTTCACGCACGTCGAGCTGATGCCCGTCATGCAGCATCCGTTCGCCGGCTCGTGGGGCTATCAGGTCACCGGGTACTACGCGCCCCAGTCGTCGCTCGGCGAGCCGGACGACTTCCGCGCCTTCGTCGACACGATGCACGCCGCGGGCATCGGCGTCATCCTCGACTGGGTGCCGGCGCACTTTCCGCGCGACGAGTGGGCGCTCGCCGAGTTCGACGGGACGCATCTGTACGAGCACGCCGACCCTCGGCGGGGCGCGCATCCCGACTGGGGCACCCTCGTCTTCAATCTCGGTCGCACGGAGGTGCGCAACTTCCTGCTGGCGAACGCGCTGTTCTGGCTGCGCGAGTACCACGCCGACGGGCTGCGGGTCGATGCCGTCGCCTCCATGCTCTACCTCGACTACTCGCGCCAGGCGGGGGAGTGGGTGCCGAACGAGTTCGGCGGCCGTGAGGATCTCGACGCGGTGTCGTTCCTGAAGGAGCTGAACGAGCTCGTGCACGGCCGCGAGCCGGGCGCGATCTCCGCCGCGGAGGAGTCGACGGCGTGGCCGGGCGTCTCGCGGCCGACCTACCTGGGCGGCCTCGGCTTCGGGTTCAAGTGGAACATGGGGTGGATGCACGACACGCTCCGGTACTTCGGCTTCGAGCCGATCCATCGCCAGTTCCACCACCACGACCTGACGTTCTCGCTGGTCTATGCGTGGACCGAGAACTTCCTGCTGCCGCTCTCGCACGACGAGGTCGTGCACGGCAAGCGGTCGTTGCTCTCGAAGCTGCCGGGCGATCGGTGGCAGCAGCTCGCCAACCTGCGCGCGCTCTTCGCCTACATGTGGGCTCATCCGGGGAAGAAGCTGCTCTTCATGGGCGGCGAGCTGGCCGACCCGAGCGAGTGGTCGCACGATGCCGAGCTGCCGTGGGAGCTGCTCGAGCACGCCGAGCATGCGGGCGTGCGCGACCTCGTGCGCGACCTGAACCGCCTCTACCGGGCCGAGCCCGCGCTGTGGGAGGTCGACTTCGCCCCCGAGGGGTTCGGCTGGATCGAGCCGAACGACGCCCAGGGCAACGTCGTCGTCTTCGAGCGCATCGCGCGGGACGGCGCCCGGCGCCTGGTCTGCCTGGCGAACCTCTCGCCGGTGCCGCGCGAGGCCTACCGCGTGGGGCTGCCGGTCCCCGGTCGCTGGCGCGAGATCCTGAACACCGACTCGGCGCTCTACGGCGGCTCGGGTGTCGGCAACCTCGGCGGCGTCGAGACCGACGAGGTCCCGTGGAACGATCGCGCCGTGTCGGCGCTGGTGACGCTCCCGCCGCTCGCGGTCGTCTGGCTGACACCCGCCGACTGACCCGACCAGACGCGTCATCGCGGGCCACGGCCCGTCGTCGAACGAGAGTCATGGAACTGGGGCGAACGATCCACAGGGAACGCCCGCGCCGGGAGGTTGGTTAACGTCCGGGTCATGACCAGCCGTCGCCGGTGGGCGACATGAGCCGCTCCGTCTGGCCCGGGCGCCCGTTCCCGCTGGGGTCGCACTGGGACGGCGCCGGGACGAACTTCTCGCTCTTCTCCGAGAACGCCGAGGCGGTCGAGCTCTGCCTGTTCGACG
>CAYXXE010000089.1:0-9741 GCA_964468985.1 uncultured Gaiellales bacterium | reverse complement strand
GCTCCGGGGCCGGGGCGCACGCGCTCGATCCGCGCAGGCCCTCGACCCCGGGGCGTCGATCCGGATGACCTACGGCCAGGGCGGCCCCTCGGACCCCAGGACGGCTGCGATGATGGCGGCCGCGAGCATGAAGAGCGGGCGGATGAGTCGTTTCTGACGCACGGTCGTCCTCCTGTCTGGAGTGGCAACTACGCGTCAGGCGCCTGACAGGACAAAAGATTAGATTGGAGATCGGATGCCGAGACAAAAGTCCAATCACGTGGATAGCGTCGAGGGTGTCGCGCTTCGTCTGCGCGAGGCGCGGCGGCGCGCGGGGCTGCACCAGAGCGAGTTGGCGTTTCAGGGCTGCACCGCCGCCTACATCTCGCGCATCGAGGCGGGGAAACGGATCCCGTCGCTCCAGCTCCTGCGCGAGCTCGGCCGGCGGCTCGGCGTCAGCGCCGACTGGCTCGCGACCGGCGAGGAGCCGTCGCTGGCCTCACTCGACGTCATCGACGCCCGGCTCGCGCTGCGGCTCGGGAAGCTCGAGGAGGGCCGGACGCTCTTCGAGGCGCTCCTCGCGAGCGCCGACCCCGACGTCCGCCGGGCCGCCCTCCTCGGCCTCGGCGAGATCGCGATCCGCGAGGGCCGGCTCGACCGGGCGATCGACCTGCTCGAGGAGCACCAGGGCGGGGCGGCGCAGGACCCGGTCGAGCCCGCCGCCGTCGAGGCGCTCGTGCACGCCTACGTCACCCGCGGCGACCACGCCAAGGCGCTGAACCTCCTCGGCGCGAGCCTCGAGCAGGCAGCCGACGACCCGCTCGCCCGCTTCAGGCTCAGCGTGACCATGGCGAACCTGCTGATCGACCTCGGCGAGTTCGAGCGGGCGGAGCTGACGATCGCCGAAGCGCTGAACGAGCTCGGCCCGACGCCCGAGCCGCTGCCGCTCGCGCGCTGCCTGTGGTCCCAGTCGCGACTCCAGACCGCGCGCGGCAATCTCGACGTCGCCGCCCGCTACGCCGAGCAGGCCCTGGCGATCGTCGGCGCGACCGAGCACGCCGAATACGCGGCACGGGCGCAGCAGCTGATCGCGCACATCGAGCTCGACCGTGGCAACCCCGCCCGCGCGCTCGAACTGCTGAACGAGGCGGCGCGGCCGATCATGGACGGCGGCGACACGACCGCGATCGCCCTCTTCAACGTCGAGCGGGCGCGCGCCCTCGCCGCCCTCGGCGAGATCGACGAGGCCCGTGCGATCGCGCTCGCCCTCGTGCAGGAACTGGAGCAGCTGAGCTACGTGGATGCCGCGCGCGCACTCGGCGTCCTCGCCGACCTGCTCGCGGACGCCGGCTCCGTCGACGAGGCCCTGGCGCTGTACGAGACGGCAGCCGACCGGCTCGCCGACCGCCCGCACGCGCCCATGCTCGTCGGGCTCTACGACCGCTGGTTCGAGCTGCTCGCGAAGGCAGGCCAGACCGAGAAGGCGCTCGACGTCGCCCGCCGTGGGCTGCGCGCCCGCAGCGGCATCCCGACGCAGCACTAGTTCCAGACGCCGGGGCCGCCCGGAACCGGGTAGGGCGAAAGGTCGATTCAGGGTGCGCCGACGGCTGCGGATGGTCGATGCGTCGCCGCGAACGGACGACCGATGAGGTGAGTGACTCCAAAACAGGAGCACCAACTTCAGGGGGACTCCGACCATGCTGCATCTCGCGCGCCTCTCGACCCTGCTCGTTGCCGCCGTCGCGATCGCAAGCTCCGCCGTCGGCTCCACCGCGGTCGGCAACGCGGACGCGGCCACCGCGCTCTCCGCCCCGACCGGCCTGAAAGTCTCCCCGCAGGGCGGCTCGTGGTTCGTCATGCGCTGGACGGCGAGCCCCGGAGCAACCGGCTACAAGCTCTACGTCAACGGCGTCCCGACCTCGACCTCGACCCAGACTGCGTACAACTACCAGCACCTCGTGTGCGGCACCAGCTACAAGCTGGGAGTCGCCGCGACCAAGTCGTCGAGCCTGTCGGCGATCGCCACGATGACCGGTACGACGGACGCCTGCCCGCCGCCTCCGCCCCCGCCGCCCGATACGACGGCACCGAGCGTTCCGGCGAATCTCGCCGGCAGCGGCATCACGACCACTGCGGCGAGCCTCTCCTGGACGGCCGCCACCGACAAGGTCGGCGTCACAGGCTACGACGTCTCCCTCAACGGCACCAGGCTCGCCCAGACCGCCGGCACGGTCTACGCGCTCACGACTCTCACCTGCAGCACCGGGTACAACGTCTCGGTCGATGCCTACGACGCCGCGGGCAACCATAGCGGCCAGGCTTCGCTCGAGCTGACCGCCGCGGCCTGCCCGCCGCCGCCGCCTCCTCCTCCGCCGGCTCCGCTGACGACCACCGGCGCACTCTGGTCGGCATCGTCGTTCCTGAACACGCCGATCGCGAACTTCACCGCGAGCAGCTCGAGCGCCGGCTGGTTGAGCATGCTCTCGAACAGCGAGACGTACGGCCTCTGGGTCGACAGCCTCAGCTGGGCAGCCCCGCTCTACCACGCCGCCGGTACGACCGCGACCGTGACGGTCTCGATCGCGAACACCGGTCGGCACATCAGCATCCCCTACCAGTCCTCGTTCCAGCCCGACCCGAGCGGCGACGCCCAGCTCGCCGTCATCGACGACACGACCGGCTGCGAGTACGAGTTCCAGGGGTTCAACCCCGCCACCCTCACCGCGCATGCGGAAGGCACGTTCCACGCCTACACCGGCAGCGGCCTCCATGCGAACGACGCGGGCGTCACCGGCAGCAACATCTCCGTCCTCGGGGGTCTCATCACCGCCAAGGACGTCGCCTCCGGCACGATCAACCACGCTCTCCGCTACGCGACCCCGTACGACGCGCCGACCTTCGTCGCGCCGGCGAGCCGCACCGACGGAAGCCTCAGCGGCGGCATCCCGGCCGGCCAGCTGATGCGGCTCGACCCGGCGCTCAACCTCAGCGGGCTCGGCCTCACGCCCTTCCAGCTGCAGATCGCCAAGGCGCTGCAGACCTACGGCGCCTACAACGCCGACGCTGCCGGCTCCTTCAAGCTGTACGCCGAGAGCACCGTCGACGGATCGACCTATGCGACCGCTGTCGGCGGCCTGCCCTGGTCGATCGTGAGCCACCTCCAGTTCGGCTCCGCCGCCCTCGGGTCAACGGCCACCGACACCAACAGCGACATCACCTGCAGCCAGCAGCACTGACCGCTCGACTCCGGCGGGGCGAACCCGCTCCGCCGGAGCTCAGGCGGCCGCGCGGCGCCGGCGCCGGTCTTCGACCAGCAGACGCGTGACCTCCGCTGCCGGTGCTGGACGGGCGAGGAAGAAGCCCTGGCCGATCGCACAGCCGAGCCGCCGCACCGCCGCGAGCTGGTCGTCCCGCTCGATCCCTTCAGTCACTGTCGTGAGCCCCATCTCGTCGGCGAGCGCGACGATCCCTCGGAGCAGCAGCGAGTCGCCCGGGCTCGGATGGTCGAGGAAGGACCTGTCGATCTTCAGGACGCTGAACGGCACGTCCGCGAGCTGGGCGACGGAGGTGTGGCCCTTGCCGAAGTCGTCGAGCGCGAGTGAGACACCGAGCCGGGCGAGTGAGCGAAGCACAGCCTTCGAGTCGTCGTCGGCCTGCAGCACGGCGCTCTCGGTGAGCTCGAGCCGGAGCGCCTGAGCGCCGAGCTCGTGGCGCTCGAGGAGGGCGGCGATCTCAGCGACGAGGCCTGGGTCGCGCAGCTGCACCGTCGAGAGGTTCACCGCGACTCGCAGGTCGTCCGCTGAGTCGGCCCGCCAGGTGGAGACCTGCGCGAGCGCCGTCTCGAGCACCCAGCGGCCGATCTGGTTGATCGCACCGCTGTGCTCGGCGTGCTCGATGAACTCGGCCGGGGCGAGCAGGCCGCGGGAGGGATGCCGCCAACGCAGCAGCGCCTCGACCGCCTCGATCCGGCCGGTGCCAAGCTCGAAGGTCGGCTGGTAGACGAGCTCGAGCTGCTCGAGCAGCGCCTCGTGGCGCAGGTCGGCGGCGAGCGTCAGCCGGGCCCTCGCGCTGCGGGCCATCTCCGGCGCGAACTCGGCGACGAAGCCCTGTCCGGCCTCCTTCGCCGCGTACATGGCGAGATCGGCGTCGCGAAGAATCGTCTCGACGTCGCGCCCCGTGGCGATCCCGGCGCTCGCGGTCGGGCGAACGTCGTAGCCGAGCAGCCCACCCGACTGGTTGACGGCGGCCAGCGCCCGCTCGGCGATCTCGCGCGCGTCGCCCTCGGCCGGGAGAATCGCGAACTCGTCGCCGCCGAGGCGTGCGACCAGGTCGTCGGGGCGGACCGCCGCGCGCAGCCGCCCGGCGATGCTCGCGAGCAGATCGTCGCCGACCGAGTGCCCGAGGCTGTCGTTGACCGTCTTGAAGTCGTCGAGGTCGAGGAAGACGAGCGAGGCCGTCCCGGTCTCCGCCAGGGCGCGCTCCAGGGCGATCAGCAGGTGCGTCCGGTTCGCGAGGCCCGTCAGCGCGTCCGTCCAGGCGAGCTTCCGGAGCTGCTCCTCGGCCTCACGGCGCCGGGTGATGTCGAGCAGGAAGCCCTGCGCGGCCACGGGGGTGCCGTCGTCGCGGCAGATGTGCGCCGACTCGTCGAGCACCCAGACCACCCGGCCGTCCCGGTGGACCAGCCGGTACTCGGAGGCGAAGGGAATGCCGCTCTCGTTCGTCTCCCGCACGAGCCGCAGCACCCAGTCGCGGTCGTCCGGATGGAGGACTTTCACGAAGAGGTCAGGATCGGACATCCACTCGTCGGCCGCGTAGCCGAGCAGGTCCTCCACCTGTGGGCTCGTGTACAGATTCGCGGAGTTGTCGGTCAGGCTGTCGACGTAGACGACCAGCGGCAGATGCTCGACGAGCTGCTCGAACGCACCGGAGGCCTTGGCCCCGGCAGCGCGGGCGCTGCGGCCCTGCCACCAGCGCGTCAGCTGCACGCCGAAGCCGATCGCCAGGGCGACACAGGCTCCGATCCACGCGGCCGACCAGCCTGCGCCCTGGCCCCCGGCACCGGCGATCGCCGCCAGCCCCACGAGGACGAACCCGGCCCCGAGCGCGACGATCACGGTCAGCCGGACGGGATCGCCCCGCCTGCTGCGGGCGGCAGAGAGCGTCTCGGAGAACGCGACGACCGGCTCCACGGGCCTCCTCACACCCCCCACCATCGGCAGCACGACCCGAAATACTGAGCGGCTCACCCCCCGGCGAGGTAGACGGCGAAGAAGTCCTTCGTGCTCGGGTAGAGGAACCGGTTCGGGATCTGGTTCGGGTTCTGGACGGCCGGCGTGGGGTCGGCGGCGAAACGGCCGCCGTACGTGACGAAGATCGGCCACTCGGGGTTGATGTCGAGCTCCAGCCCCCGCACGGCCCCGGCATGGATGAGCAGCCGGGCGAGCGTCGGCGCGGTCTGGTCGGGCGCCGCCAGGTAGATCAGGTTGCCGCTGCGGTCGATCCCGAGCGCGCTCCGCCAGACGGCAGGTACGCCGTGGAGCGTCAAGCCCCAGCGAAACGACGTATCGACCGTCGGGCCCGGCCGCCCGTCCCAGACGAGCGGCGGCAGGTTCTGCCGTGCCATCACGATGTCGTGCCCGGGCCGCGGCCCACCGCTCCACCGCACGATCCCGACGCGGCCGTCGCGGTAGGCCACGACCGTCGCCAGGCCGCGCAGCAGGGGGAAGTACAGGAAGCCGTTCGTGAAGAAGCCGGCGGCGACATCCTTCTCGTAGAAGCCCGAGTTGAACGTGGCGAGC
Organism: uncultured Gaiellales bacterium; assembly: GCA_964468985.1. Taxonomy (GTDB): domain Bacteria; phylum Actinomycetota; class Thermoleophilia; order Gaiellales; family Gaiellaceae; genus PALSA-600. The sequence goes on along the minus strand of CAYXXE010000089.1, from coordinate 3,964 downwards.
AGGCGCCCACGGGCCGACGGGGGCACCTCGAGCGGCCCACGGGGCAGGGTGGTCACGCCCGGCCCGACGATCCCCGGGTACAGCGCGAGCCGCGTGCGTGCCGCGCGCAGCCAGGCGTAGTACGCCGTCTCGGCCGGGTCGGCGCCGAACCGCAGCGTGGCGGTGAAGACCGGAGTGGGTGCGCCGGCCCAGCGATCCGCCGCCCGCCAGCGGCCGTCGCCGGCCGGCGGCGAGGTGACGAGCGGCTCCAGGCGCGGCGGCCGGGGCACCGGCACGTTGCGCCGCGCGGGCCGTCGCGGCTTCGGCGTGCGAACCACCGTCGCGGTCGAAGGCGCCGGGCCGGAGACGCCCGTGGCGGTCGGGTGCGAGTGCGAGGCGCAGCCGGCGGCCGCCACGAGCACGAGAACGAGAACGAGAACGAGAACGAGGACGAGGACGTTCGCCCTCGCCGGGCTACTGCAGGATGTTGACGGCACGCGCCGCGACCATGATCCCGAGCAGCAGGCTCGAGGCCGACTGGACGATCATCAGGACCTTCGCCCACTGGCTGAGCGGCATCGTGTCGGTCGGGCTGAATGCCGTCGCGTTCGTGTACGAGACGAAGAGGTAGTCGATGAAGTTCGGCTGCCAGTCGGCCGCGACCTCTCCGAGCGTCTGCTGGGGGAACAGGAAGTCGCGCCCACGGCCGCCGGCGAGCCTGCGCTCGATCGGCCCGCCGCCGTCGAGCTGCCAGAACCACAGCCCGAAGACGAGGACGTTCATCGACCAGAGGTGGATCGCCACGCGCAGCAGCAGGCGCGCCTGGGCGTGCTCGCCCGCGATCAGGGAATGGACGAGCAGCATGATCGAGGCGGCGTTCGCGGCGGTGATGACGGCGATCACCGCGAGCGACGTGAGCCGGCGGCTCAGGCGGAGCGCCTCGGCGCGCGCCCTGGCCGACTCGAGCACCCGCGGTTTCGGCACCGTCAGCGCCAGCGGCACCAGGAGGAGCAGCGTCAGCGCCGGCACCGCCCAGCGCACGGCACCGAACACCCCGGTCGTCGAATGCCCCGCGATGAACCGGGTCGGCAGCGTCACGTAGAGACCGGCCGCCGAGACGACGGCGAGGATCGGCCACAGCGGCGACTCGCCGAGATCCGCGCGAGACAGCAGCGGCGCGGGCGGCAGGCGGTGGCGGCCGGGGTGGCGGGTCTCCATCGGCGTCCCTCTCCGTTCGCCGTGGAGGCGCGCCGTCCTCGCCTGTGGCGCTTGACGCCGCCGCTTGACGCCGCCGCTTGACGCCGCCGCTGCGACCCGGCTACCGTCGAGCCCGATGAGCCGCAAGCCGAGTCGCGCCGTCCGCCTGCTCGCGGCAGCCGCCCTCGGCGTCGCCGCCGTCGCCGTGCTCGGCACCGCGACCACCTCCGCACGAGAGGCGGACACGGTGATCGGCGTGCCCGCGACGACGACCTTCCTGGACACCGGCGTCACCCTCGCCGCCGGCGAGACCGCGGTGATCACCGCGCGCGGGACGATCTCCTACGGAAGCCAGAACGCGGCCTGCGCCGACCGCCCGATCACCCCGAGCGGCTGCGCCGCCGAGTCGATCTGCCCGGTCCAGGGCGGGTGCGGCGCGCTGATCGGACGCCTCGGAAGCGGCGCTCCGTTCCTCGTCGGCGACCGGAAGACGGTGACCGGCCCGGGCGTCCTGTGGCTCGGCATCAACGATGTCAAGGGCGCGTTCGGGGACAACACCGGCGCGTTCTCCGTGACGATCGTCACCGGCGGCGCCGCACCGCCACCGCCGCCGCCGAGCCCGGCCGTCGCGAAGGTGCTGAGGGTGAGCGGCAGCGGGCAGGCCTGGGTACGCGACCCCAAGGGGAAGCTGTCGCCCCTGACGGCCGGAACAGCGCTTTCGATCGGCGACACGGTCGTGACCGGCGACAAGACGACGGTGACGCTCGAGTTCACGATCGGCGGCAGAGCCGGGATCAACTCGTCGTCGAGCGTCGTGGTCGTGTCGGAGCGCTCGGTCGACGACTCGGGCACCGACGTCCCGAAGACGCTGACGCGCATGTTCGACGTGTTCGGCCTCTACGGCAACGTGCAGGCGAAGTCGCAGCCGGTGGAGATCCAGACCAACGGCGGCGTGATCGGGATCAAGGGATGAGCGCCGCCCGCGGCCGCCTGTCGGCCTGCCTGGCCGGCCTCTGCGCGCTCGGCACCGCCGCAGCCGCCTGGGGCGCGACGGCCGCGGTGTCCCCGCGGGCGGTCGGCTCGGTGACCGGGGCGACCGGGACGGGGCTCTTCGTCGAGCGCGCGGCGACCGGCGCACTCCTGCCGCTGCGGACCGGCACCACGCTCTACCTGCACGACATCGTCGCCGCCGGGCCCGGCGGCCGGGCGACGATCCGGCTCCTGCCCGGCGACGCCGCCCTCCCGGCGGACGCCGACGTGCTCTACGTCTTCAAGCAGCTCACCGCCGCGGAGCCGACGGCGCGAACGGTCGGCAAGGAGTTCGGCATCGCGGCGGCCGCCACCCGCCGCGACCGGACGCTGACCCTCCGACGGGCCGGCAGCTCGGTCTTCATCACGCTGAGTCCCTAGATCACGGCGGGGCGCCGCCGGGCAGGTGCTCCTCGGCGCCGCCGCAGAAGTGCGTGCGCTTCGAGTCGAGGCAGAGCAGCCCGAGCAGCGTCTCGCCGTCCTCGGCCAGCACGACCAGTCGCCGTTCGGGATGACGCACGATCTCGTCGAACGCCGCCGCAGCCGGGAGCTCGGGTGAGATCGGGTCCGCGAGTCGGGCGAACCGGACGGCCGGCTCGTCGGGGCCGGCGGTCACCGGCAGGTCCTCGCGGGTCAGCGCTCCCCGGAAGCTGCGGCCGTCGACGAGGAGCGCCAGGCGCACGCGCTGGTTCTCGAAGAGCCTCCGTGCGGCAGCCACCGTCGCGTCGGCCGGGAGCGTCTTCGGCGACCGCACCATCACGTCGGCGACAGTCTGGCCGGCGGCCGTCCGGTCGTCTGTCGTCACGGCAGCGATTCTACGCCGGGAGCTCGGCCCCGCGCTCGTCGCGCGAGGCCGCCGTGATCTCCTCGAGCCGCCGGCCACGCGTCTCGACGCCCTTGAACGCGAGCATCAGCGCGGCCAGCCCGGCCGGCACGCCGGCCAGGAGCGCCGCGCCGGTGAGGCCGGGCGGCGCGATCGCGGCGACCGAGAGCCCGAGCGCAATCACGCCTCCGAGCTTCGTGGCGCCCGCGACGACACCCGAGCCGACCGACCGGATCTCCGTCGGATAGACCTCCGCCGCGTACGGCGCGAGCGCGGACACCGTCGCCCACATCGAGATCAGCAGCACGACCAGGAGGCCGGTGAACAGCGCGTTGTGGTGCACGATCGTCTTGCCGTCGACGGCGAAGACGCCGAGCGCGAGCGCCTCGACGGCCGCGGCGAGGACGAGCGTGCCGCGGCTGCTCCAGCGGGCATAGAGCTGCGAGATGAGCAGCGAGCCCGGGATCGAGAAGAGCGCCGCCTTCGCGAGGATCGTCGTCACCTGGCCCGCGCCGATACCGCTCTTCGCGACCTGCACCGGAAGCCAGACGAGGAAGCCGAAGTTGACGAGGCCCCAGGCGAGGCCGTAGACGGAGAGGACGACCGACAGGCCCGTGTTCGGCGCTCGGAACACCGACGCGAGCCCCCGTCGCGGCTCCTGCCGCGTGGCCGGGCCGGCGGCGGGCGCGCGGTCGGCGACGACGATCCCGAACGAGCGCATCACGTCGTGCGCCTCGGCCCGCCGGCCGTTCGCGAGCAGGAAGCGGGGCGACTCGGGGATGTACCGGTTCAGCGCGATCAGCGCGAGCCCCGTGGGGACGCCGAAGAACCACATGATGCGCCAGCCGAACGTCGGGATCAGCCAGTGCGCGGTCCAGCTGGCGAGCAGGAAGCCGAGCGCCGTCCCGACGCCTGCGACGAGCACGACGACCTCGC
>CAYXXE010000088.1:0-9796 GCA_964468985.1 uncultured Gaiellales bacterium | reverse complement strand
TCCGGTGCCCGCCTCGCCGCGCGCGCGTCGCTCTCCGTCGAGATGCCGGTGAGCACCAGCGCCGTGGGGCTGCCGAGCCGCTGTGCCATCGCGATCTCGAGCGTGAGGTCGTCGCCGACGACCGCCGTGCGCGACGGGGGCACCCCGAGGGCGCGGCACATCTCGCGCAGGGCGACCGGCGACGGCTTGCCGAGCGTCAGCGCCCGCACGCCGGTCGTATGGCGGATCCCGGCGACGACCGCCCCCGACCAGCCCGGCGCCGGGCCGCCGTTCACCGAGAAGACACCGGCGGTGGAGGTCGCGAGGAGCGGCGCCCCCGCCCACACCGAGTCGCACGCGGCGCGCAGCGAACGGTACGTGAGCGCGTCGTCCCAGCCGACGAGCACGACGTCGGCGACCCGGGCTTCGGCCGCCTCGATCACCGCCACGCCGAGGTCGCGCAGCGGCTCGACGACGCCCGCGCCACCGAGCACGAGCACGGATCGACCAGGGTGCTTGCGGGCGATCCAGCGCGCGGCGACGACGGCGGGGTTCATGTACTCGTCGTCGACGAGTGCGAAGCCGAGCGCCCGCAGGTCGGCAGCCGCCTCGGCCGGGGGACGCCCCGTGCCGTTCGTGAAGAAGAGGACGGGCCGGCCGCTCGCCCGGACGCGCGCGACCGCCTCGATCGCGCCCGGGATCGGATGCGCTCCCTTGACGCCGCTCGGGTCGTTCGCATGGAGCAACGTCCCGTCGATGTCGAAGACGACGGCCCCGACGTCGGCGAACGCGCTCACGCGTGAGCCCGCGCGCGGAGCTTCAGGTTCGGCCCGTCGATCGCGACCTGGGCCGCGTCGCGCTCGACGAGGCCCGCGACGAGCGTGCGCAGCGGATGCGGCCCCCGCCGGGCGCGGCGTGGCGGCCCGGCCAGCATCGCCTCGACCTGCTCGGCGGGCAGCATCATCCGAAGCAGGAGCAGCTCGTCGGAGATCTCGTCGCCGAAGCGGTCGCGCGCCGCCGCGACGCCGAGGCCGTGCTCCTCGCTCGCGAGCGCCTCGGCGCGCGGCGAGGCGAGCACCTTCGCCTGCACGTCCGGGTCGAGCTCGCCCGCGGGCGGGCCGTACTGGCCGAGCACGTAGCGGACGATCTCGTCGGGCAGCTGCGACCAGCGCTCGCCGGTGGTGACGTTGAGGAACGCCTGCACACCGACGAACTGCGAGAGCGGCGTGACCATGATCGGCCAGCCGAGCTCCTCCCGCACGCGCGGCAGCTCCGCCAGGATCTCCTGCCAGCGATCCTCCAGGCCGATCTCCGCCAACTGGCGGCGCAACGTCGAGGTCATGCCGCCCGGGAGCTGGTGGCTGTAGACGGAGACGTCGTATTCGAGCGGCGCCCCGAGCGGGCGCCCGAGGCGAGCAGCGAGCGCCGTGAAGTACGCCGACACCTCGGCGAGCGCGTCGTCGTCGATGTCGACCGTGTAGCCCTGGTCGCGGAAGTTCGCCGTCATCGACTCGGTGGACGGCTGCGAGGTGCCGTTCGCGAGCGGCCGGGCGGCCGTGCAGAAGAACGTGGCGCCGTGGCGCGCCGCCTCGAGGTAGGAGGCGGCACCCATCGTCGCCGTCATGTGCGAGTGCACCTCGAGTGGCAGGCTCGGCGCAGCGGCGCGGAGCGCGGGCACGAGTGTCCGCACGCGCTCGGGCGTCAGCAGCCCGCCCGGGTCCTTCAGGTTCAGCACGTCGACGTGCGGACTGCGGGCGATCTCGGCCGCGCGCGACGCGTAGTACGCGTCGGTGTGCACCGGGCTGATCGAGTAGACGAGGCCGACGACGGTCTCCTCGGCGCCCTGCCGCTTCGCGATCTCGGCGATCTGCAGGTCGGCGGAGACGTCGTTCATCGACTCGGCCACCCAGATCCGCCGGACGCCGTTGCGGATCACGCAGCCGAGCGCCAGCTCCATCACGTCGAGTGGGGCGCGCCACCAGGCGATGAAGCGCATCCCCGGCGTGATGAAGCCGAGCGGCGTCTCCGGCATCAGCTCGCGGATCACGCGGATGCGCTCCCACGGGTCCTCCTGGTGCCAGCGCACGGTCATCGCCATGTGCGTCGAGCTCGTGAAGTCGATCGCGTGGAAGCCGACCCGGTCGAGCACCGGTGCGATCTCGGCGATCATGGCGGTCGAGAGCGCGTTGGCGCTCCAGAGGCTCTGGTGGCCGTCGCGAACCGTCGTGTCGACGAGCCGGACGGTCGTCAACGGGGGCGGATCCGGAAGAGCACGTCGCCGTACTGCACCGGGGTGGCGTTCTCGACGCAGACCTCGGCGACCTCGCCCGCGACGCCGGCCGGGACGGTGTTCATCAGCTTCATCACCTCGATGATGCAGAGGCTCGTGCCCTCGTCGACGTGGTCGCCGACCTCGACGAACGGCGGCGCGCCGGGCGCCCCGGCGCGGTAGAGCGTCCCGACCATCGGCGAGGTGACGTCGACGAGACCGGCCGTGCCCGCCGCGCCGGCCACGGGCGGCGGCGAGGCCGGCCCGACCGCAGCAGCCGGGCGCTCGCCGGCGGCGCGGCTGAACCGGATGCTGAAGCGCGGCGTCTCGAGCGAGAACTCGTCGAACCGCGACTCGTCGATCAGCCGCAGGATCTCCTTGACGTCGTCGGGCGTGAGATCCGGTTCGTCGCTCATCAACCGGGCTTCAGGCTACCCAGGTACGTCGCCGCGATCGCCGCCAGCGGATCGGCGCTGACGACGGGCCGCGCCTGCGGCTTCTGGCTCCACACCGTCTCGGCCCGGCTCTGGAGGAGGAACAGCTCGTCGCCGCGGCGGTCGATCGCCCACTCGAGATCCTGGGGGCGGCCGTAGTGGCGCTCGACACCGCGGGCGATGTCGGCCAGACGCAGCACCTCGTGCGGCTCGAGCGACAGGCGCGCGCGACGCTCGGGTGCGACCTCGCGGACGACCGTGCGGCCGAGCTCCGCGTCGGCGATGCACTCGACCGCCTTCTCGCCCACCGTCTGGCGGGTGATCTCGCGGGTCACCTTCGAGACGAGGAAGCTGTCGGGCGTCACCTCGCCCCCGACGACCGTGGTCCCGAGGCCGTAGCTCGCGTCGATCGCGACGCAGGAGCGGTCGCCGCTCACCGGGTTGAGCGTGAACATGACGCCGGCGACGCGCGCGTCGACCATCAGCTGCACGGCGACGCTCATGCCGGGCGGCGTGCCGGTGTGCCCGGCCCGGTAGGCGACCGCCTCCTCGTTGAAGTAGCTGGCCCAGCAGCGGCGCACCGCATCGACGACCGCGTCGACGCCGCGGACCCAGAGATACGTGTCCTGCACACCGGCGAAGCTGGCGTCGGCGGCGTCCTCGGCGACGGCGCTCGAGCGCACCGCCACCGGCACGTCGCCGAGCCGGGCATACGCGGCGGTGATCGCCTCGATCACCGGCGTGGGCACCGGCCAGGTCTCGACGACGTGCTTGGCCTCGCTCGGCGCCAGGTCGGTGGGCAGGCCGATCTCGTCGAACGCGCGCGTGGTGACAGCGAACCCCGGCGGCACCGGGAAGCCGGCGCGACGCAGGTCGCCGAGATGCGCGCTCTTGCCGCCGACGACCCCGATCTGCTCCAGACCGAGGTCGTCGAAGCCGATCACGTACGCGACGTCGCTCATCCCCCGAGGATCGTGACGACGCCGGTGTTGCCGTCGACGCGAACCCGGTCGCCCGTCTTGATCGCCGAGGTCGCGTTGCCTGTCCCGACCACGGCCGGCATCCCGTACTCGCGGGCGACGATCGCGGCGTGGGACATCATCCCGCCGATGTCGGAGACGGCGGCGGCGATCTTCGGGAACACGGGCCCCCAGCTGGGTGCCGTCACCGAGCACACGAGCACTTCGCCGGACTTGACGGTGCCGATCTCGTCGATCGTGCGGACGACGCGCGCGATCCCTTCCGCGACGCCGGGCGAGGCGGCGTAGCCGCTGACGTCCCCCGCTCCGCTCGACGCCCAGGCGCGCAGCCGCTCGGCGGTGACGCCCCACAGGAGCTGCACCGTCGGGTCGTTGATCACATCCGGCACCGAGCCGAGCGCCGCCGGCGGCGTCCACTCGCCGAGTCGCGCCAGGATCTCCTTGCGCCGGGCGATCCTCGGCGGCCAGTAGTGCGCGCCGCGGGGAACGCCGCCGCCCGACCAGGCGAGCCCGGCGTCGGAGAGCGCCTCGTGCACCTCGTGCGTGTTGAGGTAGAAGACGTCGTCGGCCTCGGCGAAGAAGCCCTGCTCGGCGAGGACGGCGCCGACCTCGCGCACCTTGTTGAAGAACAGCGCGGTCGCCCAGTGCTCGATGAAGAACTTGTGGCCCTCCGCATGCGGGAAGACGTGCCGGCAGAGGCCGACCATCTGCTCGAACTGCGTGCGCTCCTCGTCGGTCGCGAGCAGCTCGGCGTACTCGTGCGCGATGCGGTCGCGCTCGGCGAGGATCGCCGCCTGCGGCCGCTCGAGCGTGCCGCCCTCGCCGAGCAGGCCGATGTACCCGGTGATCGCCGCATAGGGCAGCCGGAGGTCGTCGACCCAGGCGCGGTGGTGGTGGTAGAAGCCGTCGCCCGTGGACATGAAGAACCACGGGTGCTTCCGCGCCTCGAGATCGGCGAGCCACGCCCGGCCGGCCTCCGACTCGCGAAGCTCGGCCTCGATCTCGACGTGCGGGCGCCCGTCGACGAATGCCGACGCGACGCCCTTCTCGATCGCCGACCGGGCGAGCGCCTTCAGCTCGTCGTCGGGCCGGAACATCGTGTTGTCGTCGCCGCCGATCATCTGCGTCATCGTCGGCGTGCTCATGTCCGGGAACGCCTGCCCGCAGAACTGGAAGAACGTGAGGTAGGCGCCGTAGGCGAGCAGCAGCAGCTCGAAGTGCAGCTGGTTGAGCTCGTTGTAGAGGTTGATGCTGCGGTCGTAGGCGGCGATCAGGCGCGAGTTCGGGCCGAGCCGCTGCTGGTGGATCGCCTCGTCCTCGTCCTCGAGCTCGGGCAGGTGCGGGATCTCGAGCGCGCCGAGCTCGGCGATGCGGGTGTCCACCTCGGACTGCCAGCGGTTGACGAGCGTGTCCCAGTTCTCGTAGTAGAAGCCGATGCGCGGCAGGAAGGTCTCGAGCCGCTTGCCGATCACCTCGGGGTCGGTCACCTCGTTGGAGGTGATGTAGACGTACCCGTTGACGACCCGGTGCTCGATGCCGAGGACGGTGGGGATCGCGAACACCCGTCCCTGGTAGCGGCCGATCGCGTGGTAGCACGACTCGGCGGTGATCATGTCGAACGCCGGCATCGGCTCCGGGAAGTGCATCCCGTTGTAGAACCAGAAGCGCTTGTCCTCCTCCTCGCGGCGGGCCGGATCGAAGAGGAGGTAGTAGGGGTACATCTCCTCCCACCCCTCGGCGCCCTCGGGCGTCGGGACGTCGTACGGGCTCGCGAACCCGACGGGCGGGTGCACTTCGGTCATTCGAGGCTCCTCGGTCGGCGGGACGGGCAGGTCGATTCTAGGAACAGTTTGTTCCATTCGTCAATACGCTGTTCCAGATAGTCGAACAATACGTCTGCCCAGGACGTCTCATGGCGGGCTCATCGCGGCAGCGCACACTCCCGGCGTTCCGCATTCCCCCGAACCCGAAGGAGCACCATGAGACGTCACTTCGCCCTTCCCGCGATCGTCGCAGCGGGCATCATCGGCGGCACGTTCGCCGCGACCTCGTCGGCCCATCAGGTCGCCGGCCCGCCGCAGGTCCTGATCTCGGCGAGCGCGACCGGGTCATCGTTCGACAAGAAGACGCTGACCGCCCCCGCCGGCAAGGAGTTCCTGCTGGTCTTCACCAACCACTCGACGCAGAAGCACAACGTCAGCCTCGAGTTCGGCGAGCTCGAGTACGGGGCCACGCTCACGATCGGCAAGGCGACGACCGCGACCGTGTTCACGCTCAAGAAGGGCGTCTACCACTTCTACTCGTCCGTCGGCAAGGACGAGACGAAGGGCATGTCGGGCACACTGACCGTCAAGTAGGCCCGAACGCCGTGTCGGGTACCGCGTGCGGCGCCCGACACGGTTTTCTCATCTTCGCGCCGACACCATAGACCCGTGAGCGACGACCAGCCTCAGGCGTTCCCACCCGCGCGTCGGCGGCGGAAGCGACGCCGCCGCCGAGTGATCAGGCGCCGGATCGTCGCCGTGCTCGTCGTGCTGCTGATCCCGGTCCTCTACTCGTACATCTCGACGATGCTGCGCCCCTCGAGCCTCCCGCTCGGGATCCGCAGCGTCGAATGGCTGCGCGTCCACCACGGGGCCTGGCTCGTGAACGACATCGAGTCGATCTACTACCGGTGGCAGGCGCCGAAAGCAGGCGGGCCGGCGCTGCAGACGCTGCCGACCGTCGGGTCGGCGCCGGTCAAGGCGCCGCGCCACGACTCCGCGCTGTACCGGCCGAGGCGGATCAGGCCGATCCTCGTCCCGGCACTGCCCGGGGAGGGCGTCTGGCGGTCGAGCGGGCGACTCGTCGACGGAGCGGCGCCGGTGCTCGTGACGACGTTCCGGTCGGAGGCCGCCTACCCGCGGATCGTCGCCTACGTCGCCTGGTTCGACCACACGCGCACCCAGCTCGCCCTCTATCCGGGCCGGTACGAGCCGTCGCACGTGTCGCCGCGAGGCCCGATGGAGGTGCCGCAGGCCCAACGCTGGCGGCTGCTCGCGACGTTCAACAGCGGCTTCATGCTCCGTGACAGCCACGGCGGCTTCTTCCTGAACGGCCAGAGCGTCGCGCCGCTGCGGCAGGGCCAGGGCACCGTCGTCGCGTACAAGACCGGCCGCGTGGACGTCATTTCCTGGCACGGCGCGGCGGCGCCGTCCGGCAAGGTCGTCCTGGCCCTGCAGAACCTGCCGCTGATCGTCGACAACGGCCGCCCGAACCCGCTGCTCGACAACGGGTCACTGTGGGGCAGCACGCTGGGGAACGCCGTGCGGGTCTGGCGCTCGGGTGTCGGCGTCGATGCCCACGGCAACCTGATCTACGCGGCGGCGACCGACCAGACCGCGGCCAGCATCGCCGAGATCCTGATCCACTCCGGCGCGGTGCGCGCCGTCGAGCTGGACATCAACGCGGAGTGGCCGACGCTGATCACGTACGGCCAGGGCGGTGTCGCCAACGCGGACAAGATCGTCCCCAACACCCAGCAGCCGACGAACCGCTACCTCGTGCCCGACGACCGCGACTTCTTCGCGATCTACCGGCGCACGACCCCCGCCGCCCTCACGCGCGTCCCGTTCTGAGCCGGGCCGACCGGGCGCCCTCATCGTGCGCTCAGAAAGATGCTGTACCACTACATCGGTGGAGGCTGCTGCCGCACCCCGTCCGCCTGCGGTCGCAGAGGCCTCGTTCGCCGAGGTGAGCCTCGGGATCGTCTGCCCGATGGCCAACGAAGCGGCCACCGCGGAGGCGTTCGTCGATGCCGTGCTGACGGAATGCCGGGCGTACGGACTGGGTGACGTGACGCTGTTCGCGGTCGTGGATCGCGTCTCCGTGGACGACACGCGCGAGCTGCTCGATGCGCTCGCGGCGGCCGAGCCCGCGCTGCGAGTGGTGTGGGCGCCCGAGACACGCGGCGTCGCCGACGCCTACCTGCGCGGCTACCGCGAGGCACTCGACGCGGGCTGCGACTGGATCCTCGAGATCGACGCCGGCTTCAGCCACGAGCCGGCGCAGATCGGCGCCTTTCTCGAGACGATGGCGCGCGGGTACGACTGTGTCTTCGGCAGCCGGTTCCGGGCGGGCGGCGCGGATCACGCCGGCACGAAGCGGCAGCTGGTGAGCCGCGGCGGCACCGTGCTGACGAACGCCCTGCTCGGCACCCGCCTCACGGACATGACGAGCGGCTTCGAGCTGTTCTCGCGGGCGGCGCTCGAAGGGGCGCTCGCCAAGGGCGTCACCTCGACCGGCCCGTTCTTCCAGACCGAGCTGAAGGTCCACTGCCGGAACCTGCGGGTCGCGGAGGTGCCGATCCGCTACGACACGGACAGTGAACGCGTGGGCCGGAAGGCGATCGCCGAGTCGTTCCTGACGCTCGGCTCGCTCGTACGCCGGCGGCTCGCCGGATCGCTGTAGATGGCGGGCGAGCGCGTCTGCCTCGTGATCACGTCGATCGGGGGCCCCGACGGGCCACTCGCCGCCCTCGCCTCGGGGGCGGCGGCCAACGGCTTCGACTTCGTCGTGATCGGCGACGAGGCGAGCCCCGCGCGGTTCGAGCTTCCCGGCTGCGACTTCTTCGGCCTCGACCGGCAGGCCGACCTCCCCTTCGAGCTGGCCCGGCTCTGCCCGACCCGGAGCTACGCGCGCAAGAACCTCGGCTACCTCCTGGCGATGGCGCGCGGCGCCGACGTGATCGTCGAGTCCGACGACGACACGATCGCCTACGACTCCTTCTGGGCACCGAGGCGGCGAGCCCAATCGGTGAAGTCGATCGGCGCTGCGGGGTGGGTCAACATCTACCGGTACTTCTCGGACTCGTTCATCTGGCCCCGCGGCTTGCCGCTCGACAGTGTTCGCGCGGCGGCCCCTGCGTTGGACGCGCTGCCGCTCGAGGAGCTCGACTGCCCGATCCAGCAGGGACTCGTCGACGACGACCCCGATGTCGACGCGATCTACAGGCTGCTGTTCGACCTTCCGTTCCGCTTCGAGAGCCGGCCGAGCGTGGCGTTGACCCGGGGGACCTGGTCGCCGTTCAACAGCCAGAACACGACGTGGTGGCCCGACGCGTTCCCGCTGCTCTACCTCCCCGCCCATTGCACGATGCGCATGACGGACATCTGGCGGAGCTTCATCGCGCTGCGGCTCGCCGGCGCCAACGGCTGGGGTGTGCTCTTCCACGCCCCGACGATCGGCCAGTCGCGCAACGCCCACGACCTGATGCGCGACTTCCGCGACGAAGTACCCGGCTATCTCGACAGCCGCGCGATCTGCGCCGCACTCGACGAGCTCGACCTGGCTCCGGGCGTCGACCAGCTGCCCGGGAACCTGCGGCTCGCGTACGGCCTGCTGGTCGACCGCGGCTGGCTCGACGCACGAGAGCTGCCGCTGCTCGACGCCTGGCTCGCAGATGTCCTCGCCGTTCGTCACGATGCCGAGGATGGACACGACCTCGGGCGGCGCCGGACGACGCAGCGAGCCTGACCGGGCGACGTACACCGTCCGCCCAGCCGTCGCGGACCGCGACGCGGGACCGTGCCTCGAGATCTACGCCCCGCACGTGAGCGAGTCGGCGGTCTCGTTCGAGGTGGTCGTCCCCTCCGGGACGGAGTTCGCGGGGCGCATCCGCAGCGCCGGCGAGGCATTCCCCTGGCTCATCGCCGAGCGGTCGGACGGGGCGGTCGGTGGCTTCGCCTACGCCTCGAAGCACCGGGAGCGCGCGGCGTACCGCTGGGCGGCGGACGTCAGCGTCTACGTCCATCCGAGCCACCAGCGGCGCGGGCTCGGCGCGCTTCTCTACCGCGAGCTCTTCGCACGCCTCCGGCGGCAGGGCATCCATGTCGCCTGCGCCGGGATCGCTCTGCCGAACGATGCGAGCGTCGGCCTGCACAGCGCCCTCGGCTTCGAGCCGGTCGGCGTCTACCGGCGGATCGGCTGGAAGGGTGGTGCCTGGCACGATGTCGGCTGGTGGCAGCTCGATCTCGGGCTCGATCGCAACTCGCCGCCCGCGGATCCGACGCCGCCAGCCCGCTAGACTCCGCGAGCTACTTGCCCTCTTAGCTCAGTTGGTAGAGCACCTCCATGGTAAGGAGGGGGTCAACGGT
>CAYXXE010000087.1:0-9848 GCA_964468985.1 uncultured Gaiellales bacterium | reverse complement strand
GAAGTTCGCCTCCTGCGACGGCTGCCAGCTCTCGCTGCTCGACTGCGAGGACGAGTTGCTGGCGCTTGCCGGCGAGGTCGACATCGCCTACTTCCTCGAGGCCGGGCGGGCGACCGTGAAGGGGAAGTACGACCTCTCCCTCGTCGAGGGCTCCGTGACGACGGCGCATGACGCGAAGCGCATCCAGCAGGTTCGGCGCGCCTCGCGGCAGCTCGTCACGATCGGTGCCTGCGCGACGGCCGGCGGCGTCCAGGCACTCAAGAACTTCGCCGACGTGAACGAGTTCGTCTCGATCGTCTACGCGTCGCCCGGGTACATCTCCACGCTCGCCACGTCGACGCCGATCTCGGCGCACGTGCCCGTCGACTACGAGCTCAACGGCTGCCCGATCAACAAGGCGCAGCTGCTCGAGGTGATCACGGCCTTCCTGCACGGCCGGAGGCCGAACATCCCGTCGGTGAGCGTCTGCGCCGAGTGCAAGGCGCGCGGCAACGTCTGCGTGATGGTGGCGCACGGCACGCCGTGCCTCGGCCCGGTGACCCATGCCGGCTGCGGCGCGATCTGCCCGTCCTACAATCGCGGCTGCTACGGCTGCTTCGGGCCGATGGAGACGCCGAACACCGTCTCGCTGACGCGGCAGCTGAAGGTGCTCGGGCTTGGCGACCAGGCCGTCGAGCGGGTCTTCCGCACCTTCAACGTCACCGCGTTCGAGGAGGCACGAGCAGATGGCTGAGCGGCGGACCAGGACGATCAAGACCGACTACCTCGCCCGCGTCGAGGGCGAGGGCGCGATGCTCGTGAAGATCGAGGACGGCCGGGTCGGCGAGGTGAAGCTCGACATCTACGAGCCGCCGCGCTTCTTCGAGGCGTTTCTGCGCGGCCGCGCCTACACGGAAGCCCCCGACATCACCGCCCGCATCTGCGGCATCTGCCCGGTCGCCTACCAGATGAGCGCCGTCACGGCGATGGAGCAGGCCTGCGGGGTGGAGGTCGGCGGCCAGCTGCGGGCCCTGCGCCGGCTGCTCTACTGCGGCGAGTGGCTCGAGAGCCACACGCTCCACGTCTTCATGCTGCACGCGCCCGACTTCCTCGGCTACGAGAGCGCGATCGACCTCGCCCGGGACAAGCCGGAGCTCGTCGCCCAGGCGCTCGAGCTGAAGAAGACCGGCAACGAGCTGATGACGGTGGTCGGCGGGCGCGAGGTGCACCCGATCAACGTGCGCGTCGGCGGCTGGTATCGCGCGCCGCGCAAGCGCGAGCTCGCGCCGCTCGTCGAGAAGCTGGAGCGGGCGCGCGAGCTGGCGCTCGCCGCCGTGCGGCTCACCTCGACCTTCGACTTCCCGGACTACACCCGCGACTACGAGCTCGTCGCGCTCGACCACCCGGGCGAGTACCCGATCGACCGCGGCCGCATCGTCTCGAACCGCGGGCTCGACATCGCCGTCGCCGAGTACGACGAGCACTTCGTCGAGGACCACGTGGAGTGGTCGAACGCGCTCCATTCGCGGCTCGTCGAGCGCGGCTCCTATCTCTGCGGGCCGCTGGCCCGGTTCGCGCTCGCGGCCGACCGGCTCTCGCCGCTCGCGCGCGAGGCTGCGAAGGAGGCCGGCCTCGAGCAGTCCGAGCGCAACCCGTTCCGCAGCATCGTCGTGCGCTCGGTCGAGCTCGTCTACGCCGCCGACGAGGCGCTGCGCCTGATCGCCGACTACGAGGAGCCGGATGCGCCGTCCGTCCCGGTCGAGCCTCGCGCCGGCGTCGGCTACGGCTGCACGGAGGCGCCGCGCGGCATCCTCTACCACCGCTACTCGCTCGACGCGGCGGGGACGATCCTCGACGCGAAGATCGTCCCGCCGACCTCCCAGAACCAGCGGACGATCGAGGAGGACCTGCGCGGCGTGGTCGAGCGGTCGCTCCACGTCCCGGACGAGGAGCTGGCCCTGCTCTGCGAGCAGACGATCCGCAACTACGACCCGTGCATCTCGTGCGCGACCCACTTCCTGAAGCTCGAGGTCGAGCGTCGCTGAGAGTCGTCTGCATCGGGAACCGCTGGCGCAGCGACGACGGGGCCGGCCTGGCGGTGGGCGCCCGGCTGGACGGCACGCTGCCGCCGGGCGCGTCGCTCGACGCGCGCGAGGGTGAGCCGACGGCGTTGCTCGACGCGTGGGAGCGGGCCGACAGCCTCTGGCTGGTGGATGCGGTGTCGTCCGGCGGGGTGCCGGGGGCGGTACACCGGCTCGACGCGAGCGACCACGAGCTGCCGGCCGAGCTCTTCCGCGCCTCGACGCACCACATCGGCCTCGCGGAGGCGGTCGAGCTCGCACGCGCACTCGGGCGGCTGCCCGAGCGGACGATCGTGTACGGCATCGAGGCGGGCAGCTTCGAGGTCGGAGACACGCTCACCCCGCCGGTGGCGCTCGCCGTCGAGCGGGTCGCCGACGCGGTTCGAGAGGAGGTCGAGGCATGCACGAAAAGGCACTGATGGACGACCTGATCCGGAAGATCGAGTCCCAGGCCAGAGCCGACGGGGCGCTCCGCGTGACCGCCGTCCGGGTCCGGCTCGGTGCGCTGTCGCACTTCACGCCCGCGCACTTCCGCGAGCATTTCGAGGACGCCTCGCGGGGAACGGTCGCGGCAGGGGCCGACGTCGAGGCCGAGCTCCGCACCGACCCGACCGAGGCCGAGGCGCAGGGCGTCGTCCTCGAGTCGATCGACATCGAGTACTGACGCCCTGCGCCCCGGCGCTCGCGAGGTCAGGCTGCGAGGGGCGAGCCGGTCTCGAGCAGCGTCTTCAATCCGCTCAGCACCATCATCCAGCCGGTGCCCGAGACGCTTTCCGCCGTCTTCGGAGCGCCTTCGAGCCGGTCGTGGACGACCGTCAGCAGGCAGATGCCGCCGTCCTGGGGCTCGATCTCCCAGGTGACGCGGCTCGGCTCCTCGCCGGCGAGCTCGTCGTCGTACAGCGAGCTCCACCCGTGCGACAGCCGCCGGGGCGGGTCGTACTCGAACGTCGGCGAGTCGCCCCACACCGCACCGTCCGGGCCGTGCGAGCGATGGCCGTCGGGGCTGTTGGTGATCCGCGCGCCGTAGAAGTAGCGCTCCGTGAACTCCGGCTTCGTGATCGCCTCCCAGAGCGCCTCGGGCGTCGTCCTGATGTAGAGCTGGTAGACCTGCGTCGTCTGCGCGGGTCTGTTCGTCGCGGTCGTCATGCGGACTCCTCCAGTTCGTGCTTGAGGTCGGCAAGGGCCGCGACGCGGCCCTCGGTGTACTTGTCGATCCAGCGGTCGTGGATCAGCCGGATCGGGACCGGGTTCAGGAAATGCAGCTTCTCCCTGCCCGAGCGACGGGTGACGACGAGGCCGGCGGCCTCGAGCAGCCGGAGGTGCTTCATCACGCCGAAGCGGGTCATCGCCACGTCGGCCTCGAGCTCCACGAGCGTGCGGCCGTCGCGCTCGAAGAGCCGGTCGAGCAGGAAGCGCCTCGTCGGGTCGGCGAGCGCCTTGAAGACGAGATCCTCGGTCACCCGGCGAGAATACGTGACTAAAAGGTCACGTGTCAAGCCGCGGCGCGAGCAGCCGCGCGAACGCGTCCCGCCGGAAGTCGAAGATCCGGCGCAGGTCGGCGGCGACGAGCAGCCGGTTCGCGAGCGCGCCGAACGGCCCGAGCGGCAGGCGATAGACGACCACGTCCCGCATCAGCGTGCCGCCGTCGACCGGCTCGAACGAGTGCGTGTGCTCCCACAACGCATACGGCCCGCGCAGCTGGCGGTCGACGAAGCGGCGGCCGGGCTCCCAGGCGACGATTTCGGTGCGCCAGCGCACGGGGATGCCGTGCACCTTCAGGCGGTAGTCGATCAGGGCGCCCGCCTGCATGGCGATCGGGGCCGGGGTGAGCATGCGGAAGCGCAGCGTGGGCGGTGTCAGCGCCTCGAGGTTGCCGGCGTCGGCGAAGAAGGCGAAGGCCTCGTCGATCGGCAGAGGCAGCAGTTGCGAGCGCTCCAGGTGGTACGTCCAACGCGGGGTCGTACGCGGCATCGCTTGCGCCAGCGTGCCAGACCGCGGTGGGGTACCGTCGAGGCATGGACCGAGACCTCGAGCTGGTCGCGCGCCTCGAGCGCCTGCATCCCGCCGTCGTCGCAGACTGTCTCGACCGGCTCGGCGTGCGCGACCAGGTGCTCGACCCCGCGATCCGGCCGCTCGCCGCTGGGATGCGCGTGGCCGGCTACGCCGCGACCGTCCGGTGCGTGGCGGTCGCGGGCGTGCCGGAGGATCGCGACGACTGGTACCGCGGCGAGCTCGCCGCGGTCGACTCGCTGTCACCGGGCGACGTGATGGTCGTCTCGACCTGCCGCGGCTCGTACTGGGGGGAGTTGCTCGCGACCGCGTCGCGCTACCGGGGCGCCCGCGGGATCGTCGCCGACGCGTACACGCGCGACACGCTGGCGCTGATCGAGATGGGCTTCCCGACCTTCGTCGCCGGCATCCACTGCGCCGACTCGCTCGGGCGGATCGACGTCGACGGGGTGGGCGTGCCGATCGTGTGCGGCGGCGTCGACGTCGCCCCCGGCGACCTCGTGCTGGGTGACCACGACGGCGTCGTCGTCGTGCCGGCCGGGCTCGCCGTCGAGGTGATCGGCCTCGCGGAGGAGAAGGTCGCGGGCGAGAACGTCGTGCGGCAGAAGCTGGCCGAGGGCATGCCGGTGGCCGAGGCGTTCCGCGTCTACGGCGTGATCTAGGCCGACCCCGTGATCGAACGCGCCCCGTTCGGCAGCACCGGCCACTCGAGCTCGCGCACGCTCTTCGGCGCCGCGGCGCTCGGCTCGATCTCGCAGGCCGAGGCGGACGCGACCCTCGAGCTGCTCCTCGCGCACGGCGTCAACCACATCGACACGGCGGCGTCGTACGGCGACGCCGAGCTGCGGCTCCGACCCTGGCTCGCGGAGCATCGGGACTCGTTCTTCGTGGCGACGAAGACGGGGCAGCGCGAGTACGCGGAGGCCCGTGAGGAGATCCGGCGCTCGCTCGACCGCCTCGGCGTCGACTCGGTCGACCTGATCCAGCTCCACAACCTGGTCGACGCGATCGAGTGGGAGACCGCGCTCCGCGAGGGCGGCGCGCTCCAGGCCGCCGTCGAGGCGCGCGAGGAGGGGCTCGTCCGGTTCATCGGCGTCACCGGGCACGGCCTGTCGGTGCCGGCCATGCACCGCCGGAGCCTCGACCGGTTCCCCTTCGACTCCGTGCTGGCGCCCTACAACTTCACGCAGCTGCAGGACGCGCGCTACGCGGCCGAGTTCGAGGCGCTCGCGGCCGTCTGCGCCGAGCGCGGCGTCGCGCTCCAGACGATCAAGAGCATCGCCCTGGCTCCCTGGGAGGGGCGCGTCAAGACGTCGGGCACGTGGTACGAGCCGCTCACCGAGGCCGCCGACATCGACCTGGCAGTGCGCTGGGTGCTCGGCCGCGAAGGGGTGTTCCTGAACACGGTGAGCGACGTCGGGCTCCTGCCGCTGGTGCTCCGCGCGGCCGAGGCGCGCGGCCCGCGACCCGGTGACGACGAGATGCTCGAGCTCGTCGCCCGGCGCTCGCTGGCGCCCCTGTTCGTCTGAACGGGCGCTCGTCTAATCGGGCGCCGGCGCGGCGACGTGCCGGCGGAGCCCGTGGTCGGCAGGCAGCCGGAGTGCGACGAGCGCGCCGACGGCGGGCCCGACGGCGGTGGCGACGAGCGCGGTCTTCAGGTCGATCGCGTCGGCGACGGCGCCGAGCGCGACGGCCGCGATGCCGCCGAGCCCGGTCGCGAGGCCGACCGACATGCCGGAGGCCATCGCGATCCGGCTCGGCAGGTACTCCTGGCTGAGCACGATCGTGACGCCGAAGGTGCTGACGATGACGGCGCCGGCGGTACAGACCGCGACCGCTCCGATGATGCCGCCGGCCTCGACGTAGAGCAGGATCAGGCCGGGCGTCAGGAGCATGCTGCCGAGCAGGACGAGCCGCCGGCCGACCCGGTCGGCGATCGTTCCCGCCGAGAGCGTGCCCGCGACGCCGGCCAGGAGCACGAGCGAGAGCAGGGTGTTGCCGTACGACTTCGAGTGGCCCTGCGAGACCTCCCAGAGCGGCACGAACGTGAAGAGACCGTAGTAGGCGACGCTCCGCAGCCCGATCAGGACGAGCAGCCACTTGAACGCCTGGGGCTGGTCGGGCGCGGCGATCCCGCCGGCGTGGCTCGAGCGCGCGCCGCGCACCTCCGCGAGGTGCCCGTACTCGCGGATCAGGAGGACGGCGATCACCAGGCCGGGGATGACGAGGAAGAGGCCTCCGTTGACGCCGAGTGGGCCGATCGCGAAGTTCGCGACCAGCGGGCCGAGCGCGAAGCCGACGTTCCCGCCCGTCGCGAAGACCGCCATCCCGCTGGCGCGCCGGCCGCCGCTCGCGTGCCCGGCGACCTTCATCGCCTCCGGGTGGAAGGCGCCGACACCGAGGCCCGAGCAGCCGACCAGGACGAGCAGGAGCGCGTAATCGGGGGCGATCGCGGCGAGCGCGATCGCGACGCAGGCCAGCGCGATCCCGGCCGGCATCAGCCAGAGCGCCCGCCGCCGATCCGACCAGTGGCCGAAGAACGGCTGCGCGAGCGACGACGTGACCGTCCCGACCAGCACGACGGCGGCCGTCATCGTGTAGGAGAGCCCGAGTACGGGCTTGAGGAAGACGAGCAGCGCGGGCAGGGCCCCTTGGGCGAAATCCGCCGCCAGGTGGCCGAGCGACACGTCTGCCATCGCCCGCCGGTCGATGCTCGCCTCCACGTCGCGAGCATAGTGCGAGCGCCCCGCCGCCGAACCGCTCGATCCGTCGCTCAGGCGCACCGCCGGTCTCTGAGAGGTGTCTGAGACGTATCTGAGACGTATCTGAGGTAAGTACGCAAACTGCAGGGGGTTTCCGCGAGGGGTCTCGTCGCGGGGGCGGGCTCTCGCGGGGAGGTCGCCCGTCCCTTCAGGCGCGGTCGTTTTCGGCCGGTGCGGCGGCCAGGGCGCGCGCCCATTTCTCGTGGTGGCGCAGCGCCCACTCCTCGTCGACCCAGCCGCGGGTGATGCCGTTCAGGGCGTGGCGGGTCGCGGGGTGGATCACCGAGAGATAGAGGTGGCCGAGGAACAGGGCGAAGGAGGCGTACATCAGCCAGTCGTGGATCAGCAACGTGTTCGCGAAGCGGAACCGCGTGTCGCGCTCGCCGTACCAGAGGAAGAAGCCCGTGACGCTGAAGAGGATCGCGAAGACGGCCGTGACGATCGCGTTCAGCTTCTGGCCGGCGTTGAGCCGCCCCTGGGGCGCGCGGCGGCGGCGAAGCCAGGCCACGTCGTCGCGGTCGAACCCGTCGATCTCGCCGATCGTCGCCCGGATGCTCCGCCGGTCGCCGACGACCACGATCGCGACGAGGGCGATCGCCCAGGCGAGCGCGGTGTAGATGTGGATCGACTTCAGGAGCGGTCGGCGGCCGACGGCCTCCGACAGGCTCGGCAGGTAGAGGCAGAGCCCGCTGCCGAGCAGCACCAGGAAGGCGGCCGCGTGCGTCCAGTGCAGCGCTCGCTCCGTGCGCGTGAAGCGCGCCAGCCGGTGCGGATCGGCGCGGTGGCTAGGAGTAGCCATTGGAGTGCCCGACCCAGGCGTCCTGGTCGTAGCCGAGTTGCTCCCAGTACCCCTCGGGCTGCGCCGCGACGAGCTCCATCCGCGTCAGCCACTTGACGCCCTTGTAGCCGTACATCTCGGGGATGACGACCCGCGCGGGCGCGCCGTGCGGGCGCGTGAGCGGCTGCCCGTCCATCTCGTGGGCGAGCATCACGTTCGGGAGCCGCGCCTGGGCGAGGGTCAGCGAGTCCGTGTACGGCTTCTCGGCCGAGACGAACCGGATCGCGTGCGCGCCGGGAAGCGGCTCGACGAGCGCGAGCAGATCCGCGAAGCGCACCCCGCCCCAGCGGACGTTCTTCACCGTCCAGCCCGTCACGCAGTGGAACGTCGACACCTGGTGGGCCTGTGGCAGCGCCCGCAGCTCGGCGAGGCCGATCGTCCGCGGGCGCTTGACGAGACCGTCGATCGTCAGCGACCACGACGCCGGGTCGAGGTCCGGCATCGTCCCGGTGATCGTGTAGATCCTCCAACCGCCGATCGGCAGGAGGTCGGCGCCGAGCTGCGAGAACGAGGAGGTGAGCGGCGACGCGAGCCGGCTGACCGGCCCCGCCCAGAAGAACGACAAGAGCCCGCCGCCGAGCAGCGCGAGGAACGCGCGCCGGCCGTACGGGCGGGGCGGCTGCGCGGCGGGCACGTCGGCCATCGTGCAGCTCAGACTTCGCGTCGGGCCGCGGC
Source organism: uncultured Gaiellales bacterium (assembly GCA_964468985.1). Taxonomy (GTDB): domain Bacteria; phylum Actinomycetota; class Thermoleophilia; order Gaiellales; family Gaiellaceae; genus PALSA-600. The sequence continues at coordinate 1,503 of CAYXXE010000087.1, read as the reverse complement.
GTTACGGTCGCTGCAGAGCCGCCACAGACGGCCGGCCTCCTGCGCCTCGTCGACGCGCCGCGTGCGGCGCAGCCGGTGCACGGCGCGCGGCCGCCGGTCGAGGAAGAAGAGGCCGCTGCGGCCGGCCACCTCAGGGGCGGCCGCGAGCCACGCGATCGTGTCGGCACCTTCGAGCGGCGTTCGCAGGATCGGGCCGAGCAGCCGGCTGAACCCCGGCAGCGCCGTGCGCAGGCCGGGCGTGTCCGCCCAGCCGGGATGCATGGCGTTGACCGTCACCCCGGTGCCGACCAGGTGGCGGGCCCACTCGCCGGCCAGGACGACCTGCGCGCGCTTGCACCGCGCGTACGCCTTCACCCCGTCGTAGTCGCCCGGCCCGGGCTCCAGCGCGGCGACGTCGAGCGGCTCGGTGTACATCCCGCCCGACGCGACGACCACGACCCGCGACGGCGCGGCCGCCTCGAGCAGTGGGAGCAGGGCTGACGTGAGCAGGAACGGCGCGAGCACCTGGGTGGCGAACGTCGTCTCGTAGCCCTCGCCGGTGACCCTGTACTCGTGGGTCAGCGCGCCGGCGTTGTGGACGAGGATGTCGAGCCTGTCGTGGGTGGCCGCGAAGCGCTCGGCGAAGCCGCGGGCCTCCGCGAGCAGCGACAGGTCGGCGATGTCGGCCTCGATCGTCGCGCCCGTCGCCGCCGCGAGCTCGGCACGGGCGCGCACCGTGCGGTCGGGGTCGCGGCCGACGATGCACACGGCCGCCCCCTGCTGGGCGAGCAGCTCGGCTGCGGTGCGCCCGAGGCCGGAGGTCGCGCCCGTGACGATCGCGGTGCGGCCGTCGAGCCGGAGCGATTCGAGCGGCTGCCAGTCGAAGAGCCGCCGACGCGCGAGGTAGCCGATCCGCGTGAAGCTGCCGACGACGCTCGCCTCGAGCACGGCGTCGACGAGCCGGGCCGCCGGGCTTGCCGTCACGGGTTCAGCGCCGAGCGCAGACCCTGTGTCGCATGCCGCCCGACCCGGTTGAACACGAGTTGGAACAGCGGGTCGAGCAGGCGGCCGGCGCCGCGGAAGATCAGCCGGGCGTCGTAGGTGACCGTGGAGCCCTCGCCCGAGTGCGCGACCGTGATCGTGTCGCGCGAGGTGAACGTCGGCTGCACCGCCTGCAGGACGACGCGCCGTGGGGCGTCGAGCTCCACGATCTCGTAGCGCAGCGCGACGTCGCGGCCGCCGAACTTCGAGACGAGCGCGAAGGCCGAGCCCGCCGCGGGCGGGCCGTCCTGCTCGGCGCGGGCCGAGCTGACGCTCGGGTCCCAGAACCGGGCGTTCGCGAAGTCGGCGAGATACCAGAAGGCGTCCTCGGCGGAGAGACGGGATTCGATCGTCGTCACGTAACGAGCCACGGCCCTACACCGCCAGCACGATCTGGGCGTCGCGCAGCGCCCGGCTGCGGAAGCCCGCCTCGCAGCACGCGAGATAGAAGTCCCAGGTCCGCTCGAAGTGCTCGCCGTAGCC
>CAYXXE010000086.1:0-9859 GCA_964468985.1 uncultured Gaiellales bacterium | reverse complement strand
CGAGCAGGTCGACGGCGAGCGCTACGAGCAGGGCTCGCGCATCAAGGCCGTCATCCGCGAGGTCCGCACCGGCACGAAGGGGCCGCAGGTGATCCTGTCGCGGCGCGATCCCGAGCTGATCAAGACCCTGTTCGAGCTGGAGGTGCCGGAGATCGCCGACGGCCTGGTCGAGATCCGAGGGGTCGCGCGCGAGCCCGGCTACCGCTCGAAGATCGCCGTCGAGTCGCACGCCCAGGGCGTCGACCCGGTGGGCGCCTGCGTCGGCCCGCGCGGCTCGCGGGTGCGCATGGTCGTCTCCGAGCTGCGCGGCGAGAAGATCGACATCATCCCGTGGAACGCCGAGCCGGCCCGCTTCGTCGCCAAGGCGCTGTCACCGGCGCGCGTGCGCGAGGTGTACCTCGACGACGAGGCCCGCGAGGCGACCGTCGTCGTCCCGGACGATCAGCTCGCGCTCGCGATCGGCAAGGAGGGCATGAATGCCCGCCTGGCGGCACGCCTCACGGGCTGGAAGGTCGACATCGTCTCCGACACCGAGTTCGCGCAGCAGGAGGCCGACGCGGCCTACGGCGGCGGAGAGGGCGAGGACGGCGAGGACGTCTCCGGCCGCTGCGCGGCGGTCCTGTCGAACGGCAAGCGCTGCCCGAACGCGGCCCTGCCGGGCTCGAAGTACTGCGGCGTGCCCGCGCACCAGGCGCTCGCCCTGCTGGAGCCCGAGGAGGCGGCGGCGGTCGAAGTGCCAGCCGACGACCTCGAAGAGGCCGCGGAGATCGTGGCCGAGACAGACGAGAACGGGGAGGAGGCGTAGCGACGGCCACCACGCCCGGGCCGGTCAGGTCCTGCGCGGGCTGCGGCCGCAAGGCGCCGCAGGGCGAGCTCCAACGCTTCCATGCGGAACGCGGCGAGCTCGTCCCGGGCCCCGGCAGCGGCCGGGGCGCCTACACCTGCCGGCGCCTGCCGTGCTTCGAACGGGCGACGCATCGCGGCTTCAGCCGCGTGCTCCGGCAGACCGTTCGCGTCGGCCCCGAGCTCAGCCGTCTCTACACTGGCGCATAAGACATGCCGAACGGAAAGCCGAACAGACCCATCAGACCGCGCGGCGGAGGCCCGAAGGGACGTCGCCGCGTCGTGATCGAGGGCGGCACCGGACGGCCCGGCACCGGGCAGCGCCAGCGCCCGGGCGACCGCCAGGAGCGCATCCCGCGCACCCCGCGCGAAGCGGTGGCACAGACCGGGCCGGTGACCGTCGACTCGGGCGTGACCCTGCGCGACTTCTCGCAGGCGCTCGGCGTGGCGATGCCGCAGATCATCAAGCTCCTGATGAACCTCGGGACGATGAAGACCGCGACGCAGACGCTCACCGACGACGAGGTCGAGCTGATCGCGAGCGAGCTCGAGCGCGAGGTCACGATCAAGCACGCCGGCGACGACGGCCCGCCCGAGACCTACGAGGACGCCGAGGAGACGCTCGAGGCACGGCCGCCGGTCGTCACGATCATGGGTCACGTCGACCACGGCAAGACGACCCTGCTCGACGCGATCCGGCAGACGTCCGTCGTCGACACCGAGGCCGGCGGCATCACCCAGCACATCGGCGCCTACCAGGCCGTCGTCGCGGGCCGGAAGATCACCTTCCTCGACACGCCCGGCCACGAGGCGTTCACCGCCATGCGCGCCCGCGGCGCCAAGGTCACCGACATCGCCGTCCTGGTCGTCGCGGCGGACGACGGCGTCATGCCGCAGACGCGCGAGTCGATCTCGCACGCGCGCGCGGCCGGCGTCCCCATCGTGGTGGCCGTCAACAAGATCGACCTGCCCGACTCGAACCCCGACCGCGTCCTCAGCGAGCTCGCCACCGAGAACGTCCAGGCCGAGGAGTGGGGCGGCACCGTGCAGGTCGCACGGGTGTCGGCGAAGCTCCGCGAAGGTCTCGACGACCTGCTCGAGCGGATCCTGCTGGTCGCCGACGCCGAGCTCGACCTGCGCGCGAACCCGTCCGCCGACGCGTCGGGCCCGATCGTCGAGTCACGCCTCGACGTCGGCCGCGGCCCGGTCGCGACGCTGCTCGTGCACCGCGGCACCCTCAAGGTCGGCGACGCCATCGTCGCCGGGGATGCGTGGGGCCGCGTGCGGGCGCTCTACGACTACCGCGGCGACCGCGTGCAAGAGGCGCGTCCCGGCGAGCCCGTCGAGATCCTCGGGTTCGACCGGCCGCCGCCCGCCGGCGAGCTGCTCCGCGTCGTCGAGAACGAGCGGCGCGCCCGCGACCTCGCCCACCAGCGCGGCGAGCGGCTGCGGCGCGAAGCACAGGCGAAGCTGTCCAGCCGCGGCGTCTCCCTCGACAAGCTCTTCGAGCAGATGCAGGCCGGCGCGGTCCAGGACCTCAACATCGTCCTCAAGGGCGACGTGCAGGGCTCGGTCGAGGCGATCGTCTCGGAGCTCGGCAAGATCGCGCACCCCGAGGTGCGGGTCAACGTCATCCACACCGGTGTCGGCGCGATCTCCGAGAACGACGTCAACCTCGCCGCCGCGTCGAACGCGATGGTCGTCGGCTTCAACGTGCGGCCGTCCGCCGACGTCCGCTCGCTCGCCGAGCGGCAGGGCATCGAGATCCGGCTCTATCGCGTCATCTACCAGTTGACCGAGGAGATCGAGCAGGCGCTCGTCGGCATGCTCTCGCCGGTCGAGACCGAGGCGATCCTCGGCGAGGTCGAGGTGCGCGCGCTCTTCAAGGCGTCCCGTGTCGGCACCATCGCCGGCTGCATGGTCACGAGCGGCGTCGTCCGCCGTGGCGCGAACATCCGGCTCTTCCGCGACGGCACACGCATCCACGAGACGACGGTCGCCCAGCTGCGGCGGTTCAAGGACGACGCGCGCGAGGTCTCCGAGGGCTTCGAGTGCGGCATCCTCCTCGAAGGCTTCAACGACCTCCGGGAGGGCGACGTCTTCGAGGTCTACGAGACGCGCGAGGTCGAGCGCACGTCGCTCGATGCCCCGCCCGGCGCTGCCAAGAGCGCCGCCCCGAAGCCGGCGAAAGACGCCTAGCCCCTCTCGGCGCGTGTGGGCGCGGGCTACGTCGCAATCCTGACCGTCGAGCTTCACTTCCCGGAGGCCGGGTCGCTGAAGGCGAAGCGGCACTTCCTGCGCTCCGCCAAGGACAACCTGCGGAACCGGTTCGGCGCCTCCGTCTCGGAGGTCGACCATCACGACCTCTGGCAGCGCGCTGCGCTCACCGTCGCCTGTGTCGCGCGCGACGCTCACGGAGCCGAGGCGCTCGCCGCCGGCGCCGAGCGATGGCTCGCCTCGGGCGACTGGACACTGGTGCGCGCGAGCACGATCCTGGTCTCCCCGGACGACTGAGGCAGGCATGTCCGAACGCATGCGTCGAGTCAACGAATCGGTCCGCTCGGTCGTCGCCGAGGGGCTCGGCGACCTGAAGGACCCCCGGATCGGCCTGGTCACGGTGACCGGCGTGGTCGTCAGCCCCGACCTCGGTGAGGCGACCGTCTACGTCTCGGTGCTCGGCAGCGAACGCAAGCGGCGCGCCACGATGGCCGGCCTCGAGTCGGCACGCGGCGTGCTGCAGGCGCGAATCGGCCGCCAACTGACCCTGCGACGCACGCCGCTCCTGGTCTTCGCCTACGATCCGTCGGTCGAGCACGGCGTCCGCATGACACGGCTGATCGACGACCTCGCAGCACAGCTTCCCGAACCACAAGCACCCGACGCCGCCGATGCCGTGAAAGACGACGCCGCGAGCGACCATGACCCAACCTGACTTCGACCTCCTGATCGCTGCTCTGCGCGCCGAGAGCCGCTTCTGCGTCGTCACCCACGAGAATCCCGACGGCGACGCGCTCGGGTCGCTGCTCGCGACCGGGCTCGGCCTCACGGCGCTCGGCAAGGACGCCGTCACGTACCTGGCGGGCAGCGCGCCGTTCCCGGGCGAGTACCGCTTCCTCGACCTCTCGGGCGTGCTGCGCGAGCTCCCGGCCGACCTCGAGGCGCGGGTCGTCGTCGCCGTCGACTGCGCGAGCGAGCGCCGGATCGGCCCCGACCCCGCGATCCTCGAGCGCGCCCGGGGCGTCCTCAATGTCGACCATCACCACGACAACACCCGCTTCGGCGGCGTGAACCTCGTCGTCGCCGACGCGTCGTCGACCGCCGAGATCGTGCGCGACCTGCTGGGCGAGCTCGGCGTGCCGCTGACGCCCCTGATCGCCGAGGCGCTCTACGTCGGACTGGTCACCGACACCGGCCGGTTCCAGTACAGCAACACGACCCCGAAGGCGCTCAGGCTGGCCGCCGAGCTCGTCGAGGCCGGCGCGCCGGTCCACGAGGTCTTCCGACAGGTCTACGAGTCGGTCCAGTTCCCGAAGCTCAAGCTCCTGGCCCGCGCGCTCGAGCGCGCGCAGCGGTTCGCCGGCGGCAGCCTGGTCATCTCGTACCTGCTCCGTGACGACTTCGCCGAGGTCGGCGCCGAGGAGCCCTACTCGGAGGGCATCATCGACCAGCTCAGAGCCGTCGAGGGATCGGCGATGGTGGCCCTGATCCGTGAGCCGCCACGCGACGACGGGCCTGCGCGCCGTGTCTCGCTGCGCTCGAGCAGCGACGAGATCGACGTCTCGGCGATCGCGCGCGAACTGGAGGGCGGCGGGCACAAGCAGGCCGCCGGCTTCTCCTCCGACCGGTCGGTGCCCGAGCTCATCGACTTCCTCTGCCGCCAGTTCGCCGTGGTCATGAATGCAGCGGTCACGAGTGCAGCGGTCGCGAGCGATGCCACCCCGCGCGCTTAGGCCCGTCGGGGTCGTCCTCGCGGACAAGCCCGCCGGCCCCTCGTCCTTCGCACTGGTCGCCGACCTGCGCCGCCGGACGAAGGCCCGGACCGGGCATGCGGGGACGCTCGACCCGTTCGCGACCGGCCTGCTCGTGTTGCTCTCGGGCGCCGCGACCCGGCTCGCCCCGTGCTTCGTCGGGCTCGACAAGCGCTACGTCACCGACGTCGAGCTGACCGCGACCACGTCGACCGGCGACCTGACCGGCGAGCTCGGCGACGAGCACGACGCCCCGACGCCGGCCGGGCTCGAGGCCGCGGTCGACCGACTCCGCGGCGAGGTCGAGCTGCCGATCCCCGCCGTGTCGGCGGTGAAGATCGACGGCGAGCGGGCGTATCGGCTCGCCCGGCGCGGCGTCGCCGTCGCGATGCCGCTGCGCCGCTCGGCGATCCACTCGCTCGAGGTCGTGTCCTACACCGGCACGGTCGCCCGGCTCGCCCTGCACGTCGGCTCCGGCACCTACGTGCGGGCGCTCGCCGAGGCCCTCGGCGGCCACTGCGTCGCGCTGCGGCGGACGGCGGTCGGCCCGTTCTCGGTCGACGAGGCATCCGACCGTCTGATCCCTGTCTCGGAGGCACTCGGACGGCTCCCCCGCGAGGCCGTCGAGCGTGTGGCTCCCGGCATCCGGGCTGCCGTGCTCGAGCTCGCCGGAGCAGCATGAGAGTCGCGCGCACGCCGGCCGAGCTCGCCGTCCGGCCGCGCGCCGTCGCGATCGGGACGTTCGACGGCGTTCATCTCGGCCACCGCGCCGTGATCGCGGCCACGCTCGCCGAGAACGGGACGCCGACGGCGGTGACGTTCCATCCACACCCACGCATCGTTCTCGGCAACCGCGTCGACCTGCTCTCGACGATCGACCGCCGCCTCGAGCTGCTCGAGGCGGCCGGGATCGTCGAGGCGCTCGTCGTCGACTTCACGCCCGAGGTCGCCGCGCTCGCCCCGCTGGACTTCCTCGGTGAGTACCTGGCAGCACCGGGAGCGCAGGTGGTGGTCGCCGGCGAGGATTTCCGCTTCGGCCGGCTCAGCGCCGGGGATCTCGAGACGGTCCGCGGGGCAGGCATCGAGGCCCGCGCGGTTCCGCTCCTCGACGGCGTCTCGTCGACCCGCGTCCGCGAGCTGGTCCGCGAGGGCCGCGTCGAGGCCGCCGCTGCGCTCCTCGGCCGGCCGTTCGAGCTGGACGGGATCGTCGTCAGCGGCGACCAGCGGGGCGGCACGCTCGGCTTCCCGACGGCGAACCTGCGCGTGCCGCCCGACCAGCTCGTCCCGGCGTACGGCATCTACGCGGGCGCCGTCGGCGAGCACCGGGCCGCCGTTTCGATCGGCGTCAACCCGCACTACGGTGGGGCGGAGCGGCGGATCGAGGCGTTCCTGCTCGACTGGCACGGCGATCTGTACGGCAAGCGGCTGGTGCTCGAGCTGTGGCGGAAGCTCCGCGACGAGCGGATGTTCGCCAGCGAGGGCGAGCTCGTCGCCCAGATCGCGAGCGACGTGGCCGAGACGCGCGCCGCCGTCCGGCCGGGCTGAAGCGGCTCAGCCCACGCGCGCCGCGAGCCGGCCGCCGAGCCGCGCGAACCCGCTGCGCGGGAAGTCGAAGCGGTCGCCGTGCTCGTCGCCGCCGACGACCTCGAACCGGGACCGGCCGATCGGCCTCGCGGTCACCTCGAACCGGCCGGCGGGCGCCTCCACGGCGACGACGAGACCTGCGCCGCCCGGGGCGACGGTCGCCGTGAGCGTGCTGTTCGCGTACGTGCCCGCCACCGCGGCGAGCGCCGCCGCCGAAACCGCGACGGTGGCGGCGACCGGCCGGCCGACCCCCAGGACCGACTCGAGCCAGGCGTCCTCGAGCTCGTCCAGGGCGCGACCGCCGCGGCCGCTGTTCGTCAGCGCGACGAGCGCCGCTCCCACCGACGGGACGAGCAGCAGCGAGGACTCGTAGCCGCCGTAGGAGCCGCCGTGCCCCCAGACCTCGACGCCGCCGACCCGCTCGCCTGCGAGGCCGAGGCCGTAGACGCCGCGGACGGGTCGCCCACGGGGGCTCCGCATGGCCGCCCACGCAGGCTCCGCCAGGTGCCACTGCGCGAACCGCAGCACGTCGGCCGCCGTGGAGACGAGGCCGCCGGACGGGCGCCGGGCCCGTGGATAGGGGGCGCCGCTCGCGCCCGGGCCGGTGCCGGGCACCGTCGGCTCCCCGAAGCCGGTCGCCTCGAGCCCCGCCGGACGGAGCACCCGCTCGGCGAGGGCATCCTCGTACGTCGTGCCGGCGGCCGCGGCGGCGAGGTGGCCCGCCAGCCAGTAGCCGGTGTTGGCGTACGACCACACGATGTCGACGCCGAGGTGGCGGCGTGCCCGGGGCAGTTCGGCCGCCAGCGCGCCCAGGGCGTCGTCGCCGTCGCCGAAGCGGGCGAGATCGCCCAGCTCGCCGTCGTAGCCGCTCGTGTGCGAGAGCAGATGGCGGACGCGGACGTCGTCGGGCCAGAGCCCCGTCGCCGCCTCGAGGTCGAGCACCTGCAAGGCCAGTGACGCGGTCAGCGGCTTCGTGATCGACGCGATCCGGAAGCGGTCGTCGCCGCCGCAGCCCCAGGCCGCGGCCAGCGTCCCGGCCGGCCCGACGGTCGCCACCTGGAGCGCCGGGATGCCGTGGCGGGCCGCCACTGCTTCACACAGGTCGAGAAATGACGCATTCATGCGGCTTCCGCTACCCTACTGCGCGACCCGGCCCCGGCTGCGCGTGTCTCCTGGCGGTCTGCAGGCACACCGGCGGAGGCTGAACGTGAGCGATCTCGCCGAGCGCGAGGGAACTCGCAGGGTGACTCGAAACAAGGAGAACAGCATGCCGCTCACCAAGGAAGAGAAGCAGGTTCATATCGGGAAGTTCGGCAAGCACGAGACGGACACGGGCTCGCCCGAGGTCCAGATCGCGATGCTGACCCAACGCATCAGCGAGCTCACCGAGCACCTCAGGACGCACCGGCACGATCACTACTCCCGCCGGGGCCTGCTGAAGCTCGTCGGACGCCGCCGGCGCTTCCTGAACTACCTGCAGCGCAAGGATCTCGAGGGCTATCGCGCCCTCATCAAGGAGCTCGGCCTCCGCCGTTAGCTCCTCAACAGCCCGAAGGGTGGGAGTTTGAGCGGACGCCCGGCCGATCGAACAGGATCGGACGCCGGCTCAAACCTCCACCCTTCACCTAAGCACCGTGGAGGATCAGGACATATGAGCATCATCCAGGAAGGGCATCCCGCCGGGGTGCCCGTCTCCGTGACCGTCGAGGTCGGCGGCAAGGAGATCACGTTCGAGACGGGCAAGCTCGCCAAGCAGGCCGACGGCGCCGTTGTCGTCTCGAGCGGCGAGACGGTCGTCCTCGCGACGGCCCAGGGCCGCACCGAGGCGCGGGAGGGCGCGGACTTCTTCCCGCTCACCGTCGACGTCGAGGAGCGGATGTACGCCGCCGGGAAGATTCCGGGCGGGTTCTTCAAGCGGGAGGGCCGCCCCACCGAGCGCGCCATCCTCACCGCGCGCATGATCGACCGCCCGGTCCGGCCGCTCTGGCCGAAGGGCTACCGCAACGAGACCCAGTGCGTCGCGACGATCCTGTCGGCCGACCTCGTCGTCGCGCACGACATCCTCTCGATCAACGGCATCTCGGCCGCGCTGACCGTGTCGCCGCTGCCGTTCCTCGGCCCGATCGGCGCCGTGCGCATGGGCCTCATCGACGGCGAGCTCGTCGTCAACCCGACGCTCGAGGAGACGGCGAACTCGTCCGATCTCGACCTGATCGTCGTCGGTACGAAGGACGGCCTCACGATGGTCGAGGCGGGTGCCGACCAGGTGAGCGAGGAGAAGCTGCTCGAGGCGCTCGACGTCGCTCAGCGCGAGATCGCGAAGCTCTGTGCCGCGCAGGAGGAGCTCCGCGCGAAGGCCGGCAAGGCCAAGTGGCTCGACCCGGCCGTGACCGAGCGGCTCGAGAGCCAGTACGGCCACGACTTCTGGACGCGCATCTCCGAGGCCGGCCTCGGCGCCGCCGCGGCGGTCGTCGACGAGATCGTCGCCAAGGAGTGCCCGCCGATCTCGATGAGCTCGACCCAGGACGACGTCCTGAAGGAGCTCCAGGCCCGCATGTCACTCGCGCAGATCCTCGAGAAGCAGCGCTCGGTGGCCACCGAAGGCCCCGTTCGCGAGCAGTTCGAGGCCGAGCTCCGCGAGCTGTCCGAGGGCGAGCAGGACTCGAAGGAGTTGAAGTCCGCCAAGCGGGCCCTGCTCTACGACCGGATCGTCGACACCGTCCAGCTGCCCTTCCCCGGCGGTGCCGAGGATGGCGCGAAGGACTCGCTCACCAAGGGGTACGTGAAGAAGGGCGCCGACGCCGTCTACAAGAGCATCGTCCGCAAGAAGATCGCGGTCGAGAAGCGCCGCCCGGACGGCCGCTCGGCCGAGACGATCCGGCCGATCGAGATCGAGGTGGGAGTGAGCCCGCGCACGCACGGCTCCGGGCTCTTCACCCGCGGGCAGACGCAGATCATGACGCTGCTCACCCTCGGGACGATGAAGGAGGGCCAGCGGATCGACGACCTGTCGCTCGAGTCCGACCGCCGCTATATGCACCACTACAACTTCCCGCCGTTCTCGGTCGGTGAGACGGGGCGGATGGGGAGCCCGAAGCGGCGCGACATCGGCCACGGGGCACTCGCCCAGCGGGCGCTGACGGCCGTCATCCCGTCGGTCGACGACTTCCCGTACACGATCCGGCTCGTCTCCGAGACGCTCGAGTCGAACGGCTCGTCGTCGATGGGCTCGGTCTGCGGCTCGACCCTCGCGCTGATGGACGCCGGCGTGCCGATCAAGGCGCCGGTCTCCGGCATCGCGATGGGCCTGGTCAAGGAGGGCGACGACTACGTCATCCTCACCGACATCCAGGGTGCGGAGGACCACCTGGGCGACATGGACTTCAAGGTCGCCGGCACCGCCGAGGGGATCACCGCCCTCCAGATGGACATCAAGATCACCGGCGTCAGCCGCGAGATCATGG
>CAYXXE010000085.1:4433-9894 GCA_964468985.1 uncultured Gaiellales bacterium | reverse complement strand
AGCCTGCACACGACGCTGCTCCAGCTCGTCTGGGTGATCCTCGTCTACATGATCGTCTCGACGGTGCTCGTGCTCACGGCCGGGCGCCTGTCGGATCTCTTCGGACGGAAGAACGCGTACGTCCTCGGCTTTCTCCTCTTCGGCATCGCCTCGCTGGGCGCGGGCTTCGCTGCCAGCGGCAGCGAGCTGCTCGGCTGGCGCGTCCTGCAAGGGGTCGGCGGGGCGTTCCTGTTCGCAAATGCCGCCGCGCTCGTCACCGACGCGTTCCCGCGGCACGAGCTCGGCCTGGCGATGGGCACCAACACGATGGTCGCCGCCGTCGGGCTGGTCGCGGGGCCGGTGCTCGGCGGTGGCCTCGTCGCGATCGGCTGGTCGTGGGTGTTCTGGTTCAACATCCCGTTCGCCGTCGCCGGTTGCGTGTGGGGCTGGGCGGTGCTCGAGGAGCGCTCCGGGCGAAGCACCGAGCGCGGCCTCGACCTGCCCGGCGTCGCGTCGTACATCATCGGGCTCACGGCGCTGGTCTTCGCGCTCTCCAAGGGCGGGCTGAGCGGCTGGCTGAACGTGCAGGTGATCGGCGGCCTGGTGGTGGCGGCCGTCTTCCTGCCGCTGTTCGTGCTGATCGAGCGGCGCACGGCGGCACCGATGCTCGACCTGTCGCTCTTTCGCGACCGTCTGTTCGCCGCGGCCTCGGTCGCCTCGTTCATGAACGGCCTCTCGCGGTTCGCGCTGATGTTCCTGTTCGTCTTCTACTTCCAGGGCCCGCAGGGTCGGTCGCCGGTGATCGCGGGCCTCGAGCTGGCGCCGATGGCGGTCGGGATGCTCGTGTCGTCGCCGCTCGCAGGCATCGCGGCCGACCGGCACGGCTCCCGCGGCCTGGCGGCTCTCGGCATGCTCGTGACCGCACTCGGCCTCGGCGCGATGACGACGCTGCAGGCGCACTCGCCGTACTGGCAGAGCGCGATCTGGCTCGCCCTCGTCGGGATCGGATCGGGCCTGTTCAACAGCCCGAACACCGCCGCGATGATGGGCTCGGTGCCGGTGCACCGGCGCGGGATCGCCGCCGGCGCACGGGTGATGCTCCAGAACACGGGCGCCGTGATCTCGATCGCCTTCGTGATGGCGATCGTCACCTCGGCGGTGCCGAAGGTCGTGTTGTTCAAGATCTTCTCGGGCCTCACCTCGGGCCTCTCCGAGCGGAGCCTCGAGCCGTTCATCGCGAACATGCACCTCGCGCTGTGGGTGCTGGCTGCGGTGTCGCTCGCGGGCGCCGGCATCTCGATGCTCCGCCCCGCACACGTCCACGTGCGCGGGGACGCGAACGACGAGGCGGCGGCCGAGGCCCTGCTGGAGGCTCCCGCATGACCACGACCGACGCCTCCCTCCGGATCGGCGAGCTCGCCGAGCGCGCCGGCGTCACGCCGCGCACGATCCGCTACTACGAGGAGCTCGGCCTGCTGCCGCGGCACGAGCGCGCCCAGGGGACGCACCGCGTGTACGGCGAGGGCGATGTCGAGCGGCTGCGCGAGCTGACCCGCCTGCGCGACCTGCTCGGCCTGTCGCTCGACGAGCTGCGGTCGATGGTCGAGGCCGAGGATGCCCGGGCCGAGCTCCGTGAGCGGTTCTTCGCGACGGAGTCGCGCGCCGAGCGGCTGCAGATCGTCGAGACGGCGCTACCGGCACTCGAGCTGCAACTGACGCTCGTGCACCGCCGCCTGGCCGAGCTGGCCGAGCTGGAGCGCGAGCTGACCGAGCGGCGGCGGCGGCTCCACCGCCGGCGGCGCGAGCTCGCCGGGTGACGGGCGCCGCCCGGCCCGCGACAGCGCCTCCTACGTGACGAGCTCGACGCCTGAGCCGTCGGCAACGCGGCCGACCCGGGCGAGGAACAGCCCGGCGCGGCCGAACTCGGCCTCGAGCACGGGCCCCTTGTCGGCCGGGAGCGAGACGAGCAGGCCGCCGGCCGTCTGTGGGTCGTAGGCGAGCTCGACGAGCTCGGGGGCCACCCCGTCGGCCGAGACCGGCGCGTACTCGCGGTTGTTCCGGGTCCCGGCGGTGGAGACACCGGCCCGCGCGGCGTCGAGCGCGCCGGCGAGCGCCGGCAGGCGCCCGGCCTCGATCCGGAGCAGCGCGCCGCTACGCACCCCCATCTCCCGCGCGTGACCGAGCAGGCCGAAACCGGTCACGTCGGTGACGGCGTTCGGCGTGAAGCGGCGCAGGACGTCGGCGGCCTCGCGGTTCAGGGTGCGCATCCACCGGACGGCTTCGGCACGGTCGACGAGCCCGCGCTTCGCGCCGCCGAGCACCAGCGCCGTCCCGAGCGGCTTGGTCAGGTACAGCGCATCGCCGGGACGTGCGCCCGACTTGCGCCAGATCGCGGCGGGATGCACGGTGCCGACCACGGCAAGGCCGTACTTCGGCTCCGAATCGCGGATCGTGTGTCCCCCGGCGAGCAGCGCTCCGGCAGCCCGCACCTGGCCGTCCGCTCCGTCGAAGATCGCCCGGACGGTCTCGACGGCGAGCTCCTCCGGGAACGCTGCGACCGAGAGGGCCAGCAGCGGCACACCGCCCATCGCGAAGACGTCGTTCAGCGCGTTCGTGGCGGCGATCGCGCCGAAGTCGCCCGGGTCATCGACGATCGGCGGGAAGAAGTCGATGGTGAAGACGAGCGCCCGCTCGTCGTCCAGCCGGTAGACGGCGGCATCGTCGGCCGGATCCAGCCCGACCAGCAGCTCCTCCGCGTCGGCCGGCACGAACCCTCGCAGGAGCTCCTCCAGACGGGCCGGCGCGTACTTCGCCGCGCAGCCGCCCGCGGTCGCGAGCTCGGTCAGCGTCGCCGTCGTCAGCGTCGGCTCGGCCATGCCGCCACGTTAGCTCCTGCGACCAACTTCCACTATCGTCGCGCTGGTGAAGGTCGTACCGTGAAGAGCGCGCTCGTCACCGGAGGCTCCTCCGGCATCGGCCTGGCGATCGCACGGATGCTGCACGACGAGGGGTATGGGCTGACGCTCGTCTCCCGAACGCAGGCGAAGATCGAGTCTGCGGCAGCCGCCCTCGGCGCGCTGGCCGTGACGGCGAACGTCGGCGACGAGGCCGATGCGGTCCGCGCCGTGGCGGCGCACCAGCAGCGCTACGGAGGCCTCGACGTGCTCGTCAACTCCGCCGGCATCGGCATCGCGGGCACCACCGAGTCACTCCAGGCACGGCACATCGATCTCCAGCTCGGAGTCAACCTGCGCGGGCTCCTGCTCGTGACCCGTGAGGCGATCCCGCTGCTGAAAGCCTCCCGCGGGTGGATCGTCAACCTCGCCTCGATCGCCGGCACCATCCCGACCCCGGCCCTGACCGTCTACGGGGCGACCAAGGCGGCCGTGATCGCGCTGACGCACTCGGTGAACGCCGAACTCGACGACGCCGGGGTGCGCGCGATCGCGATCTGCCCCGGCTTCGTCGACACGCCGATGGCGCAGTGGACGGGTCTCGCGGCGGACGAGCTGATCCAGCCGGAGGACTGCGCCGAGGTCGTCCGCATGTGCCTCCGGCTGAGCCCGAGCGCCCGGATCCCGCAAGTCGTGATCGAGCGCGTCGGCTCGGCGGGCTCAGCCGCGTAGAGACGTCGTGCTTTCGAAAGGTGTACTGCCGGCTCCCCCGCAGAGCCCCGGTCCGTGAGTCCTACAGCGGACCGTCCCAGAACCCTGTGCCGTGCCCGAGCGACACGTGCAACTTCGCGGCGACCACCGCGAACGCCACCGCGACGATCGCGCCGACCGCCGGACTGCGACGGTGCATGATGCGGCGAAGCATGAACTGGTGCTTGGCCAACAGAGATTCCACCTCCCTTCCTGTCGTCTAGAAGCGAAAGTCCTGGAGCGCTTCGGCGGCGCGCCGGTACAGAGCCGCCGCGCGCCGCTCGTCGTCGCGCCGAGCCGCCAGATCGCCTTGCGCGACCCAGGCCGCGGCACGATGCGAGACGGAGGCCAGCCGGTCGAACGCCTGCTCGGCCGCGGCGAGCGCCTCGCCCGCCTCGTCGAGGCGGCCCTGCTCGAGGAGCGCCCGTCCGAGCACGAGCCGGGCGTTGCCGACCTCGTCCAGCATGTCCTCGCGGTCGGCGAGAAGCTCGAGTGCGTGCCGGGCCTGCTCCTCGGCGAGCAGGTGGTCGCCGGTGCGCAGGTGGACCTGCGCGAGCGACGACACGGCCGTCGCGGCGTCCTCGTCGCGGCCGACCTCGAGCGCGACCGAGAAGGCGTGCTTGAGGTGCGCGACCGCCTGGTCCGGCTTGCCGAGCAGGAACTCGAGCCCGCCGAGGTTGTTGAGCAGCCGGCCGACGTTGACGCGGTCGGCGAGCAGCTCGTACTGGTTCTTGGCCTGCTCCGCATACGTCCGCGCGAGCACCCAGTGCCCACCGCGCTCGGCGAGCACCGACGCCTGGAAGTACGCCTGCCCCAGTGCCCGGCTGTCGCCCATGCCGGCGGCGAGCTCGAGCGCGCGCTCGACATCCTCGCGCGCAGCCTCGTAGTCGCGCTGGCGGCGGTAGCAACGTGACCGCCAGGCGAGCACGTCGAAGCGCAACCTGTCCGAGACAAGGCCCGAGCGCTCGGCGAGCGCGAGCGCCTCGTCGAACAGCGCGACCGCCGTGGCGATGCTCGAGAGCAGGTAGCGGCAGACGCCGATTCGATAGAGGACGTCGGCCCGGTCGAGATCGGTGAAGAGCTCGCGTTCGACGATCCCGCGCGCCTTCTGCAGCAGCTCCAGGGCGCGCCTGACCTGACCGCTCTGCGCCAGCGCGAGCGCCTCGCCGTTCAGCGCCCGGACGTGCAGGTGGAGCGCCCCCGTCCCGACCACGAGTGGCAGCGCCCGCTCGTACTCGACGATCGCCTCTCCGAACCGGTGCTCCTCGGCCAGGGCCTCGGCCCGGGCCAGGATCGCTTCGGCCTTCGCCTGCTCGTCGTGCGAGACGCCGGCCGCGAGGAAGCCCGAGTCGACGCCGAGCCGCGCGGCGAGCCACTCGACGGTCTCGCGCGTCGGCCGCGTCTTCCCGCGCTCGATCTGGGAGACGTACTCCTTCGAGAACCGGGAGCCGGCCAGGTCGGTCTGGGTGAGGCCGGCCGAGATGCGCAGCGTCCGCAGGCGTTCGCCGAGCCGTTCGCGAACCGCCGCGTGCTCCTGGCCTGCCGTCACATCCGTGTGTCCAGTCATCGCCAACCAGGATGCCCGACACTTGACCGCTCCGCAATCCCCTAAAAGGGACAGTCCCTCGAAAGAGTGACTGTTAAGCCAAAAACCGGTGAACAACTTGCAACCATGAATCACTTGACCGGGTCACTTGACAAGTCCGGATCGGCCCCCTACAGTGTGGCCACCACCGTGCGAAGAGGCGAAACCCCCGGAGGGGTGGCTGGGCCGCAAAGCCAAGACTGTCCGGGAGACGCCGACCTACGCGCAGTGCTTCAAGCAGTACTTCAAGCAG
>CAYXXE010000085.1:0-4333 GCA_964468985.1 uncultured Gaiellales bacterium | reverse complement strand
CTTCAAGCAGGACCGCCTGAAAGTACCGCCTGAAAGAACCGCCTGACCAAGGAGAAGAGTCCCCGGGTGCCGCAGCCGGGGGCTCTTCTCTCTGGTCGTGCCCGGTCGTGCCGGCCCCGCCTGTCGCGTCGCGGTCGCCGGGCCGGAGGCTCAGGCCCGCAGCCACCGGCGCCGCTGCGTGCGCACCGCCGCGAGATCGTCTCCGAGCAGGCCGCCCAACCGGTGGTCGATCGTCGCCAGCAGGCCGCCCGCGACGAACATCCACGCCTCCGCCACGGGGTCGCGGTCGGCGTGCACCACCCCGCGCGCCTGCCCGTCGCGGATCATGTCCGCGAAGAAGTCGTGCACCTCCCGGACCTGGGCGCGCAGCGCCGCCGCCACCACCGGGTCGTCGCACTCGTTGAGCGCGCGGATCCACAGGTCGACGAGCCGGATCTTCGCCTGCTTCGACATGTACGCGTCCGCGACGGCCCCGAGACACGTCTCGGGAGCGTCGGCGATCGCCTGCTCGGCGAGCGACCGCAGGTTCCGCCAGGCCTCGTCCAGGCAGGCGAGATAGAGGTCGCGCTTCGAGCCGAAGTGGCGGTAGAGGATCGGCTCGGTGATGCCCGCCTCACGCGCGATCTCGGCCGTCGTCGCGCCCCGGTAGCTCGACTGCGAGAAGACCCGCCCGGCCGTCTCGAGCACCGCCTGGCGCCGGTCGGCGGCCGAGAGCCGCGGCTTGACCGGCGCGGTCATGCCGCCTCGGCCGCAGATGGTGCGGCCGCCGAAGCCGGCGCGTGCTGGTGCGCAGCCTTGCGGATCGACACCGTCGCGACGACCGCGCCGATCAGCGCCAGCAGCGAGCTGAGGCGGAGAGCGTCGTGGAAGCCGTGCAGGAACGCCGTGCGCGGGTCGTCACCGGCGGCGAGCGACGTTGCGGACGCGGACGCGACCACCGCGCCCATGACGGCGATCCCGAGCGAGCCACCGACCTGCCGCATCGAGTTCAGCACCGCCGAGCCGACGCCCGCCTTGTCCACGGGCACGGAGCTCATCGCGGCGGCGGTCGTCGGCGTCATCGTCAGCGCCATCCCGGTGCCACCGATCACGAGGCCCGGCAGCAGCGTGAAGAAGCTCTCGTGCGCGCCGAGCAGCGAGTAGTAGAAGAGCATGATCGCGACCAGCGACATGCCGCCGCCGACGAGCCAGCGCGACCCGAAGCGATCGGCGAGCTTCCCCGCGCGCGGGGCGATCAGGATGATCAGGCAGGTCATCGGCAGGAACGAGGCGCCGCTCTGCACCGGGGTGTAGAGGAGGACGTTCTGCATGTAGAGCGAGACGTAGAAGAACGTCCCGAACATCGCCAGCCCGACGAACAGCATCGCGACGTTGGCGCCCGTGAACGTCCGGTTGCGGAAGAGCGACAGGTCGAGCATCGGCAGGCGCTGCCGGTGCTCGAGCAGCCCGAATGACGCGAGCGCGACCGCGGCGACGGCGAACGACCCGATGATGCGCGCCGACGTCCAGCCGTACGAGTTGGCCTCGATGAAGCCGTAGGTCAGCGCGAACAGGCCCACGGCCGAGGTGACCAGCCCCGGCAGGTCGGGCCGCTGCTCGCGCGACGTGTCGCGCGACTCGTCGACCAGCAGCGGGACGGCGACGAGGCCGGCGATCCCGATCGGGACGTTGATGAAGAAGATCCAGTTCCAGTTGACGTGCTCGGTGAGCAGGCCGCCGACGAGCGGCCCGATGGCGAGCGCCATCGCGGAGACGCCGGCCCAGATCCCGATCGCGGTACCGCGCTCCTTCGGCGGGAACGTCGCCGTGATGATCGACAGGGTCGCCGGGTTGATCAGCGCGCCACCGAGGCCCTGGACGACCCGGGCACCGATCAGGAAGCCGCCGCTGGAGGCGAGCCCGCACGCGAGCGACGCGCCGGTGAAGATCACGATGCCGACCATGAAGATGCGGCGGCGGCCGAGCAGGTCGGCGAGCTTGCCCCCGGTCAGCATGAAGGCCGCGAACGTGAGCGCGTAGCCGGCGACGACCCACTCGAGCTGCGAGAGCGACAGGTGCAGCGAGCGGCGCATCGACGGCAGCGCCACGTTCACCACGGTGTTGTCGAGCATGATCATGAACAGCCCGACCGCCACCGCGGCGAGCGTCCACCACTTCTTGTTCTCCGGAGTCACGAAACGCCTCATACGAGCTCGAATCCCTTCTCGATTGGTCAGCTCGCGCCAGGTTAGCAATCACTAACAGCGGCCGCGAAGGGCAACTGCGTAGGCTCCGGAGCGATGGCGCTGCCGCCGGTCCTGCTGCTCGACCTCGACGACACGATCCTCGACGACACGGGCACCCGGGGCGCATGCTGGGAGAGAGCCTGCGACGAGATCGCCCGGCGCCACTCCCTCGACGGCGTGGCGCTCCTGCGCGAGATCGAGGCGGTGCGCGACTGGTTCTGGGCCGATGCGGAGCGCCACCGGATCTGGCGGGCCGACATGCGCCGCGCCTGGTGCGAGGTGGCCGGCATCGCGCTCCGCCGTATCGGCGTCGCCGACCCCGAGCCGGCCCGCGAGCTCGGCGAGCGGCACTTCGAGCTGAGGGACGAGGCGATCGCCCCGCTGCCGCAGGCGCTCGAGAGCCTCGACGAGCTGCGCGGGCGCGGCGTCACGCTCGGGCTCGTCACGAACGGTGGCAGCGAAGGGCAGCGCGCGAAGATCGAGCGGTTCGCGCTGGCCGCGCACTTCGCCTACATCGGCATCGAGGGCGAGGTCGGCTTCGGGAAGCCCGACGCGCGCGCGTTCGAGCGGGCGCTCAGCCACCTCGACGCCGCACCGGAGGACACCTGGATGGTCGGCGACAACCTCGCGTGGGACGTCGCGGGCGCCCAGGCCGCCGGCATCCTCGGCATCTGGCTCGACAGGGACGGCGCGGGCCTGCCGGCCGGCTCGCCGGCCGTGCCCGACCGGATCGTCCGCTCGGTCGCGGAGCTGCTCTGACCGGCGCCGCGGTCCCGGGCCTCGGACCTCCATACTGCGCGGTCATGCTCCCGAACCGGCTGCGCCTGATCCTGATCGCGACGCTGGCCGCCGCGGCGGTGCTGAGCGTGGTCGGGAACAAGGAGCACTCCCCCTTCCTCGGCTGGCTGTCGTTCGCGTGCTTCCTGGTCGGCGTCTTCCTCTACCTCTCGTGGCGGCGCGAGGTGGCGCAGGCACGCCGTGCTACGGTTTTCAACCGAGAGGCGAAAACCTCGGATGAGACTCGCACTGGCCCAGACGAATAGCGTCGTCGGCGACATCGACGGCAACGTCCGGCACGTGGTCGACTGGCTCGGGCAGGCCCGCGAGGCGAACGCCGACCTCGTCCTGTTCCCGGAGCTGATCGTCACCGGCTACCCGCCCGAGGATCTGCTGCTCCGCCCCGCCTTCGTGCGCGCCGCGCGCGCCGGGATCGACGAGATCGCCCGCGCGACGCACGGGATCACGGCGCTCGTCGGTGGCCCGTCGCTCGACGCAGACCTCTTCAACGCGTGCTTCGTGCTCGCAGGCGGCGAGGTGCGGTACGTGTATCGCAAGCGCTTCCTGCCGAACTACGGCGTGTTCGACGAGAACCGCTACTTCGCCTCCGGGCGCGACCTCGTCCTGCTGCGGCTCGGCGACGTGGTCGTGGGGCCGACGATCTGCGAGGACATCTGGCAGCCGGGCCCGCCCGCCACCGACCTGGCGCTCGCCGGCGCCCAGCTCGTGGCGAACATCTCGGCCTCGCCGTTCCACGTCGGCAAGGACCGCGAGCGGGAGGAGATGCTGCGCGTCCGCGCGCAGGACAACTCGTGTTTCGTCGCGCTCTGCAACGCGGTCGGCGCGCAGGACGAGCTGATCTTCGACGGCCACTCGGTGGTGATCGACGACGAGGGCGAGATCGTGGCTCGCGCAGGCGGGTTCGCCGAGGAGTTGCTCGTCGTCGACCTCGACCCGGCCGCCGCGGTGGGGCGCCGGCTGCGCGACGTCCGCCGCCGGGCGCTCGAGCGGGAGCGGACGAGCGCGGTCGTGGTGGACGAGGTCGAGCTCGACGCGCCACGCACCCAGACGGCGCCGCGCGCGGGAACGCTGGCGCCGCCGCTCTCCGACCTCGAGCAGATGCGGCTCGCGCTCGAGCTCGGCCTCTCCGACTACGTGCGCAAGAACGGCTTCGGGGACGTCGTGATCGGCATCTCCGGCGGCATCGACTCGGCGCTCACCGCTGCTCTGTGCGCCGAGGCACTCGGGGCTGAACGCGTGCACGGCGTGTCGATGCCGTCGCGCTACTCGTCGTCCGAGACCCAGTCGGACGGCCGCCGCCTGGCCGAGAG
>CAYXXE010000084.1:1387-10055 GCA_964468985.1 uncultured Gaiellales bacterium | reverse complement strand
TTACCCGCGAGGCAGGACGAAGAACGCGATCGCCGCGTACTGGCACGCGGCCGCCGCGATCGTCAGCACATGGAACAGCTCGTGGTAGCCGAACGTCTGCGGCCGCCAGTCGGGCCGCCGCCGCGCGTACACGAACGCGCCGACCGTATAGAACAGCCCGCCCGCCCCGACCAGGGCGAGCGCGGCCACCGGCAGCTTCAGGAACTGCGAGGCCGCCGACACCCCCGCCCAGCCGAGCGCCAGCGCCATCGCGGCCGCCAGCCACTTGGGCGCCTCGACCCAGAACACCTTCAGCAGGATCGCCGCCAGCGCGCCCGTCCACACGACGGCGAGCACCGGGATCGCCCAGTTCCGGGACAGCACCAGCAGCCCGAACGGCGTGTACGTGCCGGCGATCAGCAGGAAGATCCCCGCGTGGTCGAGCCGGCGGAGCCACAGCCGCACGGGGCGCGACCACGTCGGCCGGTGGTACAGCGCGCTGATGCCGAAGCACAGCACGAGGCTCAGCGAGAACGCGATCGCGGCGACCCGCGCCTTCCCCTCGTCCGCCGTCCAGATCAGCGGGATCGCCAGCACGACAGCGACGAAGAAGGCGATCTCGTGGAACACGCCACGGAGTCTCGGCTTGACGGGATCGTCGGCGTCTATGCGCCGAACTGTAGCGCCGGCCGGCTCAGGAGGTGCCGTCGTCGACGAGCCGCGCGTTCGTGACGTCGATGCCGATGTCGGCGAAGATCGAGTTCAGCGACGCGGCGCTCGCGTCGGCGCAGCCCGACTGCGACGGCATGCAATAGAACTTGCCGGGGCTCGCGATCGACTGCATCGTCGCCCAGCCCGAGGTCGCCGGGCTGTCCTGGGTGCAGGTGCCCGAGGTCTGCGCGTCGTAGGCGATCGAGTAGATCCACGTGCCGGCCGTCTTCGCCGTCGCGGCGGCCGCCACCGCCTCGGCGCACGGGTTCGTCGAGCCGGTCGGCTGCGTACTGGCGTCGCCGTCCGAGAGCAGGATGATCACCGGCTGCGCGTGCCGGCCGGCGTCGGCCGCCAGTGCGTTCTGTGCCGCGGTGATCGCATAGGCGATGTAGGTGCCCGCGCCGCCCTGCGAGCTCGCCCCGTAGAACCTGTTGCCCGGATACGTCGAGCCCGTGCAGCTGAGCCACGAGCTGGCCTGCACGATGTTCGAGCTCGAGTTGAGCGAGCCGCCGACGGTGGTCAGAAAGTCGTTCGAGAACGGCGTGATCTGGTAGGTGGCGCTGTTGTAGCCGATGTCGCTGCTCTGCAGGTACCAGTTCGGCCACGTGTTCGAGTCGGGCACGCCGGGGGTCTGAGTGGCCACCGTCACCGTCTTCGCTCCGCCGACCAGCGACGCGCCGTTCCCGGTCATCTGCGCCACGTCCGTCGCGGCTAGCGTCCCCTGGAACGTCACTGTGAATGGCCCTGCGGCGGACCCGGTTACGGAAACGTCGGACGGCCCGATATTCGACAGGGCGATGAGCGCAGCCTGCACGACCGCGGCGGTAGGCGCTTTCGTAGCCGTCGACTTGTAGGTGATCGCAGACGTCGTCTGCCCGGCATAGCTGAGGGTGAAAGAGCCGCTCGTGGCGCTGATCGTCACGGTCTGGACCTCGTTCGTCGCCAGGTTCGGCGCGTACCACGACGGCGTGGTCGTGTTGTTGCCCGGGCAGGTGAACTCGAGGTTCTTGTTCGAGCGGGTGCTCGTGTTGTCGTGCGTAAACGCGCTCGGGCTGGTGAGCCCAGGGAAGACGAACAGCGACGCCTCGTCCATCGGCGTCGCCGCGCCGCAGGGGTTGAGGCCCTGCGCGCACGGCCAGAGCGTCGAGAGCAGCGTGCGGATGCCCTCCTTCGCGCAGTCGATCTTGTACGACGTGCCGGCGATGCCCGAGACCTGGTAGGCCACGCCGTTCGTGTTGGTGCAGGGCGTGGAGTCCATCGACCCGGTCGCGTCGAGGATCACCGCCACGTCGAGCGGATGCGGTGTGCCGCCGTGCATGCTCGCGGTCGCCGACGCCGTGATCGCGTTGAAGTGCGCGTACGACAGGCCGAGGATGCCGAGCAGCGGCGTGTCGACCGTCGCCCGCTCCACCACCTTGATCGCGTTGCAGCCGCTGCTGCAGTAGTTGGCGTCGGTCGCGCAGCTGACCCCGGTGCTCGACAGGCACTTGAACGTCACCCCGGACTGCGTTCCGGTCGGGTTCGCGACGAGGGCGCCCGGCGACATGTCGGGATGCGAGTTCAGCTTGCCGGCCGCGGCGCTGTAGTTCTGGGCGGTCGTGAGTGCCGCGGTCGAGTTCGGCAGGTCCTGCGACGCGGCGAGGGCCGCGGCGTCGACGCTCTGCTGCAACTGGCGCTGGGCGACGTAGACGCGCCCGAGGTCGATCACGAAGCCGGCGAACGCGAGCATCACCACCAGCGCGATGGTCGTCATCACCAGCACCTGGCCGTCCTCGCGCCGCGCCTGGCCACGCACGAGGCGCCGCGCCGAGGTTCCGACGCGCCGGGCGAGGCTCATTCGATGCGCTCCGTCGCCGAGGCCGAGAGCTGGCAGTTCGGGATGTAGGTGACGCCGAAGATCTTCGCGTCGCACGGGTACGTCGCTGTGACCGTGGCGGAGTTGCCCGACACGAGGGCGGTCGACGAGGTGCACGTCGTGCCGTTCGCGTTGTTCACGGTGATGCTCGTGGTGACGCGACCGCTCAGGCTGAGGCTGCCGCCGGCGTTCTGCGTCGCGGTCACCGCCGCCGCGCACGGGTCCGACCCGCCGCGCCCGATCGCGAGCTGCCTGGCGCCCGCGCGAACCGCGTCGGTGAGCGTCAGGTAGTTCTCGAACAGGAGCCCGAACTTCATCAGCCCGAGCATCACGACGAGCAGGATCGGGAGGACGAGCGAGAACTCGACGAGCGCCTGGCCGTTCTCACGGCGGAAGCGGGGCCTGAGCCCCCTCGTCCGAGTGAACCGGATGTGTCCCACACCGGCTCTATCGGCAGGGTGGCAGCGAAGCCTTAGCCCCGCTTCGCGCCCTGGTTTTACGCCGAAACGAGCGACGCCCGGGAGGCGGCGGCGGCCGCTTCCCGGGCGTCGGGCGTCAGGTCCGGCTCGTTACGACGAGGGAATGGTCGTGACGGTCGGCGTCGTGGCAGGCGGCGTCGGGACGACGGGCGCGGTGGCGCCCTCGTTCTTGAAGCTCTGCCGCAGTGCGAACACCGCCGCGCGAGCCTTCAGGACGGCGGCCCGCATCTCCAGGTTCGTCGCCTGGATCTGGAGGTTCGCCTCACGGATCAGCGGGCGGATCTGGCCGTGGCCGTTGCCGGCCTGGCGGGCGGCCGCGACGTCGGTGCGGAGCTGGAGCCGATCGGCGAGGCACACCGACAGCAGCGAGCGCCAGTCGCCCGTCAGCTTCAGCGCGTCGATCTTGATCTTCGCCCTGGCAGCGTTCTTGTCGGTGGTGCCGACGAGGCTGTTGGCGTCGTTCTGCAGCGTCGTCGCGTCGGCGACGACCGTGTCGTGCTTCGTCTGGACGTCGGTCTGGAGCTTGGCGATGTCGGCCTTGATCGCCGCCAGCGGGTCGGTCGTGTCGGCCATCGCCGCGACCGGAGCGATCGCAACGGCTGCGACTGCCAGTGCCATGAAGTACATGAGCTTCCGCATCTGAATCACGTTCTCCTCGGTGGTGAAGGGTGGTTGGTGCAGTGGACGCACTGATCGTGCAGCCGCGCCGTCAGCCCTGTGTCTCGCGGCCGTAAGACGTCCGTAAATCGCGTTGCCCCGTCTCAGCCGGCCGAATGCGGGGAACGCGGAGCCTCGGCGGCCCGGCGGGCGACCGTCTCGACGAAGGCGTCGATGACGTCCTGCATCTCGGGACGCGGGTCGCGCCGCCACCCGGCCGGGATCGAGGCGCGCGCCTGCCGCCGCGCCGCGCGCACGCGCACCCACCGCTCCTGCAGCCTGGCTTCGACCATGCGCCGGAAGATCGGCACGGGACCGCCGAGCCTTGAGGAGCGGGCCTACGGCTCGATGATCACGGGCGTGCCGGCCGGGGCCAGCTTGAACAGCCGCGCCATGTCGGCGTTCAGCATCCGCACGCACCCGTGCGAGGCGTAGGTGCCGACGAGCGACGGCTCGTTCGTGCCGTGCAGCGCCACCGGCCCACCCTCCACCCAGTTCTTCAGGACGGTCGAGTGGGCGGAGATGCCGAGCGCCGCCACGCCGAACGGGCCGTTGGCGTTCGCGAGGAGGTAGCGCTCGTTCACGAAGTAGTGGCCCACCGGCGTGGGCGTCGAGGGCGTGCCGGCGGCGATGCGGGCGTGGAGCACGGGCTTGCCGTCGCGGTAGGCGACGAGCCGCCGGGCGCTCAGGTTCACGACGACCCGCGAGCGAACGGTGAACGAGCGCACCGCCCAGGCGGCGACCCAGCCGGTGCGGCCGTTCGCCTCGACCGGCAGCTCCACGCGGAAGTACAGCGGGCGGCAGGCCTTGCCGCGCTTGATCCCGAGCACGCCGAGCACGGTCGGATAGTTGTTCACGTCGAGCCTGGGGATCGTCTGCAGGATCCTGCCGCCGCCCGGCCGGGCCCGGGCGACCACCGGGCGCGGGATCGTCACCGCGTAGGAATGGTCGGGCACCGGCGTCCGGAAGGTCTCGGCACAGGTCACCCGCGCGGCGCGCGCCGCGGTCGAGACGCCGAGCGGCGCTGCGGCGTAGGGCTGATCCGAGTGCTCCGAGAGCGGCGCCGACTCGGTGCTGGCAACGAACGGCGCCGGGAGCGCGACGAGGACGATCCCGAGCGCGAGACCCCTGAGTGCCACCTTCCGAGCGCGCCGCCGCCTTGGCTCCACAGACCGCGCATGGTCGCACAGAGCGGCGAATCCTGCCAAATCCGGCGTGCCTGGCGTTTTACCGACCGCTTACCGACCGCTAACACGCCCCGCGCCGGACGGACACAGGATCAGTCGGTTCGTCCGTAGCCCACGAAGTTAGGGGATGCTCGTGAAACTCAAGATCCTGCTCGTCCTGGTGCTCGGCGTCGCCGGCGTCGGGTCATCGTTCGCGCTTGCCTCGAGTGGCAAGCACGACGGGAAGCGCGACACGTCGACCGGAACCACGACCAGCTGCCAGCCGACGTTCGTGGTCGGAACGGCGGCACCGCAGAATCTCGTGGTCACGGTGCAGAAGTCGGGCTGGAAGAACAGCCCGTTCGCCCCCGGCCAGGTCGTCACCGTCTCGGTGGGCGCCCCGGGCAGCACCGTGCAGGTCGTGGCCGGCGGCTGCGTGAGCGGCCAGACCCTGACCGCCCGCGGTGCCTCGATCCACGTCCCGTTCGATCACAAGCCGCCGACAGGCGGGAACGGCAACGGCCCGTCGTTCTTCGGTGATCATCACCACAAGAAGGGCGGCCCCACGACCACCAGCACGACGACCACGAGCTCGACCACCACGACCACCGGCTGAGAGTCGCTTCGGGCTCCGGCCGCAATCCCCCCGGAAGGGGGAGGCGGCCGGAGCCCGATCGATCAGGGTGAGCCCGATGGTCAAGCTCAAGATCCTGCTCGTCACCCTCCTCGGTGTCGCGGGCGTCGCCTCGTCATATGCCCTCGCCGACGGCGGCCATCACGGCGACCGGAACGCGGCCACCGGCACCAGCGGCCAGTGCCAGCGCACGTTCGTGCACGGCACAGCCGCCCCGCAGAGCCTCGTCGTCACCGTGACGAAGTCGGGCCCGCAGTCGAGCCCCTTTGCGCCCGGCCAGGTGATCACGGTCGCGATCGGCGGCGCCGGTGACACGGTCGGCATCCAGGCCGAAGGGTGCGCGAACGGCTCGACGCTCACGGCTCGCGGCGCGGAGCTGCGGCTCAGGCATCAGGAACAGACCGGGCCGGTGAGCACCGACGGCGTGACGACGAACGGCCGGGGCCACGAGCACGGCGGCCACGGTCACGACCATCAGACGACCACCGGCGCGACGACGACCACCGGCACGACGACGGACAGCACGACGACGACCACGAACAGCACGACCACGAACAGCACGACGACCGACAGCACGACGACGGACTCGACCACCACGGTCACCACCTCGTCGTAGCGCCCGTCGCGGACTCCTCAAGCATTCGCCGGCCCGCGCCGATAGACGGGCCTATGGGAGCGCAGAGCGACTACGTTCCGCCGGTCGAGGCCGAGCAGGTGTATCGGAACGCCGACGGCTCCGTGACGATCGAGCGCTTCGCCAACGCGGCACCCGCAGCTTCGCCCGCGCAGCGGCCGGCGCGCCGGCCGTCGCTGGCGGCGGTGATCATCGACGCCGGCCTCGCAACCTACCAGGACATCAGCGCCGCGCTCACCGAGGGCAGCAGCACCGGCGAGCGGCTCGGCGAGGTGCTGATCCGCCACGGCCGGATGACCGAGGAGCAGCTGGCAGAGCTCCTGGCGACGCAGTGGAGCCTCCCGTACCTCGCGGCCGCGACGATCGCCCCGGTTCGGGAAGCGGTCGACCGGCTGCCGCTCGAGCAGGCGCGCGAGCTCGACGTGCTTCCGGTGCACTTCGCGGCCGGGCGGCTCGTCGTCGCCGTGGCCGAGCCGTCGGACGAGCGCTTCGCCCGCGCCCGCGCCGCGCTCGCGGACGCTGCGTTCGCCCTCGTCGGCCGCACCGTCCTGACGCAGTTGCTCGAGGACCCGTTCGCGCCGCCGCCGGCGGCCCAGGCACCCGCCACCAGGCTCGCGGCCGGCCTCGTCTCGATCGCGGCCGAGGTGGAGCAGCTCGAAGCCGAGCTGGCCGCCGCCCGGCGCGAGCTCGCCGACCTCCGCACCGGCAGCGAGCGGACGATCGCGCGGCTCGAGGACGCGCTGTCGATGCGCGACGACCTGCTCGGAGTGCTCCGCGCCAAGATCGCCGACCTCAACGGCGAATGACGCATTTGCCCCTAAAGCACGAGCGGGCCGCGGCCGATAGGGCACCTATGAGCGAGCGGACGACGTCGACCGGCTCCGGCTGGCGCTTCATCGTGACGCCCGCGGTCGTGGTGATGGTCGCCGCCGGCGCGATCGGCGCCGTCTCCGGCGGGGCGGCGGCGCTCCCGCTGGCCGCAGTGCTCACCGGCAGCTACGCCCTGATCGTCCTCGCGATGCGGCGGGGCAGCAAGACCGAGGCCGAGCCGGCCGACCGCGGCCGCCTGTCGGAGATCGAGCGCCGGTTCGCGTTCGTCGCCGCGGGCATCCTCGTCGCGTGCGCCGGAGCGATCGGCGCCGTCTCGGGCACGGTGTCCGCCGTCCCGGTCGCCGGGATCCTGCTCGGCGTCTACGTCGTCCTGATGCTGGCGATGCGGCAGTTCACGAGCGGACTGCGCGCCCACATCGCGCGCACCGAGAACGTCGCCCTCCACGACGGCCTCACCAGTCTGCCGAACCGCGTCCTGTTCCACGACCGCGCCACCCACGCGATGCGCGGCGCCCGCCGGAACGGCGGCAAGGTCGCGATCATGCTGCTCGACCTCGACAAGTTCAAGGAGATCAACGACACCCTCGGCCACGAGAAGGGCGACCAGCTGCTCGTCGAGGTGGCCGGCCGGCTGCAGGGGTCGCTGCGCGCGAGCGACACGATCGCCCGCCTCGGCGGCGACGAGTTCGGCCTCGTGATCCACGTCAGCGACACCGGCGACGCCCAGCGCGTCGCGAGCCGCCTCCTCGGCCAGCTCGACCACGCGTTCGAGATCGACGGCCTGGCGCTGCGCATGAACGGCAGCATCGGCATCGCGCTGTACCCGGACGACGGCCCGGACACCGAGACGCTCGTCCGCAAGGCCGACGTCGCGATGTATGCCGGCAAGCAGGTGCACCTGCCGGTGCTGTACGACCGCGAGCACGACCACTTCTCGCCCGACCGGTTGACGCTGATCGGCGAGCTGCGCCGCGCGATCCAGCACGACGAGCTCGTCGTCCATTACCAGCCCGTGATCGACATCGCGGACGGGACGGTGACGAGCCTCGAGGCGCTCGTGCGCTGGCAGCACCCGCAGCGCGGGCTGATCGCGCCGGTCGAGTTCGTCGGCTTCGCCGAGCAGACCGGCCTGATGGAGCTGCTCACCGAGTCGGTGCTCGAGTCGTCGCTGCGGCAGTGCGCCCTGTGGCGCAACGCCGGCCACGATGTGGTCGTCGCCGTGAACATCTCGGGCCGCGACCTGGGCGACCGCGACTTTCCCGCCCGCGTCACGCGCCTGCTGCACGAGAACGGGGTCGCCCCCGGCGCGCTCGAGCTCGAGATCGCAGAGCACACGATCCTCGCCGACCCGGCGCGGACGCTGGCCGTGCTCGAGCGGCTCCGCGAGACAGGCGTGCGCCTCGCGGTCGACGACTTCGGCGCCGGCCGCACGTCGCTGCACTACCTGCGGAAGCTGCACGTCGACCGCATCAAGGTGGACGGCTCGTTCATGGCCGACCTGGCCGACGACGTCGACGCGCAGATGATCGTGCGCTCGACGATCCAGCTGGCGCACCGCCTCGGCCTGGCCGTCGTCGCCGAGGGCGTCGAGACCCGCGAGGTGCTCGACCTGCTCGCCTCGTACGACTGCGACCTGGCCCAGGGCCACCTCTTCGGCCGTGCCGTGCCCGCCGCCCAGATCGATCTCGCGGCCGCGCCCCAGCCGAGCGCCTGACCTCGCCG
>CAYXXE010000084.1:0-1287 GCA_964468985.1 uncultured Gaiellales bacterium | reverse complement strand
CCGCCGCCCAGATCGATCTCGCGGCCGCGCCCCAGCCGAGCGCCTGACCTCGCCGAGCGCCGGCGGCGAGACTTTTTCAGCTTCTATCCGAAGCCGCTGCCGCCGAGTCCCGGGAAAGGTCCCGAGCCGGGTTCGATCGGCGGACCTGGCCCGTGAGTTTCGACGTTAGCCGCGTGCGCGCTTCGCGAGCCGGTACGTGACGCTGTCGAGCTCGCGCGCGACGACCGTGACGTGGTAGTTCCGACGGGCGAGGATGCCGCCCGTCGCGGCGAACAGGAGGCAGAAGGCGTACGTCGCCCAGTCGAACCCGAGGCCGAACGGCTTCATGACGACGAACGCGACGCCGAGCGTGCCGATCGGCACGCCGAGCCACATGGGCAGGACCTGCAACGAGAGTGCCTGGCGGAATCTGGTCATGCAGTCACCTTGACCGACCCCGCGCGGGCCGTCCACACACGAAAGTCCAGCTTCGCCCGACCCTGCCGAGCCGAAGGTACGGCTCGGTCAGTTGTTCGTGCAGACCGGCGTCGGGCCGGCCGACCAGTCGGACGCCGCGCCCGCCTTGCCTGGTTTTGGCTGCGCCGTGCAGGTCGTGCCGCCGCCTCCGGCTGAGGTGACGCCGGTCGTGACGTACGTCGCGTTCCACACGCCGGCAACCTGCTTGAACGTGATCGTCGACTTGTAGTAGATCCCGTAGGCCGTCATGCTGCTGAACTGGCAGCTGAAGGCCAGGTTCTTGCCTTTGCAGGAGACGTTCCTCGGCGTCCAGCCCGGCTGGCTGAACGAGACGGTCATGACGCGCGTCAAGGCGGACTCGACCGCCCGCAGCGCGCAGCCGTCCGGCTGTGCCGTCACGGGAGCGGGCGGGCTGCTGCAGAGCCGCGGGTCGCCGGCCGCGGGCGGAACCGCAGGACAAGACGCCAAACCGGAGCTCGACGCGCAGAACTTGCCGCCGGCGAGGGCCCTGGCCCAGACGGTCGCCGTGCCGCCGCTGTACGTCGACTTGCAGCGGAAGGTGTTGTACTTGCCCGCGTGCGCCACACCGAGCCCACGACAGGTCGTTGCCGTGATCGAGGTCGGCGCGCTGGTGTTGTCGGTCACCAACTGGGGAGTTGGACCGATGATCTTGGCGGCGATCGACGCAGGCGTCGCATAGAACAGCGGCGCCGCGGCGGCCGCGCTCCCCGCGAGCACGAGCGAGACGGAGGCGGTGAGCAGAGCGGCCTTCACGACTACTGGGTGCCGTCCGGCAGGAGGCGGGAGGCGGTGAGGCTGGTGCCGATGCTC
>CAYXXE010000083.1:0-10217 GCA_964468985.1 uncultured Gaiellales bacterium | reverse complement strand
CACCAGAAGGGCCGTGACGTCAAGGAGCGGCTCGAGCGGCAGTTCGGCATGGCCTTCCCGGAGGGCTACGGGAAGGCGATGCGGGCGATGGAGCTCGCCGAGCGGTTCGGCTTCCCGCTG
The DNA here is from genome assembly GCA_964468985.1 of uncultured Gaiellales bacterium. Taxonomy (GTDB): domain Bacteria; phylum Actinomycetota; class Thermoleophilia; order Gaiellales; family Gaiellaceae; genus PALSA-600. The sequence continues at coordinate 10,097 of CAYXXE010000083.1, read as the reverse complement.
CTGTCGCTCGTCGACACGCCCGGCGCGTATCCGGGTGTGGCGGCCGAGCAGCACGGCCAGGGTGGCGCGATCGCCCGCTCGCAGGCGGCGATGGTGCGCCTGACCGTCCCCTCGGTGGCATGCGTGATCGGTGAGGGCGGGTCGGGTGGCGCGATCGCGATCGCCGTCTCCGACCGTGTGCTGATGCAGGAGAACGCGATCTACTCGGTGATCACGCCGGAGGGCTGCGCAGCGATCCTGTGGCGCGACGCCGGCCAGGCGAAGAAGGCCGCCGCCGCCTTCAAGCCGGATGCCGGCCACTGTCTCGAGCTCGGCGTGATCGACGCCGTCGTGGCCGAGCCGCCCGGTGGTGCGCAGACCGATCACGACGGGGCGGCGGCCCTGCTGAAGTCGGCTCTCGTGGAGGCGCTGGACGAGCTCGAAGACGTGCCGGGCGAGGAGCTTCGCCGCCGCCGGCGCGCGAAGTTCCGTGGGATGGGCGTCTACGCCTGAGCCCCGGCGATCCCCGTGGTTTGCGGGGATCTTCGGTCTTTCCACACCGTCCACAGGGTTTTCAACCGGGAAATACCCGTTTGGTTAAGGGTCGGTTGCGAAACGATGACGGAAGTCAGGAATCGGGCGGTCGCGCGGCCGCCGCCGGCCGCGGCCGGGTGCGGGCCGCCTCGCGCGCGACGGCGAGCTCGTAGTGGTCGATCGCCGCATAGCGGGCCGCGATCGCGCTCAGCTCCTCGGAGGCCTCCTTGGCCGCCTTCCCGAGCTGCGCATCGAGCGTCGCCGGGTCGTCGAGGTACAGCAGTCGCGTCCAGAACGTGGTGAGGACGATCGAGACCCAGGGCATGAAGATGGCGTTCCGCTCGAGCGCGGCCGAGGGGCGCTGGATGAAGAACGCGACGAAGATGCCGACGGTCATCCCGGCGAGCCCGATCGCGGCGATCGCGTCACCGATGCCGCGCGCCGTCAGGCCCTTCACGAACGCGGCCGCGACGGCCGCCAGGCCGAAGGCGAGCATCGCGACGTACGAGGCGAACACCGCCCGGTAGCTGCGCCGCAGGTACGCCGTCGTGCGGGACAGCGTCTGGATGTCGTCGGCGAGGACCGCAGCCGCCAACTCCCGCAGCTCGCTCGTCGCCTGGTCCGGATCCCCGTGCCGCGGGCGGGGCAGCCGCATCGTCATGGCCTGCCCTCCTCCGTCTCGCTCCTGCGAGACGATGATGTCCGTCTCGCCTTTGCCGAGACGATCATCCCCGGCGGCCGGCAGCCCTGTCAAGGACGGTGCCCGGGCCGTGCGCGAGTGGGCGGCGGAGCAGCAGGCGCCGCTCGGCGAGCGCGTCGAAGCCGAGCGACCGGTACAGGTGGCGCGGCCAGTCGTGCGCGAGCGCCTCCAGGAAGACGACGTCGTTGTCGCGGGCGGCCTCGGCGGCGACGAACTGCACGAGCGCCCGTCCGTGGCCCCGGCCGCGCGCCTCGGGGACGACGTTCACGTCCTCGATCTGCGCGACACCGCCGGCCTCCCGGAGCTCGCAGTAGGCGACGAGCCGCTCGCCGTCGAAGCCCGCGAAATAGCGCAGCGGCACCGCCTGTCCGATGCGCCACCGCGCCGCGTTCAGCTCCGCGGCGAGGCGGGGCGACCCCCAGGGCTCGGTCAGGATGAGAGCGCTCCGCACCGGCTCGATCTGTGCGAAGCCGACCTCACGGATCGTCGCCGCGGCGAGCGGCCGGTCGGGCGCCCGACGCTGTGCCATCACGAGATGGGTGGTCTGCTCCCAGCCGGCCCGGGCCAGCTCGGCGGCGAGCCGCGCGCCGGCGCCGGCCGGCAGGTCCGGCCCGAGCTCGACCTTGCGATGGACGAAGCCGGCCATCGCCTCCTCGGCGGCCGCCAGCACCTCGTTCCCGGTCGCGGGCCGGTCGACCCGGAGGTAGTTCAGGTCGTAGACGTTCGGGAGCGAGTCGCAGAAGAGACCGATGCCGAACGGCAGCGGCACCCGGCGTTCGGCCGCGGACTCTTCGAGCGACGTTCGGAAGCGGTCGATGCGAGCGAGCACTGTGGGAGCCTCTCAGACATCCCGGCGATCCTCCAGAGGCCCGGCAGCACCGGCGAGGTCGGCGAGCCGGCGGCGCAGGAACCGCTGTTCCGCCGGGCTGTGCGCGAGCTCGAGCGCGCGCGCATAGGCCGCCCGTGCTTCCGGGAGCCGCCCGAGCCGGCGGAGGAGGTCGGCGCGGGCGGAGTGGAGGTACGGGTACGAGTCGAGGCTCGGCTGCAGCTCGTCGACGAGGGCCAGGCCGCGCTCGAGGTCGCCGGGGAAGCCCTCACGGGCCGTCTCGGCCTCGGCGAGGGCGCGGTTCAGCAGCACGACCGGCGACGGCGCGAGCTCCGCCAGGCGTCCGTACAGGGCCGCGATCTGCGCCGTGTCGCGTGGCCGCTTCGCCTGGAGCGCGGCGATCGCCGCCTGCACCTGGTAGGGGCCCGCGCTCCGGCGCGACAGGGCCGACTCGAGCGTCGCCGTCCCCTCGGCGATCCGCCCCGCGTCCCACAGCGACTCGTCCTGGTCGTCGAGGAGGACGAGCTCGCCGCCGGCGTACCGCGCGGCTCGCCGTGAGTCGTGCAGCAGCATCAGGGCCAGCAGGCCGACTGCCTCGGGCTCGTCGGGCATGAGGCCGGAGACGATGCGGGCGAGCCGGATCGCCTCGTCGGCGAGCTCGTCGCGGCCGCCGTACCCCTCGTTGAAGATCAGGTACAGGACGGCGAGCAGGCCGGGCAGTCGCTCGGGCAGTCGCTCGTCCGCCGGGACGCGCACCGGGATGCGAGCGTCGCGAACCTTCCGTTTGGCCCGGACGAGCCGCTGCGCGATCGTCGCCTCGGGGACGAGGAACGCCCGGGCGATCTCGGCGGTCGTCAGGCCGCCGAGCATGCGCAGCGTCAGGGCGACCTGTGCCTCCCGGGCGAGCGAGGGGTGGCAGCACGCGAACATCAGCGCGAGCCGCTCGTCGGGGATCGTCGACTCCACCTCGTCCTCCTCCTCGCCGTCGTCATGTCCGGAGTCGACGAGACGCGCCAGCAGCTGCGTCTTCGCCTGGAGCACCCGCTCCCGCCGGAGCCGGTCGATTGCCTTGTTGCGCGCCGTCGCCACGATCCACGCGCCGGGGTTCGCGGGCATCCCGTCGCGCTCCCAGCGCACCACGGCGACCGCGAAGGCGTCCTGCACCGCATCCTCGGCGAGGCCGAGGTCGCCGAGGCTGCGGGCGAGGATCGCGACGGCGCGGCCCCACTCCTCACGGAAGACCTGCTCGGTCAGCGCTCCACCAGCGGCCGCACCTCGATCGCGCCGCCCAGCCGCGCGGCCGGGATCCTGGCGGCGATCTCGAGCGCCGAGTCGAGGTCGTCGGCCTCGTAGAGGTAGTAGCCGCCGAGCACTTCCTTGGTCTCCGCGAACGGGCCGTCCGTCGTCAGCACGCGGCCGTTCTCCACGCGCACCGTGGTCGCGGTCAACGCCGGCTGGAGCTGTGCCCCCCCGACGATCCCGGGCAGCGCGGAGATCGCGAAGTACTCCCCGAGGATCGCGCTCTGTTCGTCCTCGGACAGCTGGTCCCATTCGTCGCGGGCCTCGCTCGCATAGATGAGCAGCAGGTACTGCATCGTTGCCTCCTCGGGTCGTGATTCGGGCTTCAATGAACTGACGAACGAGTTGTGCCGAAATCGACCAGCCGGCCGAGGAACGTGAGCGCCCCGCCCTTGTCGAGCAGCTCGTTCAGGTTGCCGCACTTCGGGCTCTGGACGCACGACGGGCAGCCGTCGCTGCAGGGGCAGCCGCGCAGGAGGCGCTCGGTGTCGGCGACCCAGCCCTCGAACTCGTCGAAGCCGCGCTCGGCGATCCCGACGCCGCCCGGGTGCCCGTCGTAGACGAAGACCGTCGGCCGCGCCGTCTGTGGATGGATGTTCGTGGAGAGGCCGCCGATGTCCCACCGGTCGCACATCGCCCAGAGCGGCAGGAGCGCGATCAGCGCATGCTCGGCCGCGTGCAGCGTCCCGAGCAGCTTCGGCATCTCCTCGAGGCCGGCGAGCTGCGACGGCTCGGGCAGGAACCACACCGACTCGGTGGCGAAGGTCGTCGCCGGCAGCGCGAGCGGCACCAGCTCGATCCGCTCCTGGCCCGACACCGTGCGGCGCTCGTAGCCGACGACCTGCTCGGTCACCTCGATCTCGCCGAACGACAGCTCGAGCCCGGCGCGACGCTCGACCCGTCCTGCGGCGACGATCGTCGTGGCCGTCTCCTTCTTCGCCTGCGTGTACCAGTCGGCCGTGAACGGCTCGACGACGGCCTGCAGCGCGACCGTGTCCAGCTGGCGGACGAGGTACGACTCGCCCAGGTGGAGGTAGACGGCCCCTTCGTGGACGGTCGAGTACGCGCGGCCCCGCTCGACGAGGCCGAGGATCGTCCCTGTCGACCCGTCGACGACGGTGAACGCGTCGGGGTCGGACGAGCGCAGGGGGACGCGCGCAGCCGGGTGATCCTTGCCGCCCCAGACGATCCCGGCAGGCGTCCGCCGCAACTCCGCGTTGTCGAGTGCCGCGTCGGCGAGCGCCGCCTCGATCGCCTCCGGCCCGAGCAGCTCGGCGTCCTCGGCCGTCAGCGGCGCCTCGTAGGCGGCCGCCCGGACGTGGCCGGCGAGGACGCGCGGGCTCGAGTGGTCGAGGATCGCCGCCTCGACCCGGCGGCCGAGCAGCGCCTCGGGGGTGCGCATGAAGTACTGGTCGAGGGCGTCCTCCGAGGCGACCAGCACGGCGAGACCGCTGCCGCGACGGCCGGCCCGCCCCCACTGCTGGCGCAGCGAGGCGACCGTGCCGGGGAACCCCACCGAGATGACGGCGTCGAGGAGGCCGACGTCGATCCCGAGCTCGAGGGCGTTCGTCGTCGACACCCCCAGCAGGTCGCCCGCTGCGAGACGCTGCTCGATCTCGCGCCGCTGCGCCGCCGTGTACCCGGCGCGGTAGGGCGACAGGTGCGCATCGTCGCCCAGGCGCTCGGCGGTGAAGCGATGGATCAGCTCGGCCGCCTTCCGGCTCTTCGCGAACGTCAGCGTGCGCAGGCCGCGTTCGACGAGCAGCGCCTGCAGCCTGGCGGCCTCGGCCAGTGTCGAGGCCCGCACGCCGAGCTCGGCGTCGAGGAGCGGCGGGTTCCAGAGGACGACGGTGCGCTCGGCCCGCGGTGCCGCATCGTCTCCGACGACCGTCACGTGCTCGCCGACGAGCTCGCTGCCGAGCTCGCCCGGGTTCGCGATCGTCGCGGACGCGAGCAGGAACTGCGGTTCGGCCCCGTAGGCGCGGGCGAGCCGCCGCAGCCGCCGGATCACGTTCGCGACGTGGGAGCCGAAGACGCCGCGGTACACATGGGCCTCGTCGACGACGACGTAGCGCAGGTTCGCGAGCACGTCGCCCCAGCGGTCGTGATGCGGCAGCACTCCGATGTGGAGCATGTCGGGGTTCGTCAGGATCACGTTCGCGTTGCGCCTGATCGCCCCGCGCTGCTCCGTGGGCGTGTCGCCGTCGTAGATCGCCGCACGCACGAAGGGCAGGTGGTAGCCGGCGAGCGACCTGAACTGGTCCTGCGCCAGCGCCTTCGTCGGGTACAGGTAGAGCGCGCGGAGCTCCGGGCGGCCCGCGAGCGCGTCGAGCACCGGCAGGTTGAAGGCGAGGGTCTTGCCCGACGCCGTGCCCGTCGTCACCGCGACGTGCTCGCCGCGGGCCGCCGCGGCCCACACCGCGCGCTGGTGGCTGTAGAGGCGCGTGACGCCGATCGAGCCCGCGACGCGCGCGTCGAGCCCGGGCGGCAGCGGCGCGAACGTCCCCGCCCGGGCAGGCTCGTGGGCGAGGTGGGCCAGCTCCTCACCCGAGAGGAGCCCGTCGAAGCTCAGAACGTCGACGGCCATCCGGACGATGCTAGCCTCGGCCTACCGGGGTGCCCCGCGCGGGGCTGAGATCACACCCGTCGAACCTGATCCGGCTCGTACCGGCGAAGGGAGCTCACGTCGACCGCAGCGCGTTTCCCGAGCAGGGCCGGCCCGAAGGCAAGGGCGGCCGATGACCGCGCTCTCGCAGCTGGGTGAGCTCGGCCTGCTGGCCGAGCTCGAGCGGCGGGGGCTGATCGTCGGCGTCGCCGACGACGCCGCCCAGCTCGACGGCGGGCTGATCGTGACCCAGGACGCGCTGGTCGAGGGCGTGCACTTCCGGTTCGACTGGCTCGGCTGGCGCGAGCTCGGCTGGCGGGCCGCCGCGGCGAACCTCAGCGACCTCGCCGCGTCGGGGGCCCACCCCGACGGCTTCGTCCTGACGCTCGCCGTCCCGCCCGCGACCGCCGTCGCCGACGTGATCGCGCTCTACGAGGGCATCGCCGAGACCGGCGTGCCGGTGCTCGGCGGCGACCTGACCGCCGCGAGCCAGGTGCTGCTGAGCATGACCGCGCTCGGTCACAGCGCGCGGGTCCCCGGCCGCAGCGGCGCGCGTCCCGGTGACGTCCTCGTCGTCTCCGGCCCGCTCGGACGGGCCGGCGTGGCGTTCCGGCACCGGTCGTACGCGCGGTTCCCGTCGCGCCTCGACGAGGGGCGGCAGCTGGCGGCGACGGCGCACGCGATGCTCGACCTCTCGGACGGGATCGCGGTCGACGCCGGGCACCTCGCCCGCCGCTCCGGCGTCCGGTGCGTGATCGACCTGCGCAGCGTGCCGCTCGCGCCGGGCGCGACGATCGCCGACCTGGCGTTCGGCGAGGACTTCGAGCTCCTCGCCGCGGTCGCTCCGGACGGTCGGGCCGCCCTGCCCGCAGGGTGCGTCGTCGTCGGGCGCGTCGAGGCGGGCGAGGGCGTCGAGCTGCTGCTCGACGGCAGCCCGCACTCACTCGGCGGCTGGGAGCACTTCAGCTGAGAAGGCCTTCGCGTAGTGGTCGTAGGAGCGCGCCCCGACCACCGCCCGGCGGAGCGTCCCGCCGCTGAACAGCGCCACCGTCGGCAGCGACAGGACGTCGTAGCGGCTCGCCGCCACGGGATTCGCGTCGACGTCCAGCTCCAGGAAGTCGACTCCCGGCAGCTCCTGCTCGAGCCGCGCCAGCGCCGGCGCGATCGCCTTGCAGGGCGCGCACCACGGCGCGCCGAAGTCGACGACGACCGGCCGCGGCGACCGCAGCACCTCGGCCTCGAACGTGTCGTCGGTCACCGGCCGCATCGCCTCACGCTAGCTGCGCAGGCGCAGCAGCGGCACCCGCCAGATCGCCTCGAGCACGATCGTCCGGCTCATCTTCGAGCGTCCGGCGGTGCGGTCGGTGAACCTGATCGGCACCTCGACGATGCGGAAGCCGGCGCGGTGGGCGCGGTAGCTCAACTCGATCTGGAACGCGTAGCCGCGCGCGTGGACGCGGTCGAGCGGGATCGTCTCGAGGACGGCCCGGCGGAAGCACTTGAAGCCGCCGGTCGGGTCGCTCACCCCCATGTGCAGGAAGAGCGCGGTGTAGACCGAGGCGCCGCGGGAGACGAAGCGCCGCACGAGCCCCCAGTCGGCCACCTGCCCGCCGGGGACGTACCGGGAGCCGAGCACGAGGTCGGCGCCCGCCTCGGCGGCCGCGATCAGGCGGGGGACGTCGGCCGGGTCGTGCGAGAAGTCGCAGTCCAGCTCGAGGATCAGCTCCGCGCCGTCGGCGAGAGCCCGCTCGAAGCCGGCGAGGTAGGCCGGCCCGAGGCCGGTCTTCGCCGCGCGGTGGAGAACGTCGACGAACCCGAGCTCGCCCGCCAGCCGGTCGGCGAGCGCGCCGGTGCCGTCGGGTGAGGCGTCGTCGATCACGAGCACGCGGTCGCCGGCGCGCAGCAGCGGCGCGAGGGCCCGCAGCATCGCCTCGAGGTTCTCCGCTTCGTTGTAGGTCGGCAGGCAGATGGTCGCGCGCATCGGCGTGCCTATGATCGCTGACGTGGCGGCCGGGCTTCCCAGAAACGACGAGCTCGCGGCGCAGCTCGACCTGCTGGCCGACCTGATGGAGGTCCAGGGCGCCGACTCGTTCCGGATCGGTGCCTACCGGAAAGCCGCCGCGCGCATTCGTGAGACGTCGGCGTCGGTGGCGCAGCTGGCGCTCGACGGGCGGGCGAAGGAGCTGCAGGGGATCGGCAAGACGATCGAGGAGAAGATCGTCGAAGTGGTCGCCGACGGCGAGATCCACGCGCTCACGAAGCGCAAGGCGGAGGTGCCCGTCGAGGTCGCGGCGTTCATGCGGCTGCCCGGCCTCGGCCCCAAGACCGCACGGCGGCTCTGGCAGGAGCTCGGGATCGAGACGGTCGCCGGGCTCCGTGCCGCCGCCGAGGCGGGCGCGTTGCGCGGCGCCGCCGGGATCGGGGCCGGGACCGAGGCGAGGATCGCCGCCGCGCTCGCCAGGCCGCAGGCGGTCGCCGGGCCGCGCCGGTCGCTGCTCGGGACGACGCTGCCGAAGCTGCGGGCCGTCGTCGCCGAGCTGGCCGAGCACCCGGCCGCCGTGCAGGTCTCCATGGCGGGCTCCGCCCGCCGGATGCGCGAGACGGTTCGCGATCTCGACATCATCGCCACCGCCTCCGACCCGCAGGCCCTCGTCGACCATTTCTGCGCGCTGCCGTGGGTGGTGGAGGTCGCCGCGCACGGAGGGACGAAGGCGACCGTCGTGTCGAACGACGGTCTCCGCTTCGATCTGCGCGTCGTGCCACCCGAGTCGTACGGGAACCTGCTCCAGCACTTCACCGGCTCGAAAGACCACAACGTGGCGCTGCGGGAGGACGCGGTGCGGCGTGGCTACTCGGTCTCGGAGTACTCGATCACGGAGGTCGAGTCGGGTCGGGAGCACACGTTCGCGGCCGAGGCCGACGTCTACGCGTTCCTCGGCTACGACTGGATCCCGCCGGAGCTCCGCGAGGACGGCGGCGAGCTGGCCGCGGCGCGGCGGCACGAGCTGCCGCAGCTCGTCACGACCACCGACCTGCGCGGCGACCTCCACACGCACACCACCTGGTCGGACGGGAAGGACTCGCTCGCGGACATGGTCGCAGCCGCCATCCGCCGCGGGTATGCGTACTACGCGGTCTGCGACCACTCGCAGCGCCTCCGCGACGGTCGGCTCGCCCAGCAGGCAGCGGAGATCGACGCGCTGAACGAGGTGGTCGCCCCGTTCCGGATCCTGAAGGGGATCGAGGCGAACATCCGGGCGGACGGCTCGCTCGACATCGCCGACGAGGAGCTGGCGACGCTCGACTGGGTCGTCGCCTCGGTGCACGCGTCGTTCGACAAGAACGCCACCGAGCGGGTCGTGGCCGCGATGGAGAGCCCGTACGTCGACTGCATCGGCCACCTGACGGGTCGCCGGATCGGGACGCGCGAGCCGTCGCCGGTCGACGTCGGGCGCGTGATCGAGGCGGCGCTGCGGACCGGTACGTTCCTCGAGGTCAATGCGCAGCCGGACCGCCTCGACCTCAACGACGTCCACGCCCGCGCCGCGCGCGAGGCCGGCCTGAAGGTCGTGATCGACTCCGACGGGCACCAGGTCGCGGCGCTCGACTACGTCGAGCTCGGCGTCGGCCAGGCGCGGCGGGCCTGGCTCACCCGCGTCGACGTCGTCAACACACACACGTGGAAGCAGGTCGAGCGGCTCCGGAAGCGGCGGCCGTGAGCGACTTCCGGGCCGACCTGGCCCTGGCCTCCGAGTGGGCGGCCGCGTATCTCGAGCGTGTCGGCGGGCTACCGGTGCTGCCCGATGTGGCGCCGGGCGACACCAGGGCACTCCTGCCGGCGGAGGCACCGGAGGCGCCGGACACCTTCGCGGCGATCCTCGCCGACCTCGACACGATCATCGTGCCGGGTCTCACGCACTGGAACCACCCGCGCTTCTTCGCGTGGTTCGCGAACACGGGCTCGGAGCCGGGGATCCTCGCCGAGCTCCTGATCGCGACGCTGAACGTGAACAACATGACGTGGCTCTCCTCGCCCGCCGCGACCGAGCTCGAGCTGACCGTCCTCGACTGGCTCGCGCGGCTGCTCGGCCTGCCGGCGGGCTGGCACGGGCACATCGAGGACACGGCGTCGACGGCGACCGTCGCCGCGCTCG
>CAYXXE010000082.1:0-10246 GCA_964468985.1 uncultured Gaiellales bacterium | reverse complement strand
GCCTGCAGCACCTGGTTCCAGCCGTTCACGTAGTCCTCGAAGTGCCACGAGTCGGGGATGAACTGCGGCGTCGCGTCGGTCACCTGCGCCGAGGTCATCAGCGACCCGGCGACCAGGAAGATCAGCGGCCCGGCGAGCACGATCCCGACCGCCGTCGCGCAGAAGATCCGGAAGCTCTTGCGGGTGCGGCGGGAGAGTCTCATGGCCGCCGCACCAGGAACCGCCGCGCGCCTGCGAGCAGCACGAGGATGCCGACGATGATCACGAACTGGAGCGCCGAGAGCGCCGCGCCGTAACCCCACTCGGAGTTCACGACCGACGAGTAGTAGATGTAGTAGATGAGCGTCTCGGTGCCGTAGATCGGCTGACCCTTGGTGAGGATGTTGACGAGGTCGAAGCCGCTCGCCGTGAACGAGATGAGCGAGATGATCGCGACGAGCAGCGTCATGTCGCTGACGCCCGGCCAGATCACGTAGCGCACGCGCCGGAACCAGCCGGCGCCGTCGAGCATCGCCGCCTCGAGCACCGACTCGGGGATGCGCTGGAGCGCGGCGAGATAGAGGAGGATCGCGATCGGCAGCGTCGTCCAGATACAGACGACGTCGAGGCTCGGCAGCGCCCAGCCCGGGGTGAAGAGGAAGCCCTCGTTCGGCGGCTTGACCCCCACCTGGTTGAAGAGGTAGCTGAGGAGCCCGAAGCGGGGCTCGTAGATGTACTGCCAGATGACCGCCGAGGCGGCCAGCGAGACCGCGGCGGGAACGAGGTACAGGGAGCGGACGATCGTGACGCCGCGGAACTGGAAGTTGATCAGCATCGCCAGGCCGAGCGCGATGAAGACCGTCGGGACGACGCCCATCGCCACGAAGTAGAGGGTGTTCCGGACCGACTTGCCCACGAGCGGGTCGTGCAGCATCGCGTGGTAGTTCGCGAGCCCGACCCACTTCGGCGAGCCGTTCAGGTTCCAGGCGAAGAGGCTGAGCCCGAACGCGCCCACGATCGGGATCGCGACGAACAGCGTGAACAGGGCCACGTTCGGCCCGAGCATGAAGAGCGCTGCCCAGCCGTCACCCCGCCGGCGGCGGGACCGTCGCCGCAGGCTGCCGGCTGGATCGGAGAGCACGTCTGACACGAGCGCCACGGTGAACCTGGGTGTCCCTTCCGCGAAGTCGAATGGTGAGACCGGCGTCGGCCGGCCGACGAGGGAACGAGAACGGCCGACTCAGCTTCGAGCCGGCCGTTCTCTTTCCGTTACCTCCACACGAACTACAGGTACCGATACCAGCCTAGGGGGCCGGCTTGGGGATCAGCGCCCCGGCGTAGTCCGCCAGCGTCAGCTTCTGCAGGTTGTTCATCGCGTCGATGAGGCTCGTCCCGCTGAGCACGGCCTCGATCGCGTTCGGGATGTTCGTCTGCGAGTTCGAGTACACGGTGCCCGGAGCCTGCGGGGCGATCGCCTGGACGCTGTTCGCGGCGATCGTGTACGCAGCGTTGTTCTTCGGGTTGTTCGGCAGGGTGGCCCACACGGCCTTCGGGTCGGCGGCAATGGCCGTCACGGCCGGAACGATCCCGTAGGTCCGCTCCGCCGCGGCGTAGCCGGCCGGCGAGTAGAAGTAGTGCAGGAAGTCCAGCGCCTGCTTCGTGTTCTTCGCGCCGGAGCTCAGGCCCCAGCCGACGCTACCGCCACCGGTCGGACGGACGACGCCGCTCGGGGTGGTGATCGTCGGGATCGGCAGGACGTCGAACGAGCCGACGCCGAGCGCGGCCTGGTACCCGGGCAGGTTGCCCCGGACGCCGATCGACATCGCGGCCTGGCCGCTCGTGAACGACGGGTCGCACTGGTCGCCGTTCTTCTGCAGCGTCGCGAACGGCACGTTGCTGCCGTTCTGCACGGGCGCGATCAGCAGGGCCCACGCCGCGAGCGCGGCAGACGTGTTCAGGCCCGGCTTCGTGGCGCCCATCGCGGTGCCGCCTTCGGCCTTGATGAACGGGTTCCACTCGGCCTGCCAGTCAGGCCGCTGGCAGACACCGGAGGTGCTGCCCTTCGTGAGGGCCGACCAGATCGTCTCGGCCTGCTGCCACGTCCAGTCGTTGCCGATCGTCCCGCCTGCGGAGGTGACCGAGGTGTGGGCGTCGGGGCTGATCGTGAAGTTGGCAGCCGCGAGGTCCTTCAGGTTGACGTAGAAGACCGTCGCATCGGCCTCGATCGGGACGAAGAACTGCTTGCCCACGAACGACGCGGGCTGTGCCCCGGCCGGCGGGATGTACGACTGCGACATCCCCTTCAGCCAGTAGCTCGCCGGGTAGAAGTCCTTCGCGTTCAGGTACTTGTTCAGCGGCTGGACCAGCCCGTCGACCTCGAGTGTCGGCGACAGCGAGTCGTACGTCTCGAGGATGTCGGTGAGGTTGCCCGCGATCTTCTGGGTCTGGAGCGCCGTCTGGTAGGTCGGGCTCGTCGTCTGGATCGCGTACGAGACCTTCACCGACGGGCAGTACTTGCGGAAGCCGGCGAGCGCCCCCTTGAACGGAATCTCCGAGAAGTTGAAGACGGTCACCGTCAACTTGCCGGCGTCACAGAAGGGCTTGGCCTTTGCCTTCGCGGAGTTGCCGCTCGCGGCCACGCCGGTGGCGAGGCTTGCGGCCGCCACGGAGGCGAGTGCGATCGTCACGAGCTTCCTGCCGAGCCGGTGACGACTCTTCAAAGCCTCGAGGTGAGGCAGACGTGCGGTCATTCGGTTCTCCCTTCCCAACAGAGTCGAGCGCCGGCGGTAACGTCTACTCGCCCGGCGCCTGATGGGCAAAAATCGGATCCTGCGTCGTACTCGTTGCTGTGCCCTGCACGGGACGAAGCGACTCACCTGGGGGTTCGAGCCGGGTCTGAATCTCCACCCGCCGCCCTCATGTAATGTTTCATATGAAGCGTTTCAACGAAACTACAGAGCTTCGCTGTAGCTGTCAAGGAGCGGACCGATGGTGATGACCAGGATCGATCAAGCGAGACGGGATGCCGTGCACGAGTCCCGCGGCGCGGGCGCCGACACGCGGAGTGCGGGCGCGCAGGTGCGCCGCGCCGCGCCGCGCGATACGTTTGCGCTCGATGCGGAGGTCGGGAACGAGATGAGGATCGCTGCAGTCGAGGTGATCGGCATCGGCAACGAGCTCACCGGCGAGCACACCCTCGTGCGGCTGACGACCGACAGCGGGATCGACGGGCTCGGCCAGTCTGCGTGCTGGGGGTACCCGAAGGGCGTGGCGGGCGTGCTCGAGGAGCTCACGCCCTTGCTGCTCGGCGCCGATCCGTTTCGGATCGAGCACATCTGGCACCTCGTCTACCGCGCTCGCCCCTTCCGGAGCAACCTGCTGACGGCGGCCGTCTCTGCGATCGACCTCGCGCTCTGGGACATCAAGGGCAAGGCGCTCGGGCTGCCGGTCTGGGAGCTGCTCGGGGGCCGCACCCGCGACCGGGTGCGCCTGCACGTGCTGGTCGGCGGCGGCACGCCGGACGAGATCAGCTCCTCCGTCAACTGGGCGGTCGAGGAGGGCTTCACCGCGGTCAAGTTCGACCCGCTCGCCCACGGCTACGAGGACCTGTCGATCGGCAAGCTCGTCGGCTCGGCGTGCGAGATGGCCGCTGCGGCGCGCGAGGCCGGCGGCGACGAGGTCGACCTCATCTTCGAGCTGCACCGCAAGCTCGACCCCACGAAGGCGATCGTCGTCTGCAACGCACTCGCGCAGTTCCACCCGCTCTTCATCGAGGACCCGATCCAGATCGACTCGATCGAGACCCAGGCGGAGATCGCGAAGCGGATCGACGCCCCGATCGCGATGGGCGAGCGGCTCAGCTCGATCTGGGAGTTCGAGGAGCTGCTCTCGCGCCATGTGGCGATCCTGGTGCGGCCCGACGTCGGGCTCGCCGGCGGCCTGTCGGGCTGCCGCAAGATCGCCGCGATCGCCGAGGCGCACCACTGCGGCGTCGTCCCGCACAACTTCCTCGGGCCGGCGCTCACCGCGCCGACGCTCCATCTCTGCTCGACGATCCCGAACCTGGTGACGATGGAGTACCTGCCGAGCGACGAGGACCCGGGCACGACAGCGGCGGCGTTCACGACGAACGTGAAGCGGACCGGCGGCTACCTCGAGGTGCCCGAGGGGCCGGGCCTCGGCGTCAGCCTGGTCGACGACTACGCGCGGGTCGCGCCGACCGTGCCACGGCCCCTGTCCAGCGAGCGGTTGCTGCGAGCGGATGGATCGGTCGCGACAGCCAACTGAGCCTTCAGACGTCAGTGGCAGCGCCGATGTCCAACCCGGCCGGCAGCCCGGCGCAGGAGGGACCCACGGCGTGTCGGGCGAGCGGCGTCACTCGCACGTCCAGGTACGGCCACAGCGGCAGGCTCGTGAGCGCCTCGTGGAGGCCGGTGGCATCCGGCGCAGACCAGATCGCCCGGTTCGCGAGCCGGCCGGGAACCCGCCAGATCGCGCGGATGACGCCCGCCGTGGCTAGCGCCTGGCCGCGTTCGAGCTCGGCCGCGAGCAACGCCGACCGGCGGCCCCCGTCCATGTCCGGGGGCAACTCGACTTCGACTTCGACGAGAAACTCCACGCGCGAGAACTTACACCTCGCCGGGTTCGGCGAACGATTCCCGCAAGAGGCAGCGCCCGCCGCAGCCGACTGCACCACCGAGAAAGGACTCCGATGGCGACAGTGACGTTCAAGGGCGCGACGAGGATCTACCCGAAGACGAAGCGCAAGGCCGTCAACCAGCTGAACCTGGAGATCAAGGACGGCGAGTTCCTCGTCCTCGTCGGCCCGTCGGGTTGCGGCAAGACGACCAGCCTGCGGATGCTCGCCGGCCTCGAGGAGGTCGACGAGGGCGAGATCCTGATCGACGACGAGAACGTGGTCGATCTGCCACCGCGCAACCGCGACATCGCGATGGTCTTCCAGAACTACGCCCTGTACCCGCACATGAGCGTGGCCGAGAACATGGGCTTCGCCCTGAAGATCGCGCGCCTCTCGAAATCCGAGATCGACACGCGCGTGAACGAGGCGGCCAAGATCCTCGATCTCGAGGAGTACCTGAAGCGCAGGCCGGGGCAACTCTCGGGCGGCCAGCGCCAGCGCGTCGCCATGGGTCGCGCGATCGTGCGCCAGCCGCGCGTCTTCCTGATGGACGAGCCGCTGTCGAACCTCGACGCGAAGCTGCGGGTCGCGACGCGCAGCGAGATCGCGGCGCTCCAGCGACGGCTCGGCGTGACCACCGTCTATGTCACGCACGACCAGGTCGAGGCGATGACGATGGGCGACCGCGTCGCCGTGATGAAGGACGGCGTCCTGCAGCAGTGCGACACGCCGCGCGTGCTCTACGACTCGCCCGTGAACGCGTTCGTCGCCGGCTTCATCGGCTCCCCGCCGATGAACCTGATCAAGGGGACGCTCGACGCGGCGGGCGTGAAGCTCGGGTCGACGGTGGTGCCGCTGCCGGCCGAGCTCAGGCAGCGCGCCGGCGCGGTCGGCGGCACGGTGACGGTGGGTGTGCGCCCGGAGGCGATCGAGCTGGTGCCGGAGGGCCAGGGCATCCCGGCGACCGTGAACCTCGTCGAGGAGCTGGGCGCCGAGGCGTACGTGTACGCCCAGCTGGCCGACCACGCGCGCGAGTCGGTCACGGCGGTGAACGACCTGATCGCCCGGATCGAGCCCCGCAACGAGCCGCGCACCGGCGAGCGGATCCACTTCCGGGTGCGCGAGGAGTCGCTGCTCCTGTTCGACGCGGAGTCCGGCGAGCGGATCTGACGGCGAGCGGCGGCGCCGGCTACGCGAGACCGAGTCGCCGCAGCCGGTCGGGCGAGGGCTGCAACAGCTCGAGCGTGATGCCGTCCGGGTCGTGGAAGTAGCAGGCGAACCCGCCGGCGTTCGCGCCCTCGGTGATCTCGACGGGCGGATTCCGGAACACGACGCCCTGCTCGACCATGCGCGCGTGCCGGGCGTGGATGTCGGTGACCAGCAGCGCCAGGTGGGCGCAGCCGACGCTCGCCGGCGACAGCTCGCCGAGGGGCGGTCCGTGCGGCGTGACGTACTCGACGAGCTCGAGCATGTGCGTCGACTTCGCCGGCGGCACGCCGGGCACTGCGAACTGCGCCACCTCGAGCACCGCGCCGGGGATGCCGACGAGGACGGGCGTGTAGGCGTTCTCCTGCCGCTGCCGGTGGACGAGCTCGAGGCCGAGCACCCGGGTGTACCAGTCGATCGAGCGCTCGAGGTCGGCGACGGTGAACGAGAAGTGCAGGACGTCGGCGATCACGGGACAACGATACAGCCCGGCGGCCTGGTTTTGAAACGTTATGATCTCGCCCGTTCCTCGAGCAGGGAGGCCCCTCCGTGACCAGCACCGAATCGCGAGCGACGACGACGCTCCTGGACGCCTACCGGCGGATGCTGACGATCCGCCACTTCGAGCAGCGCTGCATCGACCTGAGCGGCGAGGCGATCGCCGGCTCGGTGCACCTGTGCGGGGGCCAGGAGGCGATCCCGGTCGGGGCCCGTTCGGCGCTCAGGGACGGCGACCGTGTGGTCGCGACGTACCGCGGCCACGGGTGGGCGATCGAGTGGGGCATCCCGCTGCTCGACCTGCTGGCGGAGATCTGCCAGCGCGCGGGCGGGATCAACGGCGGCCGGGCCGGCTCGCCGTACCTGATGGCGCCCGAGCGCGGTTTCATCGGCGAGAACTCGATCGTCGGCGCGGGCATCCCGATCGGGGCGGGCGTCGCGATGGCCGCCAAGCTCGCCGGGAACGGGCGGGTGTGCGTCGTCTCGGTGGGCGAGGGGGCGATGAACCAGGGCTCGGCGCACGAGGGGCTCAACTTCGCCGCCGTCCGCGACCTGCCCGTCATCTTCGTCGTCGAGAACAACGACTGGTCGGAGATGACCCCGAGCTTCGCGACGAGCAAGCCGGCCGGGCCGGCCGAGCGCGCGATCGCCTACGGGCTGCCCGGCGTGACGGTCGACGGCGCCGACCCGCTCGCGGTGGCGGCGGCCGTCGGCGCGGCGGCAGAGCGGGCGCGCGGCGGGCTCGGGCCGACGCTGATCGAGGCGAAGGCGCCCCGGCTGATGGCGCACTACAACCGCGACATCGAGCACTACCGCACCGACGAGGACCGGGAGCAGGACCGGCTGCGCGACCCGCTGCCGCGCCTGCGCGCGCTGCTCGAGCGGGAGGGGATCGGCGGCGAGGAGCTGGCCGCCGTCGAGGCTGCGGTACTCGAGGAGCTCGCCGCGGTGACCGAGGCCGCGCTCGCGCTGCCGGCGCCCGATCCTGCGTCGGCCCACGAGCACGTCGTCGCGACACCGGCACGGCGCCCGCGGACGGCGGACGGCGCCGGCGGCGAGGAGCTGCCGTACTGGCGCGCCGTCAACGAGGCGCTCCGCGAGGAGCTGGCGGCGCGCGACGACGTGCTCGTCTACGGCGAGGACGTCGGGTTCCCGGGCGGGATCTTCGGCTGCACGCGCGGTCTCCAGAGCGAGTTCGGCGTCGAGCGCGTCTTCGACACGCCGATCTCGGAGAGCGCGATCCTCGGCTCGGCGATCGGTGCCGCGATCGAGGGTTGGCGTCCGGTCGTCGAGATCATGTGGGCCGACTTCCTGCTCGTGGCGCTCGACCAGCTCGTGAACCAGGCGGCCAACGTCCGCTACATCACCAGGGGCGGGCAGAGCGTGCCGCTCGTCGTGCGGATGCAGCAGGGCGCGACGCCCGGATCGTGCGCGCAGCACTCCCAGAGCCTCGAAGCGCTGCTCGCGCACATCCCCGGCCTGCGCGTCGGGCTTCCGTCGCGGCCGCAGGACGCCTACACGATGCTGCGTGCGGCGATCGCCGACCCCGATCCGACGATCGTCATCGAGGCTCGCGGCCTCTACCAGACCAAGGGCCCGGTCTCACTCGGCGGGCCGGCCGAGCCGATCGGCGGCGCGGCCTTCAGGCGGCGCGGCGGCGACCTGGCGATCGTCAGCTGGGGCGCCACGGCGCTGAAGGCGGAGGAGGCCGCCGACCTGCTCGCCGCCGAGGGCGTGGCGGCAACCGTGCTCGACCTCCGCTGGCTCTCGCCGCTCGACGAGGAGGCGATCGGTGAGGCTGTCTCCTCGAGCGGTGGGCGTGCGCTCGTCGTGCACGAGGCGAACCTCACGGGCGGCTTCGGCGCCGAGATCGCCGCGCGCATCGGCGAGCGGTTCTTCGCCGAGCTCGACGCGCCCGTCATGCGGCTCGCGACGAACGACGTGCGCATCCCGGCCGCCCCGGTGCTCCAGGCGGCGGTGATCCCGCAGGTCGGCACGATCGTCGCAGCCGCACGGCGGGTGCTGGCGGCCTGAGCGCCTCGAACCCGGCGGCAGGTCTCTCGGCTTTGCGCCCGCGGGACACGTCCGGCCGAGACCCGGCCCGTCGTCAAACGAGGGTTACGGAAGTGCAACACGGTGGCGGGTGCACCTCGGCCTCGCTCACCGCTTCGCCTGCTCAGCGTTGGTTCGCCGTCGGCGCCTCGTCCTTCCCTCCCTTGTCCCGCGGAGGCACGCCCCGTCGTCAAACGAGCGTAAGGGATCTGTTAGCAGCCGCGCGGCGGCTGCTGGCGGCCTGAGGCCGGCTACTGCTTCGGCGGCAGCGTCCGGGCGAAGGCGACGCTCCGGTCGACCCACTCGGCGAGCTCGCGCGCCGTCCGCACGTGCTCGGCTCCGACCCGGAGCCAGCCGGGCATCGGCCGGCCGCGCATCACGGCGACGCTCGCCGCCGGACCTGCGGTGAGCTCGGCGGTCTGCTCCGGGTCGACCCGCAGGAGCAGCCCACCCTGTCCGCTGGCCGAGACCGCCATGTTGCCGCCGACGAGGAAGGCGAGCCCGCCGAACATCTTCTTCTCCGTCAACCCGGGGGCGCCGGCGAGCTGCTCGCGCACGCGCCCGGCCAGCTCCTCGTCGAAGCTCACGGCTCGGAGGCTGACAACGCGCGGGCGCGGTTGTTGCGCGGGTTGTGCTCGAGCTCGATCAGCCCGAGGTGCTCGAGCAGCGGCGGCACGTACAGCGCGAACCGGCCCCGCAGCCCCTTCTTGAGCCCGTACCAGCCGCCGACCGGGTTGTCGGCGCTCCGCGCCCACGCCTCGACGGTGCCGTCCCTCGCCGGCTTCTGCTCGTCGGCGCTCCCCAGCTCCACCCAGTCGCCGCGTGCGGCGAGCATCGCGTGGAGGTCCTCGATGCAGCGCAGCCGGTAGCCGAGCTTCGTCGTCCCCACGAGGCAGACGAGGGCGGGCGGGTCCGCATCGAGGTCGCGGAACAGCCGGTACTCGGACGTCCCCGGCGGCGTGCGGAGCACCCAGGGATCGTCCTGCGTTCCCGAACCGGTTGCCGTGCCGCTCAATCTCGCCTCCTCGGTCGCTCGACGGACGAAACGTACAGGCGGGACTGGTGTAGATTCTCGCGCGTGCCGGGTCCGCGCGTCGGTTGGCCGTGGGTGCTGCGTGCGATCTGCGCGGTCTCTGCCGCCGTCTGCATCGTGGCTCCGGCGGCGAGCGCCGACTCGCTGCCGAACGTCAGCGGCACCTGGAACTCCGTATACCACTGCAAGGTCGGCTGGTGCGCCGGCCAGGACTTCCCGGCGACCGCGGTGTTCAAGCAGGCTCCAGGCTCCGACACGGTGTTCGTCGGCCCCTTCCCGGTCAAGCTCGTCGGGCGCACCTTCACGCTCCACGGCTCGCAGGGGTCGTACCTCTACACGGAGGTGATCACCTTCTCGGCCGACGGGAACTCCTACACCGGCACCCTCACCGACTCGAACCACACGAGCGGCACCGACACCGCCGTCAAGGCCGGAGCGACCCCACCGGCCACGACGACGGCGCCCACGACGACGGCGCCCACGACGACAACGGCGACGACCCCGTCGGGCCCGGGTCTCTCGGGCGACTGGTCCGTGGTCAGCCACTGCGCGATCGGCTGGTGCAAGGGGCAGGACTTCCCGGACACCGAGACGCTGACACAGTCGGGGTCGCAGCTCACCGGGACGTACCCGCAGGGGACGATCACGGGCACGGTCACAGGCGGCAAGGGGACGCTCACGTCCACCCAGGCGGGCTACTCGTCGACGTTCGTCTTCACCGTCTCCGCCGACGGCAACACCCTGAACGGCACCTGGACCGACTCGCACAACGTCGGCGGGACAGCCGTCGAGAAGCGCGTGTCGGCAGCGCCTCCCACCACGACGGCGCCCACCACGAC
>CAYXXE010000081.1:0-10369 GCA_964468985.1 uncultured Gaiellales bacterium | reverse complement strand
GTACTGCACGAGCTGCGGCGGGAAGTACTTCGGGGACCAGCCGGAGAGGTCGATGAAGACCTGCGGCTTGTGCATCGCGATCGAGAGCGCCTCGTCCTGCCAGGGAAACGACGGGTGAGCGAGGACGATCTTCAGGGCCGGGAAGTCGACCGCGACGTCGTCGACGTGGATCGGATTCGAGTACTTGAGCCGGATGCCGCCGCCGCCGGGCAGGCCCGAGCCGATGCCCGAGTGGCCCGTGTGGAAGACGGCGGGCAGGCCGGCCGCCTCGATCACCTCGTAAAGCGGGTAGGCGAGCCGGTCGTTCGGGAAGAACCCCTGCAGGTTCGGGTGGAACTTGAAGCCGCGCACGCCGTGGTCGGCGATCAGGCGGCGGGCCTCGTCGACGCCGCGCCGGCCCTTGTGCGGATCGATGCTCGCGAACGGGATCAGCACGTCGGCGTTCGCCCGCGCGACCTCCGCGATCTCCTCGTTCGGGACGCGCGTCTGGCCCGTCTGCGACTCGGAGTCGACCGTGAAGACGACGGCCAGCATCCGGCGTTCCCGGTAATACGCCGCCAGCTCCTCGGCGGTCGGCCGCGCCGACTCGCCCCGGAAGTGCTTCACCGCCGCTTCACGGAGGCCGTCCGGCAGCGAGTCGCCACCCGCGCGCGACAGCTCGACATGCGTGTGCACGTCGATCGCGACGGCATCCTCGAGCCGCAGGCGCCCCTCAGCCACGGGCCGGCTCCTGCGCGGCCAGGGCCGCGAACAGGTCGAGGGCCGCCGGGTCGAGCAGCGAATCCCTGCTGGCCACTGCATCCGGCCGCTCACCGCGGAGGATCCGCTTGACGGGCGCCTCGAGCTTCTTGCCGGTCAGGGTGCGGGGGATCGCCGGCACGGCGCGGATCGTATCCGGCACGTGCCGCGCCGACAGCTGCGTGCGGAGAGCCTGCGCGATCCGTGCTTGCAGAACGTCGTCGAGCCCCACGCCCGGCGCGAGCACGACGAAGAGCACGAGCTCGCCCGGGCCGCCGTCGGCGTCCTCGAGGTGCACGACGAGGCTGTCCACGATCTCGCTCAGCTCCTCGACGACGCTGTAGAACTCCCCCGTCCCGAGCCGTACGCCGCCGCGGTTGAGGGTCGAGTCGGAGCGGCCCGTGACGACGCAGGTGCCGCGTGCGGTGAAGAGGATCCAGTCGCCCTGCCGCCAGACGCCCGGGAAGGTCTCGAAGTAGGAGCTGCGGTAGAGCGAGCCGTCGGCGTCGCCCCAGAGCGAAACCGGCATCGACGGCAGCGGCCGGGTGATGACGAGCTCGCCGAGCGTGCCGGACGGAGCCGGCTCGCCGTCGGGCCCGAACACGTCGGCGGCGACGCCGAGCAGCCGGCCGGAGATCTCGCCCTCGACGACGGGCAGCAGCGGGCCGCCGCCGACGATGCCGCTGCACACGTCGGTGCCGCCGCTCCCGTTGATCAGCAGCACGTCGGGGCCGAGCTGCTCGTAGACGTAGCGGTAGCCGTCGGCGGGCAGCGGCGAGCCGGCCGTGCCGAACACCCGGATCGAGCCGAGGTCGAGGTCGCGGCCGGGCTCGAGACCGGCCTTGCGGCAGCCGAGCAGCCAGACGGGGCTCGCCCCCATGAACGTCGGCCTCGTCTCGGCTGCGACCCGCCACTGCCAGCCCGCGTCGGGCCAGTTCGGGTCGCCGTCGAGCATCACGATCGACGAGCGCACGAGGAGCGCCGAGACGAGCGCGTTCCACATCATCCACGACGTGGTGCTGAACCACAGCAGGCGGCCGCCGGGCTTCAGGTCCCAGCTCAGCGCGTGCGACTTGAGATGCTCGAGCAGGATGCCGCCGTGGCCGTGGACGATCGCCTTCGGCTTGCCGGTCGTCCCCGAGGAGAAGAGCACGAACAGCGGGTGGTCGAACGCCACCGGGGTGAACTCGAGCGGAGCCGCCTCGGCGAGCAACGCTCCCCACCCGAGCGCGTCGGGCAGGGCGTGGTCGCCGTACGGGACGTGGACGACCTGGCGCAGCGTCGGCAGTGCGCCGCGGATCGCGGCGACCTCGTCGCGCCGGTCGACGAACCGATCGCGGTAGACATAGCCGTCGACCGCGAGCAGCACGGCGGGCTCGAGCTGGGCGAGCCGGTCGACGACGCTGCGGGCACCGAGCTCGGGGGCGCAGCTCGCCCAGATCGCGCCGAGGCTGGCGGTCGCGGCGAAGGCGACGAGCGTCTCGGGGATGTTCGGCAGGTAGGCGGCGACCCGGTCGCCCTCCCCGACGCCGAGCCGCTCGAGCCCGGCGCGCGCCCGCGCGACCTGCTCGCGGAGCTCGCCGAAGGTCAGCTCGACCGGGCCGCGCGTCTGGGAGCGGGCGACGATCGCGACCCGGTCGGTGTCGTCGTCGCCGCCCAGGAGGTGCTCGGCGTAGTTGAGCCGCGCGCCCGGGAACCACACCGCGCCCGGCATCGACTCGTGCTCGAGCACAGCGGTGGCCGGCGCGTGCGCCCGCACCTGGAAGAACTCCCAGATCGACGACCAGAAACCGTCCAGGTCGTCGACCGACCAGCGCCACAAGCTCTCGTAGTCGGCGAACGCGAGCCCGCGCTCGCGCTCCAGCCAGGCGAGGTAGCGACCGATCTCGGTCGTCTCACGGACGTCGACCGGCGGTGTCCAAAGGACGCCCGGCGTCCCCGTCAAGGGCGGTAGCCGATCCGGGCCGAGATCTCCGCCGCCGTTCCCTTCAGCGCGGGACCGAGCCGTGCGACGAGGTCCTCGAGCGACACCATCGAGCTGTGAACCGCGAGGTTGATCGCCGCGGCCGCCTCGCCGGTCTGCGAGCGCACCGGCGCGGCGATCGAGCGCAGGCCGTAGGCGAGCTCCTCGTTGTTCACCGCGAGCCCCGCCGCCCGGACGCGTTCGAGCTCCTGCACGAGCGCGGCGCGCGCCGTGAGCGTGTTCGGGCCGCGCTGCGTGAACTGCACGCGGTCGAGCACCGCATCGAGCTCGTCCGCCGGCAGATAGGCGAGCAGGACCTTGCCCATCGACGTGCAGTAGGCCGGCAGGCGCGAGCCGACGTGCAGGTTCAGGTCGATCTCGCGCTGGCCGCGCCGTGAGCTCCGCGACCGCTCGATGTAGACGATGTCCGCCCCGTCGAGCACGGCCATGTTCACGGTATGGCCGGTCGCGTCGGAGAGCTGCTGCAGGTGCGGCACCGAGAGCTCGCGGAGCTCCATCGAGTTGATCGCCGAGAAGCCGAGATCGAGCACGCGCGGCCCGAGGCGATACTTCCGCGTCGCCGCGTCCTGCTGGAGATAGCCGAGCGTGGTCAGCGTCGCGATGTACCGGTGGGTCGTCGAGCGGTTCAGGCCGACCTCGTTCGCGAGCTCGGTGACGCCGAGGAGGGGCTGGTTCGAGTGGAAGGCCGAGAGGATCGCGAGCCCGCGCTCGAGCGAGCGCGAGAAGCTGCCCGTGCGCTGGATCTCGCCGTCGAACGACTCTGCGATCTCGGCCATGGTTTCCAAATACTAGAACATCGTCTTGACAAGTCGAATAGTCGGTCGTAGCGTCGGGGCCAATCGCAAGTCGCATCACCTTCCATCTCGTACGAGGAGGAGTGCATGGCCGAGCAAGGAGAGAAGGGCATCGCATCGCGGCTCTCGCGGCGCGAGCTCGTCAAGCGCGCAGGTGTCGGTGCGGGTGGGCTGGTGCTCTCGGGCGCCACGGCGCAGCCGTTGTGGGCGCGGGCCAAGGTCCACGACGCGAGCAACACGATCAAGATCGGCTTCGTCAGCCCGATCACCGGCCCGGCTTCCGGCTTCGGTGAGCCCGACCCGTACGTGATCGCGCTCGCCACGAAGGCGTATGCCAAGGGGCTGACGATCGGCGGGCAGGACTACACGGTCGAGATCCACCAGAAGGACGCCCAGTCGGTTCCGGCCCATGCGGCGCAGGTCGCGGGCGACCTGATCCACTCGGACGGCGTCGACATCATGCTCACGACCTCGACCCCCGAGGTCGTCAACCCCGTCTCGGATGCGTGCGAGGCGGCGGGCACCCCCTGCATCTCGACGGTCGTGCCGTGGGAGGCGTGGTACTTCGGCCGCGGCGCGAAGCCGGGCAAGCCGTCGCCGTTCCGGTTCACGTACCACTTCTGCTTCGGCGTCGCGAACTTCGCCGACACGTACCTGTCGCTCTGGTCGCAGGTCCCGACCAACAAGAAGGTCG
This sequence comes from uncultured Gaiellales bacterium, assembly GCA_964468985.1. Taxonomy (GTDB): domain Bacteria; phylum Actinomycetota; class Thermoleophilia; order Gaiellales; family Gaiellaceae; genus PALSA-600. The sequence goes on along the minus strand of CAYXXE010000081.1, from coordinate 6,159 downwards.
GCGTCATGTGGCCGAACGACGCGGACGGGAACGCGATCCGCGCCAACCTCGGGCCTGCGCTCGAGAAGGGCGGCTACACGATCGTCGACCCGGGTGCGTACACCGACGGCTCGAACGACTACTCCGCCCAGATCGCGAAGTTCAAGTCGGCCGGCGTGCAGATCTTCAACACGTTCCCGATCCCGCCCGACTTCGCGACGTTCTGGCGGCAGGCGGCCCAGCAGGGCCTGACCAAGCAGATCAAGATCGCCCAGATCGCGAAGACCGGCCTGTTCGTGTCGCAGGTCTCGTCGCTCGGCTCGCTCGGCTTCAACCTCGCGAGCGGTGCGTACTGGGGGCCGACGTGGCCCTACCACTCGTCGCTGACCGGCATCTCGAACCGCGCGCTCGCGACGGGCTACGAGACGCACTACAAGAAGGCCTGGAACCAGCAGATGGGCGCCAGCATGGCCCTCTTCGACGTCGCGACCGCGGCGCTCAAGGCCAGCGGCAACCCGAAGGACAAGACCAAGGTGGCGAACGCGGTCAAGACGCTCAACGTCATGACCCCGCTCGGCCAGCTCCACTGGGGCCCCGGCGGCGCCAAGAATCCGGTGCCGAACGTGGTCGCGACGCCGATCCCGGGCGGGCAGTGGGTGCACGGCACCGGGCTGCACAAGTACGCCTGGGTGTTCTGCGAGCACAAGGACGACCCGAAGGTCCCGATCCAGGCCCGGCTGAAGCCGTACAGCGCCTAACTGCCGAGTTGGTCTCGGCAGCAGAACCGATCCTCGACGCCGTCGGGGTCCGCAAGCAGTTCGGGGCGCTTGCGGTCCTCGACGGCGTCGACTTCTCGGTCGGAGCCGGCGATGCGATCGGGATCGTCGGCCCGAACGGCGCCGGCAAGACGACGCTCCTGAACATCCTCTCGGGAGCGCTCCGCCCCACCAGCGGGACGATCTCGTTCCGGGGAGCGGACGTGACCGAGCAGAGCGCCGCGCGCCGCTGCCGGCTCGGGATCGGCCGCGCGCACCAGGTCCCGCGCCCGTTCGGCGACATGACCGTCTTCGAGAACGTCCTCGTCGGCGCCGGTGCCGGCGCCGGCCTGCGCGGCCAGCGCGCGTACGACCGCGCGATCGCCGTGCTCGAGACCTGCGACCTCGTCGATCGCGCGAACCGCCGCGCCGAGAGCCTCGGCCTGCTCGACCGCAAGCGCCTCGAGCTGGCGCGCGCCCTCGCCACCGACCCGCAGGTGCTGCTGCTCGACGAGATCGGCGGCGGGCTCACCGACGCGGAGGCCGACGACCTCGTCCGCACCGTGCAGCAGCTTCGCGCAGGCGGTGTCGCGATCGTCTGGATCGAGCACATCGTCCACGTCCTCGTCCAGGTCGTCGAGCGCCTCGTGTGCCTCGACGCCGGCCGCGTGCTCGCCGACGGCGACCCGCAGACGGTGATGCGGGACGCGGCGGTCATCGACGCCTATCTCGGCCGGGGCGCCGGATGAGCCTGCTGTCGCTCGCGGCGATCGACTCGCGCCACGGCCTGCTGCAGGCGGTGCGCGAGGTGTCGCTCGACATCGCCGAGGGCGAGACGGTGGCCCTGGTCGGCGCGAACGGCGCCGGCAAGACGACGCTGCTGCGCACGATCGCAGGCGCGCACAGCCCCCACGCCGGGACGATCACCTTCGACGGCGCCGACATCACGCGCGTCCCGACGTACAAGCGCGTCTCGCTCGGGATCGCCCTGGTGCCCGAGGGCCGGAAGCTCTTTCCCGACCTGACCGTCGAGGAGAACCTGCTCGTCGCGGGCAAGCACGCGCGGCCGGGGCGCTGGGACGTCGCCGCGGTCGTCGAGGCGTTCCCGCTGCTGGCACCGCTCCTCGGCAAGCGCGCCTCGGCGCTGTCGGGCGGGGAGCAGCAGGCGACTGCGATCGGCCGCGCGCTGATGACGAATCCGCGCCTGCTGCTGCTCGACGAGGTTTCGCTCGGCCTCGCTCCGGTCGCGGTCGACCTGCTCTACGACTCGCTGCAGCGGCTCATCGCCGAGGGCGCGACCGTGCTGTTGGTCGAGCAGGACCTGACCCGCGCGATGAGCACCGCCGGGCGCGTCGTCTGCATGCTCGAGGGACGGCTCGTGCTCGACGGCCGTGCCGAGAGCTTCTCGCGCGACGAGGTGACGGCGGCGTACTTCGGGCTGCACCGCCGGGACGGCACTTCGACCAGCAGCGTGCCGGCATGACCTGGGTCAACGCGGTCGTCCAGGGGATCATGCTCGGCGGCCTGTACGCGCTGCTCGCATGCGGCCTCTCGCTGATGTTCGGCGTGATGCGGATCATCAACCTCGCGCACGGCGACATCGCGGTGCTCGGCGCATACCTCGTGCTCGTCGTGCTCGACCACTGGCACGTGTCGCCGTTCATCGCCGTGCTGCCCGTGCTGCCCGTGATGATGCTCGCCGGCTACGTCCTGCAGCGCCTGGTACTCGACCGGAGCCTGAAGTCGGGCCTGCTCGTGCCGCTCCTGACCACGTTCGGGCTGTCGATCGTGATCCAGAACCTGCTGCAGGAGAAGTTCTCGCCCGACGTCCGCTCGCTCGGCGGCCCGGCCGGCAGCATCGCGACCGCGAGCTGGCAGATCACGAGCCAGCTCTCGATCCCGGCGATCGGGGCGCTCGTCCTCGGGCTCGCGATCGCGATCCTCGGCGGCCTGCAGTTCTTCCTCGCCCGCACCGGCCCGGGCCGCGAGATGCGCGCCACCGCCCAGGATCGCGACACCGCCGAGCTGCTCGGCGTGAACGCGCGCGCCGTGTACGGCCGGGCGACCGCGATCGCGGTGGCGATCGCCGCGATCGCCGGCCTGTTCCTGGCGATCCGCTCGAGCGTCGAGCCGTTCTCGGGCCCGACCCAGCTGATCTTCGCGTTCGAGGCGGTCGTGATCGGCGGCTTCGGCTCGCTGTGGGGAACGCTGATCGGGGGCATCGTCCTCGGCGTCGCCCAGACGATCGGCGCGCAGATCGACCCGCAGTACTCGGTGCTGGCCGGCCATCTCGTCTTCCTCGCCGTCCTCGCCTCGCCGCGCGGCGGCATCTTCCGGGTCCGCAGGGTGGCGACGTGACGAGCGAGGTGGGAGCCGTGGAGACCGGGACGCCGCGCTTCCGGGTCGAGCGCTGGAGCCGCGTCTCCCTCTCGCTGACCGGATTCGCCGTGGCCTTCGCGGTCGCGCTGTTCTTCGTGCCGGTGCTGCTGAGCTCGAATGCGACGTCGAAGCTGACCACGCTGCTGATCCTCGTGCTGCTCGCCGTGATGTGGAACGCGCTCGCCGGCTACGGCGGGCTCGTGTCGGTCGGGCAGCAGGCCTTCATCGGCCTCGGCGCGTACGCCACCGTCTGGCTGTGCAACCACAACATGAAGCCGTACGAGGCGATGGTCGTCGGCGCGATCTTCTGCGGCGGCGTCGCCGTCCCCCTCTCGTTCCTCGTGCTGCGCTTCCGCGGCGCCCAGTTCGCGATCGGGATGTGGGTGGTGGCGGAGGTCTTCGCGATCGTCGTCTCGCTCGACCAGTCGCTCGGCGCCGGCACCGGCACGTCGCTGATCGAGCTCAACTACTACACCCCGAGCCAGCGCCAGGAGTACACCTACTGGCTGACACTCGGCTGCGTCGTCTTCTTCCTCGGCCTGCTGTTCGTGCTGCTGCGCAGCCGCCTCGGCAACTCGCTGCAGGCGATCCGCGACGACGAGGAGGCGGCCGCCTCCGTCGGGGTGCGCGTGATGGCGGGCAAGCGCCTCCTGTTCGTCGTCGCCGGTCTCGGCTGCGGCGCCGCCGGCGCGCTGACGCTCGCGAACACGCTCTTCATCGAGCCGACCTCGATCTTCAGCGTCGACAACACGGCGCTGATGATCTTCATGGTGCTCGTCGGCGGGCTCGGGACGTTCGAGGGGCCGATCATCGGCGCGATCGTCCTGTTCGTCATCCAGAACGAGTTCTCGAACAACGGCGTCTGGTACTTCGTCGGGCTCGGCGCCGCCGCGATGGCCTTCGCGCTGCTGCTCCCGCGCGGCATCTGGGGCACGCTCGAGGAGCGGTTCGGCCTCCGGGTGATGCCGGTCGGCTACCGCCTGCAGCCGTTCCGCAAGGACAAGCCGTGAGGATCACCGCGGCGGTCACCGAGGCGAAGGGCGCGCCCTTCCTGCTCGCGGAGCTGGACTCAGGCGAGCTGCGGCCGGGCGAGATCCGGGTGCGCATCGCGGCCGCCGGGATCTGCCACACCGACCTGATCTGCCGCGACCAGTGGCTGCCGGTGCCGCTGCCGGCGGTGCTCGGCCACGAGGGCGCCGGCATCGTCGAGGAGGTCGGCCCGGCCGTGACGAAGGTCGTCCCCGGCGACCGGGTGGGGCTGACCTTCGACTCCTGCGGCTCGTGCAACGCCTGCCGGATCGCGAAGCCCTCCTACTGCCACCACTTCTGGGAGCACAACTTCGCCGCCTCCCGCCCGGCCGACGGCTCGACGGTGCTGCACCGCGACGGGCAGCCGGTGCACGCGCACTTCTTCGGGCAGTCGTCGTTCGCGACGTACGCGGTGGCGACCGAGCGCAACGTCGTGAAGCTGCCCGACGAGATCGCCCTCGACGTCGCTGCGCCCTTCGGCTGCGGCCTCCAGACCGGCGCCGGAGCGGTCCTGACGAGCCTCGCCGCACCGGCGGGCAGCTCGCTGGTGGTGTTCGGGACCGGCACCGTCGGCCTGGCGGCCGTCCTCGCGGGCGTGATCGCAGGCTGCGCGACGATCGTCGGCGTCGACGTCAACCCCGCGCGCCTCTCGCTCGCGCGCGAACTGGGCGCGACGCACGTCGTGAACGCCGCCGAGCAGGACGCCGTCGAAGCCGTGCGGGCGATCACCGGGGGCGGCGCCGACTTCGCCCTCGAGACCACCGGCTCTCCGGCCGTGCTGCGCAACTGCGTCGACTGCACCGCCCCGCTCGGGGTCACCGGCGTGATCGGGGCGCCCGCGCTCGGCACGGAGGTGAGCCTCGACGTGACGACGATCCTCACCGGCGGACGGGTCGTCCGTGGCATCGTCGAGGGCGACAGTGTCCCCGACGTCTTCCTGCCCCGGCTCGCCGAGCTGCACCGGCAGGGGCGGTTCCCCGTCGAGGCGCTGCTGACGTTCTACGACTTCGACCAGATCGAGCAGGCGGCGCGCGACGCCGAAGCGGGACGGACGATCAAGGCCGTCCTCCGAATGTCCTGAGAGGAGAAGTGACACGAATGACCACCAGCGAGACGGTGCACGAGGCTCAACTGCACGAGGCTCAGCAGTTCATCGGAGGGGCATGGGTGGGCGCCGCGAGCGGCGAGACGTTCGAGGTGCACGACCCGTTCACCGGCGCGGCCGTGGCCCGCGTCCCGGCCGGCGGCCGGGAGGACGCGGCCCGCGCGGTGGCAGCGGCGGCCTCGGCGTTCCCCGCCTGGTCGCAGAGCGCCCCGGCCGAACGGCAGCGGATCTTCCTGAAGGCGGCCGACATCCTCGAGCGCCGCCGCGACGAGGTGCTCGGCCTGCTCGCGCGCGAGACCGGCTGCACCTTCGGGTTCGGCATGTTCCAGAACCTGTTCGTGCCCGGCCTGCTTCGCCAGGCCGCCGCGCTCGGCTACGCCCCCACCGGCCAGGTGATCCCGTCGGACAACCCCGGCAACCTGGCGATGGGGCTGCGCCGGCCGGTGGGCGTCGTCGGTGCGATCGCGCCCTGGAACGCCGCCCTGATCCTGTCCGCGCGGTCGATCGCCGCGCCGCTCGCGCTCGGGAACACCGTGGTGCTGAAGCCGTCCGAGTGGTCCCCGGTCGTCGGCGGGCTGCTGTGGGGTGAGATCTTCGCCGAGGCGGGCCTGCCGGACGGCGTCCTCAACATCGTCACGCACGCGCCCGGCGCCGCCGGGCCGATCGGCGACGAGCTGGTCGAGAACCCGGCCGTGCGCCGGATCAACTTCACGGGCTCGACCGGCACCGGCCGGAAGCTCGCCGAGGCGGCCGGCCGCCAGCTGAAGCGCGTCCTCCTCGAGCTGGGCGGCTCGAACCCGCTGATCGTCCTCGCCGACGCCGACCTCGACTACGCCGTCGACGCGGCGGCGTTCGGCGCGTACCTGCACCAGGGCCAGATCTGCATGTCGACGCGGCGGATCATCGTCGAGC
>CAYXXE010000080.1:0-10378 GCA_964468985.1 uncultured Gaiellales bacterium | reverse complement strand
CGCCTGTTTTCCAGGCATATCGCGGGCAGAGCCCGCCCCGATTCGCCCACGAGGCGGAACTCGAATACGCCAAGCTGCTCGACTGGTACGGCGTGCCGTGGCTCTACGAGCCGACGACCTTCGTCCTCGAGCGCGACGCCGACGGCCGCGTCGTCGAGGCGTTCACGCCCGACTTCTACCTCCCCGAGCAGGATCTCTACCTCGAGGTGACGGTGATGAAGCAGTCGCTCGTCACCCGGAAGAACCGGAAGCTCCGCAAGCTGCGGGCGCTCTACCCGGAGGTGAGGATCAAGCTCTTCTACGAGCGCGACTTCCAGCGCCTCTCCCGGCAATTCGGCCTCCGCGGGCAGTCTGGCCTACGGCAAGCGTCCTGAGCCCGGCCGACGAACGCATCGGGGAGGTCTTCCTCACCCGTCTCGAGCTCGACGCCCGCGTCCGGGAGCTGGGCGCCGAGCTGGCCCGCGACTACGACCGCCGGGAGCCGCTGCTCGTCGGCCCGCTCAAGGCCTGCGTCCCGTTCATCTCCGACCTGTCGCGCGCGCTCGGCATCCTCCACGCGGTCGACTTCGTCGAGCTGGCCGGGTACGACTCGAACGAGACGGGCGGCCACGAGCAGGTGCGGTTCCTGAAGGATCTCGACCGCGACATCGAGGGCCGCCACGTCGTCCTGGTCGAGGAGGTCGTCGACACCGGCCTGACGATGCACTACCTCGTCCGGTCGTTCGCGCTGCGCAATCCGGCGTCACTCGCGGCCGTCACGCTCTTCGACCGTCCCTACCGCCGGCTCGTGGAGGACCTGCCGGTGCGCTATGTCGGGTTCACGCTGCCCGACGAGTTCTTCGTCGGTTACGGGTTCGATCTCGACGAGCGCTGGCGCAACCTGCCCGACCTGCACCAGACGCGCACGGCAGAGGCGGTCGACGCCGCGCGGTAGCGGCCGGTTTTAGGCACGGCTAACATTCGGGCGTGATCGCCTCCCGGTCGCCGCTCCCACCCGGCCTCCGCACCGTCGACGAGGCTCTGCACCGCACGCGGTTCCGGATGCTGCCGTTCCTCGGGCCGGCGTTCATCGCAGCCGTCGCGTACATCGACCCGGGCAACTTCGCGACGAACATCGCGGGCGGGTCGGAGTTCGGCTACCGGCTGATCTGGGTGATCGTCGTGGCGAACCTGCTCGCGATGCTCATCCAGACGCTGTCCGCGAAGCTCGGCATCGCCACCGGGCGGAACCTCCCTGAGGTCTGCCGCGACGAGCTCCCCCGCCGGCTGGTCGTCTTCCTCTGGCTCCAGGCGGAGGCGATCGCGATGGCCACCGACCTGGCCGAGTTTCTCGGTGCGGCGATCGGGATCCAGCTCCTCACCGGCTTCGGCCTCTTCCCGAGCGCCGTGCTCTCGGGCGTCGCGGCGTTCGCGATCCTCGAGCTGCAGCGTTTCGGCCTCCGGCCGTTCGAGGCGGTGATCGCAACGCTCATCTGCGTGATCGGCGGCTGCTACATCGCCGAGCTCGCGTTCGCCCACCCCGACTACGGCCAGGTGCTGCGCCACGCCGTCACGCCCCAGCTCGGGAGCAACGAGGCGGTGCTGCTGGCGGTGGGGATCCTCGGCGCCACGGTGATGCCGCACGTCATCTACCTGCACTCGGCGCTGACGCAGGACCGGCTCGTGCCGGAGACCAACGCCGACGCGCAGACGCTGCTCCGCTACACCCGGTTCGACGTCGTGATCGCGATGACGATCGCGGGCCTGATCAACGTCGCGATGCTGGTGATGGCCGCCAGCACCTTCTTCCGCGAGGGGCTGCGCCACATCGACTCGATCACCGTCGCCCACCGGACGCTCGAGCCGATCCTCGGCGGCGCCTCGAGCGTGCTCTTCGCGCTCGCGCTCGTGGCGTCCGGCCTGTCGAGCTCGGCCGTCGGGACGCTCTCGGGCCAGGTCGTGATGCAGGGGTTCGTCCAGCGGCAGGTGCCGATCCTCGTGCGGCGGCTGGTGACGATGGTGCCGGCGTTCGTCGTCATCGGGATCGGGGTCGACCCGACGCGGACGCTCGTGATCTCACAGGTCGTGCTGTCGTTCGGGATCCCGTTCGCGCTCGTGCCCCTGGTCTGGTTCACCGCCCGGCGCGACGTGATGGGGCCGCTCGTCAACCGCCACTCGACCACGGCCGTCGCTGCCGTTGTGGCCGGCGCGATCGTCGCCCTGAACATCTTCCTGCTGGCCGGCTATGCCGGCCTCTGAGCTCCGCTCGAGCGCCCGCAGGGCACCCGCCGCAGCTCGGCGCGCCTGACCGACGAGCACCCGGTAGTCGGTGTCGGTGATCTTGCCGGTGCGATGGTCGAACTCGAGCTCCTTCAGGGCCGCCAGCGCCCGGTCGCGCGCCTCGACGAGCTCGAGCCGACCTGCCTCCGCCTCGCTCGGCGCGTCGAGCCGGTCGTCGTCGGTGCGCGGCTCGCGCAGGAACGGCAGGCCGACGAACACCACCGCCGCGATCGCGATCGCGGCGCCGAGGACGAGCGCGAGGCCGCTCACGCCCGGGCTGGCGCGAGGCGCGTGACGAGCCGCCGCTGCTCACGCGCATCGGGCCAGAGCGCCACGAGCGACCCTACGACGAACAGGAGGCCGGCGAGCCAGATGAGGTTGATGAGCGGCCGCACGAGCACCTTGAAATAGACGGCGCCGTCCGGCCTGAAGTCGTCGGCGATCACGTACAGATCCTCGGCGCGCAGCCAGTCCGTCTTGATCCCGACCTCACGGTCGGTCTCGCCCGCGAAGCCGGTGTAGGTGACGCTGCCCGTCCGCAGCCGGCCGCTCCAGGGCCCGCGCACGTCGATGAGGGCCTGCACCCGCTGCGCGTTCGGCGTGTCGATGTGCGTCGCACCGCGATAGGTCAGGTGATACCCGGCGACGGTCATCGTCTGTCCGGGGACCAGGCGTTGCTCCGTCGTCGTCTGGTACGCGCTCGACCCGGCGATCCCGATCGCGAGCAGCACGACCGCGGCGTGGACGACGTACCCGCCGTAGCGCCGCCGGTTGCGCGAGACGAGGCGGAAGAGCGAGCCGGCGGCACGCGTGCCGCGCACCAACTCGACGACGATCGTCGCGAGCACGAACGCCGAGAACGTGTAGGCGATGAGTCCCGGCTTCGAGGAGCCGGCGCCCACCGCGACGAGGATCGCTCCCGCGACGACCGCCGTGGCGATCGGCCAGGCGAGCAGCTTCAGCAGCGAGCGGGCGCTGGCCTTCCGCCAGGCGACGAGCGGGCCGATCCCCATCAGCAAGAGCAGCGGCAGCCCGAAAGCGCGCAGGAAGAAGTCGTAGTAGGGACGGCCGATCGTGCGAGTCTCGCCCTGGACGAGCTGGGTGAGGATCGGGAAGAGCACGCCCCACAGCACGGTCAGGCACAACGCCACCAGCAGCAGGTTGTTGTAGAGGAACGTCGCCTCCCGCGAGAGCGCCGACTCGAGCTTCGTCCGGGCCTTCAGCAGCGGGAGGCGCCACAGGATGAGCGCCACCGAGAAGAGCGTCGAGATGACGACGAACGCGAGGAACCACGAGCCGATCGGGCTCTTCGCGAACGAGTGGATCGAGTTGACGACGCCGCTCCGCGTCAGGAACGTGCCGAACACCGACAGCTCGAAGGCGAGGGCGACGAGCACCATGTTCCAGACCTTCAGCATCCCCTTGCGCTCCTGGATCATCACGGAGTGCAGGAAGGCGGTCGCGGCCAGCCAGGGCATCAGGGCGGCGTTCTCGACCGGGTCCCAGGCGTAGTAGCCGCCCCAACCGACCTCGACGTAGGCCCAGTGCGCGCCGAGCAGCTGCCCGACGCCGAGGAACGCCCACGCCGCGAGCGTCCAGCGGCGGGTCGCGACCAGCCAGCGCTCGTCGGTCTTGCCCGACAGGAGCGCGCCGGCGGCGAACGAGAACGGGATCGCAAGACCGACGTAGCCGAGGTACAGCATCGGCGGGTGGATCGCCATGTACGGGTTCTGGAGGCTCGGCGTCAAGCCGAGGCCGTCGACGGGTGCCGTCTGGGTGTCGAACGGGCTCGCGATCGCGACGAGGACGAACGCGAAGAACGTCGCGATGCCGCCGAGCACCGGCACGACCCAGGCGACGAGATCGCGGAGCAGGCGCCGGTTGACGGCCACGGCGAGCGTCCCGTAGCCGGTCAGGACGAGCAGCCAGAGCAGCAGCGACCCCTCCTGCCCGCCCCAGAAGGCGGTGAGGGCGTACCGGGCCGAGAGCGTCCGGTTCGTGTGCTGCGCGACGTAGACGAACGAGAAGTCGTGGCGGACGAGCGCGGAGGCGAGCACGGCCGCCGCGACGAGCGTCGAGCCGAAGCACGCGAACAGCGCGTTGCGGGCCGAGACGGCGAGCCGGCGCCGGTTGCTCCGTGCCGCCACGATGCCGACGACGAGTGCGTAGACCGCGAGTCCGAGGCTGACGGCGAGCGCCGCGCGGCCAAGGTCCGCCATCTAGTACCGCTCGGCCATCTGGTACCGCTCGGCCATCTAGTACTTCTTCGTCGGCACGTACTTCGACGGGCACTTGGTGACGATGCCCGTGCCCGCGATCCGGCCGCCGACGATCGTCCCGCTGACGACGACGTGCCGGGTGACCGCGAAGAGCGGCGGCGGCGAGTCGCCCCGGTAGACGACCTGCACGACCGGGCTTTTCGCGCCGCTGCCGATGTCGCGAATGCCGAAGCGCAGGCCGGCCGCGGAGTGCGAGTCGCCGCGGATCGGCCCGACGACGGCGCCCACGACCTGGACCTTGCCGACGTGGCCGGCGAGCCCGCTCGGGGTCAGCGAGGGCGTCGAGTTGCCGGCGACGGCCGTGTAGAGCAGGAAGACGGCGAGAACGCCGGCGACCGCCAGTGCGACGATGAGCCGCGCAGGGCTACGCGTGGAGCGGGCCACGCCGGAAGTCTACCGGCGGCGCCCGCCGAGCCCTCAGGCGTCGGTCGACGCGGTCTGCGCGTTGCGCGCGGGCACGCGGTAGCCGTGGTCGGCGCAGAGCGCGCCCGGCGAATCCTCGGTGAGCGCGTCGCAGTAGCCCTTCCCGTACGCCGCGCGCATGAAGGCGGCGACGACGTCGAGCGACCAGTCGGTGATACCGGCCGCCTCGCGCCAGAGATCGGCCAGGCGCAGGTCGATGTCGAGCTCGAGCAGGTCGATGCGAGAAGGGCTCTCGGACATGGGTTCAGCGTAGGAGCCTCGTCGGACGGACCGGCCGAACGGCGACAATCCCGTGCAGATGGCGCGCAGGATCCATTTCGGGCCTTCCGGGGTCCCGTCCCGCAAATCGCCCGAGGCGGCGGTCGACCTCCTGCTCGGGGCTGGGATGTCCGCCTGCGAGATCGACTTCGCCGGGCGCTTCTGGATGGACTACGACTGGGCAGCCCGCCTCGGTGAGCTCGCGCGCGAGCACGACATCGCGCTGTCGCTGCACGCGCCGCTCGCGGGGTTCATGGGGCACGCAGAGCGGGGCAAGAAGCTCAACATGGCGGTCGGGATGCTCGACCACTCGGCCGGCATCGCCGCCGCGGCGGGTGCCGAGCCGGTCGTCATCCATCCCGGGTTCCTGCTCGGGCGAACGCGCGAGGAAGCGATCGCCTCGGTGTGCGAGCAGCTCGGCGAGTTGCGCGTGCGGCTGGAGGCGAAGGGCCGTGCCGTCGCGTTCGGGGTCGAGGTGATGGGGCGCGTCCGCGACCTCGGCTCGCTGGCCGACGTCGTCGAGATCGCGCGGCGCGTGCCGTGGACGCGGCCGGTCGTCGACTTCGCGCACATGCACGCGACGACCGACGGCGCGATGCTGACGGCCGACGCCTTCGCGGCGGCGCTCGCCGACATCGACTCCGTGCTCGAGCCGGGCGTGCCGTTCCACATCCACTTCTCGGACATCGCCTACGCCAACCGCAACGAGACGAAGCACCTGCCGTACGGCGAGGGGACGCTGCGGGCCGAGCCGCTGGCGGAGGCGCTGGCGCGCTTCGAGCGGCCCGCAACCGTGATCTCCGAGGCGCCCGACGAGGCATCGACGCTCGCGGTCAAGGCGATTCTGGGCGCCTGAGCCGCCAGGTAAGGTGCGGGCGATGCTCGACCCGAAGGTCTTCAAGGCGTACGACGTGCGCGGGCTCTACCGCACGGAGCTCGACGAGCAGGGCGCCTATGCGATCGCGCGCGCCTACGTCGAGCAGTTCGAGCCGAGGCGAATCGCGGTCGGCCGCGACACGCGCCTGTCGTCGCCGACGATCGCCGAGGCGGTGCGCGAGGGGGCGGCCGACGCCGGCGCGGACGTGCTCGACATCGGCCTGGTCGGGACGGAGATGGTCTATTTCGCCGTCGGCGAGCTCGAGCTCGACGGCGGGATCGCGGTGACGGCGTCGCACAACCCGAAGGACTACACGGGCATGAAGATCGTGCGCCGCGGAGCGCTGCCGGTCGGGGGCGAGTCGGGGCTGCTCGACATCCGCGACCGTGCGCTCGCGGCCGATTGGCGCGAGGCCGTGCGCGGCGAGATCCACGACGAGGACATCTGGGACCGGTTCGTCGACCGTGTTCTGTCGTTCGTCGACGTCGGGGCGCTGCGGCCGCTGCGCGTCGTGATCGACGCGGCGAACGGGATGGCGGGCACGATGCTCCCGCCGGTGCTCGACCGGCTGCCGATGCTCGACGTGGTCCGGTGCTTCTTCGAGCCGGACGGGTCATTCCCCAACCACGAGCCGAATCCGCTGCTTCCCGAGAACCGCGACTTCATCGTCGCGAAGATGCGCGAGGAGGGCGCCGACTTCGGTGTCGCGTTCGACGGCGACGCCGACCGCTGCTTCTTCGTCGACGACACGGCTGAGTTCGTGCCCGGCGACTTCACGACGGCGCTCTTCGCGAGGACGATCCTCGGGAAGGAGCCCGGCGGCAAGATCATCTACGACGTCCGCGCGTCCTGGGCGGTGCCCGCCACGGTGCTCGCCGCGGGCGGGGTCCCGCTGGTCAACCGCGTCGGTCATGCGTTCATCAAGCAGCGCATGCGTGCCGAGCACGCGGTCTTCGGCGGCGAGGTGTCGGCGCACTACTACTTCCGCGACTTCTCGCAGGCCGACTCCGGGACGGTGCCGTTCCTGCTGATGTGCGAGCTGATCTCCCGGCACGGCCCGCTCAGCGAGCTGCTGCGGCCGTTCCGCGAGCAGTACTTCCTGACCGGCGAGCTCAATACGCCGGTCGCGGACGTGCCGCTGAAGCTGCAGGAGCTGAAGGAGCGGTTCGGCCCGGGCGCGAAGGTCTCGCACCTCGACGGCCTCTCGATCGAGGCCGACGACTGGCATTTCAACGTGCGCCCGTCGAACACCGAGCCACTCCTCCGTCTCAACCTCGAGGCGCTGTCGGAGGAGCTGATGACGGTGAAGCGCGACGAGGTGCTGGCCGTCATCCGCGCGTGAGCCACCCGGTCGAGCTGGGGCACGTCACCGACCGGCGACCGCCGTTCCGCTACGCGGCCTACACGCGGGTCGGCTTCTCGGAGACGGACGCGCAGGGCGTCGTCTACTACGGCCGCTACATGCCCTATTTCGACCTGTCGCGGACGGAGTACCACCGCCATCTCGACCTCGGCCGGGCCCGGGCCGATCTGGGCGACTTCGCGATGCGGGCCTCGAGCGTCGAGTACTTCGCTCCCGCCCGCTTCGACGACCTGCTCGAGATCTTCGTCCGCGTCGGGCGGATCGGCACCACCAGCGTCACCTACGAGCACGAGGCCTACCGGCTGTCCGACGACGCCGAGGACGAGCTCATGTGCCGCGCCCAGCAGACCGTGGTCTCGCTCGATCTCGCCACCCGGCGGCCGCTGCCGGTCCCCGGCGCCCTGCGCGATGCCGTGCTCGCCTTCGAGGGTGCGGCGTGAGCGGCGAACTGGTGACCGCGGAGATCGACCGGCTCGTCGCGGCGTCGGCCGACGCCGACGACGTTCTCCGCGGGGTCGTCGCGGCGCTCGTGTCGGCCGGCGGCTGCGCCTGGGCCGGGATCCTCTTCGTCGAGGCCGGCGAGCTCGTCCTCGGGCCCGAGGCCGGCAGCCGGCGTCCGGACGCCCGCCTGCGGCTGCCGGTCGAGTTCGGCGGGACGCGGGTCGCCGAACTGGTGGTCGACGCATGCCCCGACGCCGCGGTCGCCGAGCACGTCGCGGCGTCGATCTCGGAGCTCTGCCTCGTCGGCTGGGACACCGGCGGCGTCCCGTGGGAGTCACTCGGTTAGGACGGAACGGCTCTGCGAGAGGCCTCCCGGCGGCTATCCCTCGTTCGGGGTACCCCCCGGCCCGGCACCTTGATCCCTCGAACGAGGGAGGACGTAGACATCCGTCCGATACGGGAACGAGAAGGGTCGCTCGTGGTGGGCGACAAGGGCGCGCACCCGGCCGAGCAGGGCGGCGCGCTCGTCCTCCGCGAGCACCGCGACGAACGACGTCGACGCCACCCTCTCCACCACGTCGTCGACCGAGACGAGCTGATCGTTGCGGAACGACCGCTGCTCGATCGTGCCGAAGAGGGGCGACGCCTCGAGCGGCGGCCGCCAGGCGTCGTGCCTCTGGCTCGCCACGGTCGCACGGAACGGCGAGACGAGATCCTCGATCGCATCCTGGAGGGGGTCTTCGAGGTCGCGGGTGTTCCAGATCAGGACGAGCAGGCCGTCCGGCGCGAGCACCCGGTGCAGCTCCGGCAGCGCCTGGTCGAGGGCGAACCAGTGGAACGCCTGGGCGCAGGTGACGACGTCCGCGACGCCGTCGGGCAGCGGCAGCTCCTCGGCCGTCCCTTCGACGACGTCGGCGCCAGGCACCGCCGCCGAGAGCGCCGCGCGCATCTCGGCGAGCGGCTCGACGGCGACGACCCGCGCGCCGGTTGCGATCAGCAGCCGCGTCAGCTTGCCTGTCCCCGCGCCGACGTCCACAACCGTGGTGCCCGGCACCAGCCGGGCCCGGTCGGCGAGCCAGCCGATCGCCTCGCCCGGATAGGAGGGCCGCACCCGCTCGTACAGGTCGGCCGTGGACGAGAACCCGGCTGCCGCGACCGGGTGCACCCAGCGGGCCGCCATCACGTCTACGACGGCGTGACGCGGTAGGCGTCGAAGACCGCTTCGAGGTTCCTGAGCGCGTTCACGAGCGTCCGCAGGGCCTTCACGTCGCCCACCTCGACCGTGTACCAGTTCTTCGCGAGCTGATCCTCGACCATGCCGCCGTAGCTGACGATGTTGGCGCCGTGCTCGGCGAACGTGCGCGCCACGTCCTCGAGCAGCCGCGGGCGGTCCCACGAGTCGACCGCGATCTGCACCCGGAAGCTCTTGGCCACCGCCTCGCCGTCCCAGGACACCGGGGTGAAGCGCTCCGGGTTGCGGCGCAACGCCTTGACGTTCGGGCAGTCGTCGCGGTGGATGGTGATCCCCTTGCCGAGCGAGATGTAGCCGACGATGTCGTCGCCCGGCACCGGGGTGCAGCACTTCGCGAGCCGCACCAGGACGTCCTCGACCCCTTGCACCGAGATGCCGAGGTCGTCGCCCGAGACGATCTCGCGCGCCTTCGGCGACTTCGTGACCACGGGCGCCTCCGAGACGACCTCGTCGGTCTTCAGGCGGTTGATCACCTTGTTGACGATCGAGCCGGCCTGGAGCTTCCCCGAGCCGAGCGCGAAGTAGAAGTCGTCGGCCTTCTTGAACCCCGTGTCGCGGATCACCTGGGCGAGCGTCGCCGAGCCGCGGAGCTTCGCGTACGGCAGGTTCTGCGCCTTCAACGCGTGCTCCAGCACCTCGCGGCCCTTGTGCTCGGCGTCCTCGCGCGTCTCGCGCGAGAACCACTGCCGGATCTTGTTGCGGGCCCGCGAGCTCTTCGCCAGGGACATCCAGTCGCGCGACGGCCCGCGGCCCTGCTTCGAGGTGAGGATCTCGACGAAGTCGCCGTTCTGCAGCCGGTAGTGCAGCGGCACGATCCGCCCGTTGATCTTCGCCCCCACCGTGCGGTGGCCGACGTCGGTGTGCACGGCGTACGCGAAGTCGATCGGCGTGGCCCCCACCGGCAGCGTCTTCACCTGCCCCTTGGGCGTGAAGACGTGCACCTCCTCCTCGAACAGGTCGGTGCGGAACGTCTTCATGAACTCGCGCGGGTCGGCCTCGTCGCTCGCGCCCTCGTCCATCAGCTGCTTGACCCAGGCCACCCAGGCGGCGTCGCGCTCCTTCTTGTTCCGCTTGTACAGCCAGTGCGCCGCGACACCGAACTCGGCGGTCTCGTGCATCTCGCGCGTCCGCACCTGGATCTCGAGCGGCCTGCCCTGCGGCCCGATCACCGTCGTGTGCAGCGCCCGGTAGGCGTTGAACTTGGGCATCGCGATGAAGTCCTTGAA
>CAYXXE010000079.1:0-10468 GCA_964468985.1 uncultured Gaiellales bacterium | reverse complement strand
ATCACCGGCATCGACCTCGTGCGCGAGCGCGGGGCCCGCGTGAGCGAGGTGCTGCGGCTCGACTTCGGCGGCTGTCGACTCGAGGCCGCCGTGCCCGCCGAGTCGCCGTACGAGCGGTTCGAGGATCTGGCCGGGCTGTCGGTCGCAACGGTCTATCCGCGTCTGACGCGAGAGCTCCTGCCGGTGGAGGTCGACCTCGTCGACGTCTCCGGCTCGGTCGAGATCGCGCCGCGGCTCGGGCTGGCCCAGGCGATCGTCGACCTCGTCTCGTCCGGCAACACCTTGCGGACGAACGGCCTGCGCTCGCTCGGCGTGCTGCTCGAGTCCGAGGCCGTGCTGATCGCGCGCGAGGGCGAGGACGCCTCGCCGCTCGCCGGCATGCTGCGCGCGGTCGTCGAGGCGCGCAGCCACCGCTACCTGATGCTGAACGCGCCCGAGAGTGCTCTGCCGGCGATCCGCGCGCTCGTCGCGCCGCGCATCCCCAGCGTGCTGCCGCTCGCCGAGCCGGGCACCGTCGCGGTGCATGCCCTCGTGCCCGCCGCCGACATCTGGCGCCTGCTGCCCGAGCTCGAGCAGGCCGGAGCATCGTCGATCCTCGTCGTCCCCGTGGAGCGGATGGTCGGGTGACGATCGTCTCGGAGATCCGGGACGGCGGCCTCGCCGCGGTCGATGCCTGGGCCGAGCGGCTCGACGGCGTCGCATCGGCACGGGCAGTGCCCGACGGCGACGACCTGCCGTTGGACGCGCTGCTCGCGCTCGCCGATCGCGTTCGCCGCTGGCATGCGGCGCAGCGGCCGGCCGACATCGAGCTCGAGGTCGAGCCCGGTGTCGTGCTCGAGCGCCGCTGGGTCCCGCTCGACACGATCGGCGTCTACGTCCCGCGGAACCTCGTCTCGACGCTGGTGATGACCGTCGTGCCCGCCCAGGTCGCAGGCGTCCGGCGGATCGTCGTCTGCACGCCGCCGTCCGGAGCCGGGCTGATCGCCGCCGCCGCCGAGGCGCTCGGTGTCGAGGAGGTGTGGGCGCTCGGCGGCCCGCAGGCGATCGGCTTCCTCGCCTACGTCGAGCGCGTCGACAAGATCGTCGGCCCCGGCAACGCCTACGTGAACGAGGCGAAGCTCGAGGTGTCGCGCGACGTGCCGATCGACCTCCCCGGCGGGCCGTCCGAGGTCGTCGTGCTCGCGACCGGTGACTACGACCCGCGGCTCGTCGAGCTGGAGCTGGCCGCACAGGGGGAGCACGGCGCCGACGCCGTGTGCCGCACGGTCACGACGCTGGCCGAGGCCGAGGCGATCGCGCCCGAGCACCTCGTGCTGCTGGGTGCCGAGGCCGAAGCGCTGGCACCGCAGGTGCGGAACGCCGGCGCGGTGTTCGTCGGCCCCTGGTCGCCGGTGCCCTCCGGCGACTACGCGACCGGCGGCAACCACGTGCTGCCCACGGGCGGCTGGGCCCGGTCGGTCGGCGGGCTCGGGCTCGAGACGTTCCTGAAGCCGATCACGACCCAGCGGCTCACCCAGGCGGGTCTCGCCCTGGTGCGGCCGACGGTCGAGGCGCTCGCCGCTGTCGAAGGGATGCCTGCGCATGCCGAGGCGGTGCGGCGCTGACGATGCGCGAGCTCGCTCCCGACTTCCGTGCCTACACCTGGGCGATGCCCACCGACGACGTCGCCCGGCTCGCCGGGATCGACCCGTCGCAGGTGCTGCGCTTCGACCAGAACACGCCGTCGCTGCCGCTCCCGTCGACACGCCCCGGCGTGATCGCCGGGGCGCTGGCGCGCGTGAGCGGCTATCCGGCCGGCGGCTACCGGCGCCTCCGCCGCGCGATCGCCGACTACACCGGTGTCGAGCCCGAGAACGTCGTCCTGGGCGCCGGCGCCGACGACCTGATCCTGCTCTGCGCCCGCGTCTTCGCCGGCCCCGGCGACACGGTCGCGATCCCGACCTCGCCCACGTACCCGCTGTTCCGCATCGGCGCGCAGCTCGCCGGCGCCGAGGTCGGCGGCGAGGATCCGGTCGTCACGTTCGCCTGCCGCCCGAACAACCCGACGGGTGCACTCGACCCGCTGCCGGAAGCCCGGCCGCTCGTCGTCGACGAGGCCTACTTCGAGTACGCGGGTGAGACGGCACTGCCGCTGCTCGACGACGGCGTGATCGTGCTGCGCACCTTCTCGAAGGCGTTCGCGCTGGCCGGGGCCCGCATCGGCTATGCGCTCGCGGCGACGGATGCCGCCGCCGAGCTCAACGCCCGCCAGGCGCCCGCGCCGGTCTCGACGCTCTCGGCCGAGCTCGCGCTGGCGGCGCTCGCGAGCCCGCCGGACGTGGCACCGCTGCTCGAGGAGCGCGAACGCCTCGCCTCCTGCCTCCGCGCGCTCGGCCTGCCGCCCCTCGAGTCGCACGCCAACTTCCTGTTCGTGCCGGTCGCCGACGGGACGACGATCGGCGACGCCTTGCTGCGGCAGGGGATCGTCGTGCGGGCCTATCCCGAGGCGATCCGGGTGACCGTGGCCGACCAGGTCGACGACGACGCGCTCGTCGAGGCGCTCGCCCGTGTGCTCGACACGCCGTCGCCGGTCGCGGCCGGAGGCGGGCGCAAGACGCGCCTCGTGCGGGCGACGGCCGAGACGCGACTGTCGGTGCGTCTGGCCCTCGACGGCGCCTCGCGCGTGCGCGTCGAGACGGGAGCAGGCCTGTACGACCACTTCCTCGAGCAGCTCGCCTTCCATGCCGGGTTCGATCTCGTCCTGGAGGGTGCAGGCGACCTCGAGACGGGCGACCACCACACGGCCGAGGACGCGGCGATCGCACTCGGCCAGGCGCTCGACCGGGCGCTCGGCGACCGGCGTGGGATCGCGCGCTACGGCGACGCGGTCGTGCCGATGGACGACGCGCTCGCACGGGCCGCGGTCGATCTGGGCGGCCGTCCGCATGCCGAGTTGACCCTGGAGCTCGACCCCGGCCTGGCCGGGCACATGCTCTCCAGCCTCGCGCAGGCGGCGCGGGCCGCGATCCACGTCGAGGCGACCGGGCGCGACGCCCATCACGTGGCCGAGGCGGCGTTCAAGGCGGTCGGCCGTGCGCTGCGTGTGGCCGTGCGGCGCGAGGGCGAAGGCCTCCCGTCCACGAAGGGGCTGCTGTGAGGGTCGCGATCTGCGAGTACGGCGCCGGCAACGTGCGCTCGGTGGCGCTCGCGCTCCAGCGTGCCGGGGCCGAGCTGGTCGACGACGTCGACGGCGCCGACCTGGCCGTGCTTCCCGGCGTCGGCTCGGCCCGAACCGCGATGGCGGGGCTCCAGTCGCGTGGCTTCGACGTGGCGCTGCAGGCTCGCGTCGCGGCGGGCAAGCCCGTGCTGGGCATCTGCCTCGGCCTGCAGTTGGCGCTCGAAGCGAGCGACGAGGACGGAGGCGTCGAGGGTCTCGGGCTGCTGCCGGGCCGCGCCGAGCGGATCCGCGACGGCCGCGTCCCACGCATGGGCTGGGCGGTGGTCGAGCCGCTCGGCGAGGCGTTCTACTTCGCGCACTCCTACGCCGCGGTCACCCCGTGCGCCACCGCCTGGGCCGAAGGAGCGGTCGCCGAGGTGCGCGCCCCGGCATTCGTCGGCTGCCAGTTCCATCCCGAGAAGAGCGGGGCGGCGGGCGCCCGCTACCTCGACCGCGTGCTCGCGGAGGTGGCGTGCCTCTCGCCCGCCTGATCCCGTGTCTCGACGTCGCCGCCGGACGCGTCGTGAAGGGCGTCAGGTTCCAGGGGCTCCGCGACGTGGGCGATCCCGTCGAGTTGGGGGCCGCCTACTCGGACGCCGGCGCCGACGAGCTCGTGTTCCTCGACGTCAAGGCGACGCTCGAGGAGCGCCGGACGCTCGTCGAGCTCGTCTCGCGGGTGGCCGAGCGGCTCGCGATCCCGTTCACGGTCGGCGGCGGCGTGCGCAGCGTCGCCGATGCCGACGAGCTGCTCCGTGCGGGCGCCGACAAGGTTGCCGTCAACTCGGCCGCGCTCCTGCGGCCCGAGCTGATCACGGAGCTCGCCGAACGGCTCGGCACGCAGGCGGTGGTGGTGGCGATCGACGCCGAGGGCGGTCGCGTCCACTCGCACGCCGGCACGACGGCGACCGATCGCGATGCCGTGAGCTGGGCGCGCGAGGCCGAGGAGCGCGGCGCCGGCGAGATCCTGCTCACCTCGATCGACGCCGACGGCACCCGCGAGGGCTACGACCTGGCGGTGACGGCCGCCGTCGCGGCCGCCGTGCGCGTGCCGGTGATCGCCTCGGGCGGCGCGGGCAACGCCGCGCATGTCGCCGCCGCGCTCGGTGTGGCGCAGGCGGCGCTGCTCGCCTCGATCCTGCACGAGGACCCGGCACGGCTCGCGTCGCTGCGCCGGGAAGTGCGCGCGCTTGGAGTGGAGCTGCGAGATGCCGCCTGAGGGGGAGCTCCGGGCCGCGATCGTGCAGGACGCGGACACGGGCCGCGTGCTGATGCTGGCCTGGATGGACGCCGCGGCCGAGCGGCTGACGCGCGAGACGGGCGAGGCCTGGTTCTGGAGCCGGTCGCGGAACGAGCTGTGGCACAAGGGCGCGACGTCGGGAAACACCCTCGCCGTCGAGGAGCTGCGCGACGACTGCGACGGCGACGCCCTGCTCGTTCGTGTGCGTCCGAACGGCCCCGCGTGCCACACCGGCTCGCTGTCGTGCTTCGCCCCGGCGCTCTGGCGCACGATCGCGGAGCGCGCCGCGAAGCGGCCCGAAGGCTCCTACACGGCCGAGCTGCTGAACCAGGGGATCGGTGCCGTCGCCCGGAAGGTGGGCGAGGAGGCGGTCGAGGTCGCCGTCGCCGCCCTCGACGAGACCGACGAGCGCGTGCTCGAGGAGTCCGCCGACCTCGTCTTCCACCTGTACGTGCTGCTCGCCGCGCGCGGGCTCGACCCGGCCCAGGTCGAGGACGTGCTGGCGAAGCGGGCACGCTGACGCCGCTCGGCTAGCCGTCGAGCGGGTGCCGGACGCGTAAGCCCGGGAAGCGGTGGTAGTCGCGATCGGCCGTGATCCAGTCGCTGTCGGTTTCGATCGCGAGCGCCGCGAGATACGCGTCGGGAACCAGGTTGCCGCGCGCCTCGACGGCCGCGCAGAGCCCGGCGAAGATCGACCAGTGGCGCGGCCCGGGAGCGAGCACGACCGCGTTCGGCTGGGAGCGGAGGATCTCGCAGAAGGTGATCGCCTGCGGAAGCGGCGTCGGTCGGCGGAAGACTTTCGGGTGGGTCACGACGCGCACGAACCCGCTCAGAACAAGATCTGAGAGCCCGCACGGCCGGTCGGCTGCGAGCGTGCGCTCGAGCCAGTCGCGGTAGTCGGCATGGCGTTCGGTGTCCTCGCGGTGGGCGTAGACGAGGACGTTGACGTCGACGAGAATCAGTCGCCGGGCTCCATCAGTTCGAGCAGCGCCGCGCTGTCTGCGAGCTCGACTCCCGGCTGCAGCCCGTCACCGGCGAAGGTCGGCAGTTGGACGGGCTTGCGTTCGTCGAAGCCCGCGCGGTTGTGCCGGGCGAAACTGCTGCGGACAGCGTCGCCGAGGACGTCGCTGAGCGAGCGGCCTTCCTGCGCCGCTCGCTGTTTCGCTTCTCGGAGCAGGTCCGGCGGAAGATCGACGGTCGTCCGCATGCATCAAAGCGTAGCACTCCTGCATCAAGATGCACTGGATCGGGACGCGGCCGCGTCAGCAGCTGCTCTTGACCGGCCCGCCCGAGCGCAGCAGCGTCACGTGCTCGCTCTTCGCCAGGGCGAGCAGGTCGCGCCGGTAGACCGTCATGTCGGCGTGCTGCCAGTCGCCGTGCGTCTGGCAGCGCCACGGCGCGTACAGCTCGCGGTGATAGGGGCTCGTCAGGCTCTCGGCGTGGCCGATCACGTTCGGGAGCGAGATCCGAAAGCGCGTCATCAGCCACAGCGTCAGCCGCAGCGAGGCGTGCAGTTGCGCCGGGTCGTCGAGGATCTGGGCGTCGCTCGTGCCGACGTGCTCGATGCCGATCGCCGTCCAGTTCAGACCGACCGTGTGGCGGCAGATCGTCGTCAGCGGCACGAGCTGGTAGATCGTCCCGTCACGGTCGACGACGAAGTGCGCGCAGGTGCCGGGCAGCTCGCCCAGCTCGCCGTCGGGCGTGTCGGAGGCGAACGTGCTCCACGCCGACGAGAACGAGTCGGATGCGGTGTAGTGCTCGACGATCACGTGCGGGCCCTCGAGCCGCCAGGTCGCGAGGCCGTAGTGACGCTTGGCGTAGGCGACCGTCTCGGCGCGGCGCGCCGGCCCGAACGGGATCGGCTTCTGGACGATCGGGGGCGGCGCCAGGCCCAGGAGAAAGACCGAGAGGAACGTCAGCACGGCCCCACCATCTACCCTGCCGCGGATGGAGAGCGCCCCCATCCGCCTGCCGAGCGGCGCGGAGGTGCGCCTTGCCGGCCCGCCGGGCGCGCCCGCCGTGGTGCTCGCGAACGGCGGCCAGAGCGGCGAGGTCGAGGGGACGTGGAGCGCCACGCTCGAATGGCTCACCCGGCAGCTCGCCCCGCGCTTCCCCGGGCTCCGCTTCGCCCAGGTGCGCTACCGGCTCAAGTCGTGGCACCGCCTCGACCTCTGCGAGCAGGATCTGCGCGAAGCGGTCGCGGCGGCGGCCGGGCCGCGCACGCTGCTGGTGGGGTTCTCGATGGGCGGCGTCGTCGCCGCGCTGGCGGCCGATGCGCCCGGCGTCGAGGCGGTGCTCGGGCTCGCTCCGTGGCTGCCCGATCGGCTGCCGCTCGACCGCCTCGTCGGTCGCAGGCTCGACGTGCTCCACGGCACGCTCGACCGCTGGCTGCCGGGGGTCCCCGGCGTGAGCCCGGCGCTCTCGCGCCGCGGCTTCGAGCGGGCGGCGGCCCTCGGAGTCGACGGCTCCTACCGGCTGCTTCCGGGTGCGGTGCACGGTGCAGCGCTGCGGGCGCCCTGGGGCGGGCTCGTGCCCTTGCCGCGCGCCGGTGCCTGGGCCGACGGCGCAGCTGCGGTGATCGCGCGCTACGAGGTGGGCTGAACGGCGGCGGCTTGAACGGCCCGGCGGGCGAGCTGCGCCTCGTCGGGCACGTGGACGCGCGAGACGAGCTTCAGCCGCTCGAGGCCGCGGATCACGAGCCACGAGACGTCCCACTGGCCCTTCTTGAGACCGTGTCGTGCCGAGGTGGGAAAGGCGTGGTGGTTGTTGTGCCAGCCCTCGCCGAACACGAGCATCGCCACCAGCCAGTTGTTGCGGGACTCGTCGCGTGAGAGGTAGTCGCGCCGCCCGAACATGTGGCAGATCGAGTTGACGCTGAACGTCGCGTGCTGGTACGCGAAGATCCGGATCAGCCCGCCCCAGACGAGCCCCTCGAGCCCGGCGTCGACCGTCCCGCCGATCAGGTAGCCGAGCGAGAACGGCAGTCCGAGTGTGAGCACCACCCAGAGCAGGTAGAGCCTGTCGATCGTCCGGATCACCCGGTCGTCGTACAGATCCTTGCCGTAGAGGCGGCCCTGCTCCATGCCCATGTTGCTGAACATCCAGCCGACGTGCGCGTGGACGAACCCGCGGAACGCGCCCCAGGCGCCCTCGCCGTGGCCGTGCGGGGAATGGGGGTCGCCTTCCTTGTCGGACATCGCGTGATGCTTGCGGTGGTCGGTCACCCACTGGGTGATCGGCCCCTGCATCGTCATGCAGCCGAGCACGCCGAGCGCAACCTTGACGGGCAGGCGCGCCTCGAAGCTGCGATGCGTGAAGTAGCGGTGGAAGCCGATCGTCGTCCCGAACGCGCACAGGACGTAGAGCGCGAGGAAGATCGCGAGGTCGTACGCGTGGAAGGCGATCCCCCAGAGGATGCCCATCGCGGAGAGCAACGCGAGCGGTGGCACCACGACGGCGATCAACGTGACCACCTGGCTGGCCCGGCCCGTGCGCGGCCGGACGGTTGCGATCGGCATCGGCGAGATCGGTGCGTCCAACTCGACCGGCACGGTACCCGATCGGTGTCGTGCGATCGGTTCGCTACTGTGGTCGCAGGTCGCCGCTGACGGCGGCCGAGGTCGGCTTCGTCGCCCACTGCGCGTTGTAGCGCCCGGGCAACTTCTGAAGCCGACGCCCAGGGGATCGATCCCCGCCAGCTGTTCACACAGCGCTGTTCCTACAAACGTGCTGTTCACCCAAACGCAAGGAGAGACGCGTGTCTGCGCTCGGAAATGTTCTAACCGTCGAGGACGACCCGATCGTTCGGGCCGACCTGCGACTCGTGCTCGAGGACGCCGGCTTCACGGTGTGCGCCGGCGCCCGCGACGGGGTGGAGGCGATCGAGCTCGCCCGGCTCCACCAGCCCGACCTGATCCTCCTCGACCTCGGCCTACCGCGGCTCGACGGCGTCGCGGCCGCCGAGCACATCCTGCGCGAGCAGGACGTCCCGATCGTCGCCCTCACCGGCCGCTCCGAGGCCCACGCCGAAAGCGCCCTCGACGCCGGCGCGATGACGTGGCTCGGCAAGCCGTTCAACGATCGCGAGCTGGTCGAGACGGTCGTCGCGACCCTCTCCGAGCACCGGGCCGCCCGCGAGCTCGCCGCCCGGCGGGAGGAGTCCAGGACGGTTCTCGCGGAGCTCGTCGTGTCGCTCGGGTATCCGGAGACGATGGCCGCCACGCTCGAGGAGAGCGCCTACCGCTCGGGACGGATCTGGCGGCGCAGCGACCGGTAGAGGATCACCGCCACGGCGACCGGGAGCACCCACCACGCCGCCAAGGGGATCGCCGCGACCGCGGCCGTCACCCCGATCCCCGTCACGACGCCGAGCGCCGAGCGCCAGTCGTCGCCGACCACGAAGTCCCACCAGAAGCGCCCGAAGGCGGCTGCGTGCCTCACGCAGGCCTCGGGTCGACGCGGCGTCGGAGGAGCGCGACCGATGCCGCCGACAGCGCGACGACGAAGACGAGCACGCCCGGGATCGCGGCATCCGAGCCGGGCCAGCGGGCGCCGGCGCCCTCGGTCGACCAGAAGATGCCGAACGTCGTGAGCATCGTCCCGACGGCGAACTTCACGGTGTTCTCCGGCACGCGGGCCAGTGGCGCCCGCACGAGCAGGCCGACTCCGACCACAGCGGCGAGTGCCGCGGCGGCGCCGGCAGCCGCGAGGGGAATGCTGCCCTGCGTGCTCCCGAACGTGAGGACGATGAACGCCACCTCGAGCCCCTCGAGGAGCACCCCCTTGAACGCGAGCACGAAGCCGTAGGCGTCGAGGCCGGCCCACTGCGCCCGTGCGGCCCGGCGCGCCTCGTCGAGCTCGCGGGCGAAGATCGCCTCCTCGTCGTGCAGCGCCTTGAAGCCGCTCGCGCGGAGGATCGCCTTGCGCAGCCACTGCAGGCCGAATGCCAGCAGGAGGCCGCCGACGACGAGCCGCAGGCCGTTCAGCGGGATCAGCGTGAGCGCCGGCCCCAGCACGGCGACGATCGCCGCCAGGACGACCGTCGCCGCGCCCGCGCCGGCGAGGGCGGAGCGCCAGCCGCGCGAGATGCCTGCGGCGAGGACGATCGTCAGCGCCTCGACCATCTCGACGGCGCTCGCGAGGAACGAGGAGAGGACGAGGAAGACCGCGCTCAAGGGGCTCAGAGCCTCGCGGCGGCGGGCGACCCGGCCGATTCGATGCTGAACGTGTCACCCACGCCGACTCGCGACGCAGGGTAGACGGCCGTATACGATCGCGCTTCATGAGCCCGGACGGAGCCGTCGCGATCGTCACCGGCGGCGCCTCGGGGCTCGGGTACGCCACCGCGACGGCGCTCCGCGATCGGGGCGCGACCGTCGTGGTCGTCGACCTCGAACGCTCGCTCGACGCGCTCGGCAACGGGACGGGCCTGCATCGGGTGCCCGCCGACGTGCGCGACCCGGACGGCGTCGCCGGCGTGGTCGCGCTGGCGCAGAGCCTCGGCCCGCTCCGCATCTGCGTCAACTGCGCCGGCGTCGGGGAAGCAGGGCTCGTGGCGCGGGGCGGCGAGCCGATGGAGCTCGACCGCTTCGAGCGTGTCATCGGCATCAACCTGGTGGGGACGTTCAACGTCGTCCGGCTTGCGGCGGCGGCGATGCAGGGCACCGAGCCGGTCGACGGCGAGCGGGGCGTGATCGTGAACACGGCCTCGATCGCCGCCTACGACGGCCAGATGGGGCAGACCGCCTACGCGGCGTCGAAGGGCGGGATCGTCTCGCTCACGCTGCCGCTTGCCCGTGACCTGGCGCGGTCGCTGATCCGCTGCGTGGCGATCGCGCCCGGCACGTTCGACACGCCGCTGCTCGCGGCGCTTCCGGCCGAGGCGCGCGCGAACCTCGCCCAGGCCGTGCCGCACCCGAGTCGCCTGGGCGCGCCGAGCGAGTTCGCGGCGCTCGTCGTGCACGTCGTGGAGAACCAGATGCTGAACGGCGAGGTGATCCGCCTCGACGGCGCGCTCAGGATGGCGCCGCGATGAC
>CAYXXE010000078.1:0-10549 GCA_964468985.1 uncultured Gaiellales bacterium | reverse complement strand
ACCGCCGAGCTCGAGATCGGCGGGTCTCCGAGGGCAACGCGGCAGGAAGCAGCCGAGTACTTCGAGAGCCTCGTTCCATGACGGGGGAAGGCGGCACCCCGCGGGTCGCGATCGGCCGCGTCGGGAAGCCGCACGGGCTCGACGGCTCGTTCTTCGTCGAGCAGGCGAGCGAGGACGGCCGGTGGTTCACCACCGGCACGAAGCTCGTCGTGGGCGGGGCCGAGGCTGAGGTCGTCGCCGCGAAGCGCGGCGGCGGCGGCCGGCCGGTGATCCGCCTCGACCGGCGCGTCCCGCGTGGGGCGACCCTGGAGGTCGAGCGCGACGCCCTGCCGCCGACGGAGGAGGACGAGTTCTACGTGTTCGAGCTGGTCGGGCTGAGCGTCGTCGAGGAGGGCGGAGCGGTGCTCGGCACCGTGACCGACGTGGAGCCCGGCGTCGCGAACGACGTGCTCACGCTCGACAGCGGGCTCGCGCTGCCGATGGTCTCGGAGTGCGTCCGGCACGTCGATGTCGCGGGTGGGCGTATCCTGGTCGCGGCCGGCTTCTCGGAAGCTCCCGACTGACCCGATCCCTTTGCAGCTCGACGTCTTCACCCTGGTTCCCCATGTCTTCGCCTGGCTCACCGAACAGCGCCCTGTCGCGACCGTCGTCGGGTCGGAGCTCGACCTGCGCCTCTTCTCCTACCGCGACACGACGCCGCTCCGCAACGGCCAGGTCGACGACGAGCCGTACGGCGGCGGCGCGGGGATGGTGCTGCGGGTGGACGTCGTCGCGGCCGCGCTCGACGCGGCGTACGGCGGGGCGCCCGGCCGTCGGGTCGTCGCGTTGACGCCGCAGGGCCGCGCGCTCACGCAGGCCGTCGTCGAGGAGCTCGCCGCCGAGGAGCGGCTCACGCTGCTCTCGTCGCGTTTCGAGGGCTTCGACGAGCGGATCGTCGAGCATCTGTGCACGGACGCGATCTCGATCGGGCCGTACGTGCTCTCGAACGGCGACCTGCCGGCGATGGTGCTGGTCGACGCGATCGCCCGCCGTTTGCCCGGGGCGCTCAGCGAGGGCTCGGGCGAGCTCGAGTCGTTCTCGCCGGCGCTCGGCGGGGCGCTCGAGCATCCGCACTACACGCGCCCGGCCGAGTTTCGCGGCTGGCCGGTGCCCGCGACGCTGCTCTCCGGCGACCACGCCAAGGTCGATCTCTGGCGGCGGGAGCATCTGCGGTGAGGAACCCGGTCGACCGGCTCACGGAAGGGCTGCCGCACGGCTGGCGCGTCACGATCGACTGGCTGGTGACGATCCTCGGCGCCGTCGCGATCGTGCTCGCGATCAAGACCTGGGTGGTGAATCCGTACCGCATCCCGTCCAGCTCGATGGAGCCGACCCTGCACTGCGCGCGGCCTGACGTCGGCTGCGAGGCACGGTTCTCCGACCGGGTGCTCGCCTGCCGGTTCTGCTTCCGTTTCTGGCCGCCGAAGCGCGACGACATCATCGTCTTCCGGACGCCGGTGCTCGCGAAGGTGAAGTGCGGCGCCGACGGGACGTTCGTGAAACGACTGATCGGGCTGCCGGGCGAGACGATCTACGAGGACAAGAAGGGTTTCCTCTGGGTGACACCGCCGGGCGGGAAGACGGCACACGAGTTGAAGGAGCCGTTCATCCAGCCGCAGCGGCGCGCCGAGGACCTGACGAACTTCGGGCATCGGTGGGTCGTCCCGAAGGGGTACTACTTCTTCATGGGCGACAACCGCGGGGAGTCCTGCGACTCGCGGTCGTGGGGCAGCGTCCCGCGCAGGAACCTGATCGGCAAGGTGATCGCGACCTACTGGCCGCCGACCAGGCTGTCGATCCACTGACGTCCGGGACAGCGGGTCGCGCGGGCGTTTCCGCTACGATTGCCGCGGCCTTCGGGCCACCTTTGCCATGAGCACGATCATCCAGGACATCGAGCGTCGCCAGCTCCGTGACGTGCCGCGCTTCAAGGCCGGCGACACGGTTCGCGTGCATTTCCGCGTCATCGAAGGCACGCGCGAGCGCATCCAGGTGTTCGAGGGGATCGTCATCAAGCGCCAGGGCGCCGGGGTTCGCGAGACGTTCACCGTCCGCAAGAACTCGTTCGGCGTCGGTGTCGAGCGGACGTTCCCGCTGCACTCGCCCAAGATCGACCGGATCGAGGTCGGCGCGATCGGCGACGTGAACCGCGCCAAGCTGTACTACCTGCGCGGCAAGGTCGGCAAGAAGGCTCGCGTCCGCGAGCTCCGCCAGAACTGACGGGCCGCCCCGACCGGATCCTGCGCCTCCGCCTCCGCCTCGGCCTTGCGCTCGGAGCGACGGCCGTCGTCACGGCCGGGTGTGGGACGCGCGAGCACCAGGCTGCCCTGGCCGCCGCGAAGGCCTGGGCGAGCAGCCGCTCTCTGGCCGGGCCGGTCCGGTGCACGACCGGCATCAGCCTTCCCTACCGGACGCGGAAGAACGACTTCCTCTGTCTCGCGCATCGCTCCGCCGAGAGCTGCGACGAGGCCCGCGTCGATCGCCGCGGCGACCAGTGGGTCGCCGTGACGCTCCGCCGCGACGTCGATTGTGTGCTGCCCGCGTGAATTTTCCGTGCCGGAACCGACAAGCCGCCGAACGCCTCCCGAAGGCGGAGCTATCCTCGAGCGATGGCCCGCAAACACCCCGGCCAACGGCTGCTCCGCTTCGACCGGAGCCTCGGGGCGCGGCGGGTCGCGGGCGCCGACGAGGCGGGTCGCGGCCCGCTGGCGGGCCCGCTCGTGGTCGCGGGCGTGCTGCTCGACTACGCCTCCCTGCGCGACCACCGCGTACGTCCGCTCGCCCGCCTGAACGACTCGAAGCAGGTCGACCACGAGACGCGCGAGGAGCTCTACCGGGCGGTGCTCGACTGCGCCGAGCACGTCTCCGTCCACGTCTTCCCACCGGCGGTGATCGACCGCGAGGGGCTCCATGTCTCGAACCTTCGCGGGCTGCGTGCGGCCCTCTGGGCCTGTGGCCCGGCGGACGTCGCGCTCGTCGACGGGTTCAGGCTGGGGCCGACGGCGCCGCCGCACCGGGCCGTGGTGGACGGCGACACGAAGAGCGCGGCGATCGCGGCGGCCTCGATCGTGGCCAAGGTGACCCGCGACCGCTACATGCGGGCCGCCGACGCGATCTATCCGGCCTACGGCTTCCGGTCGCACGTCGGCTACATCACCCCGCGGCATACGCAGATGGTGCGCGAGCACGGGCCGTGCGACATCCACCGGCGCTCGTTCCAGGCGCTCGCCTACCGGCTGGGCCCCGAGGTCGCGCTCGTCGGCGAGACCGCCGCATAGCCGGCGTCCCCCGCAACAGGGCCGAGCGCCGCGCGGCCCGCTGGTACCGGCTGCGCGGCTACAGGATCCTCGCGACGAACGCCTGGGCCGGCGGCAACGAGGTGGACGTAATCGCCCGCCGCGGTCAGTGGCTCGTCTTCTGCGAGGTCAAGAGCAAGTCGGGGTCGGCCTTCGGCGACCCGCTCGAGATGGTCACGGCAGAGAAGGCTCGGCGCGTCCGGCACGCCGCGCTGTCGTGGCTCGCGCAGCATCCCGACTGCGGCTCGCTCCGGGTCAGGTTCGACGTGATCGTCGAGCGCGCCGGGCGTCTGGAACACCTCGCCGGGGCGTTCTGACGGAGGTCCGGACCGGCCGGCGTCGAACTGCGGCTGAGTGGCGACGCAGGAGCAGCTCTACGAGGGGCTCGACCTCGACCTGTCCTGGTCGGAGCGCGATCTCCCCGAGCGCGAGCGCACGAAGCACGTCCACCGCCTGCATCCGTATCTCGGCAAGTTCGTCCCGCAGCTCGTCGAGGAGCTCTTCCGCCGCCACGTCCCGGCCGGTGGGCGCGTGCTCGATCCCTTCGCGGGCTCGGGTACCACGCTCGTCCAGGCGCTGGAGAGCGGGCTCGACTCGGCCGGGGTCGACATCGCCGCGTTCAACTGCCTGCTGATCGGCGTCAAGACCGCACCCGTGAACCCGTTCGTCCTCGAGCGGGAGGTGCGCGACGTGCTCGACCTGTTCGCGGACGGGAGGGGGGAGGCCGGCGACTCGACGCCGTACCTGCGGGACTGGTTCGCTCCGGAGGCGCTCGACGACCTGCTCCGCTTCCGATCGCTCGTCGGCGGCTACGAGCACGCCGACGTCCTGCGGGTCGTCCTCGCCCGTGCGGCGCGCTCGGCCCGCCGCACGACGCACTTCGACCTCGACTTCCCGCAGGCGCCGCAGCTCGAGCCGTACTGGTGCTTCAAGCACCGTCGCGAGTGCCGCCCGGTCGAGCGTGCCTCCCATTTCCTCGCCCGCTATGCCCTCGACACCGTCGAGCGCCTGAAGGCCTTCGCCCGTGTGCGGTCGGCGTGCGAGGCGACCGTCCTGCACGGCGACAGTCGCGAGGTCGCGCTGCCCGGCACGTTCGACGCGATCGTCACCTCGCCGCCGTACCCCGGCCTCATCGACTACCACGAGCAGCACCGCTACGCCTACGAGCTGCTCAGCCTCGCCGACCGGCGCGAGAGCGAGATCGGTGCGGCGGCGCACGGGACGGCACGGGCGGCCGTCTCCGACTACGTGGACGGTGTCGCCGGCGCGCTCGCGGCGTGCTCGGGCGTGTTGCGGCTCGGAGGCCGGGTCGTGATCGTCGTCAACGATCGCCGCACGTTGTACCCGGAGATCCTCGCACGGGCGGGCCTGGCGCTCGAGCAGCGCTATCAGCGGCACGTCAACCGTCGCACCGGCCGTCGCGCCGGGGAGTACTTCGAAGACGTGCTCGTCGCGCGTCGTGCGTGATTCGGCACGCTTTCGACCCGGACACGTAACACCTTGTCGTCTACGGTGGCAACGTGCTCGCCCGCACGGTCACCCACGCTCTGGTCGGTCTCGACCCGCGGCGGGTCGAGGTCGAGGCGCACCTGCAGCAGGCGCTGCCGGCGTTCGCGATCGTCGGTCTCGCCGACCGGGCGTGCCAGGAGGCGAAGGAGCGTGTCCGTAGCGGCATCGCCTCGGCCGAGCTCGAGTTCCCTGCTCGCACCCGCATCACGGTCAACCTTGCGCCGGCCGGGCTCCGGAAGGAGGGCTCCGGCTTCGACCTGCCGATCGCACTCGCCGTCCTGGCCGCATCCAACCAGGTGCCACCCGGCGCGCTGGCGGGGCACGCCGCGATCGGCGAGCTGGCGCTCGACGGACGGCTGCGGCCGGTCGCCGGGGCGCTCGTGGCCGCCGAAGGGGCCCGGCAGTCCGGCCTCGAGCGGCTGATCTGCGCCGCCGAGTCCGGGGCGGAAGTGGCGCTCGCCGGTGTCGAGCCGGTTCCGGTGCGCCACCTCGCGGAGGCGGTCGCCTACCTGCGCGGCGACCGCTCCCCGCCCCGGCCGCCGGCGGCGCTCGCCGCGCCGGCCTTCGTCGGCGGCCCTGAACTGGCAGATGTCCGCGGGCAGGAGCGTGCCCGGCGGGCGCTCGAGATCGCGGCCGCCGGGGCGCACAACCTCCTCCTCGTCGGGCCGCCCGGCACCGGCAAGACGATGCTCGCGCGTCGCCTGCCGGGCATCCTGCCGCCCCTCGACGACGAGGCGGCGCTCGAGGTGATGCGCATCCACTCGGTGGCAGGCCTGCTCGCACAGGGCTCCGGGCTCGTCCGGGTGCCGCCGTTCCGGGCGCCGCACCACTCGGCCTCGCTGGCCGCGCTCGTGGGTGGCGGGCCGGGTCCGCGCCCCGGGGAGGCGAGCCTCGCGCACCGCGGCGTCCTGTTCCTCGACGAGCTGGCCGAGTTCAGCCGCCCCGCCATCGAAGGGCTCCGCCAGCCGCTCGAGGACGGCTTCGTCCTGATCGCGCGCGTCCTCGGCCGCCTGGTCTTCCCGGCACGGTTTCAGCTCGTGGCCGCGATGAACCTCTGTCCCTGCGGTGCGCGCGGCGACTCTGCGGTCGAATGCCGCTGCTCGGCGGAGCGGCTCAGCCGGTATCGGGAGCGGGTGTCCCGCGCGTTGCTCGACCGCTGCGATCTCGTGGTCGCGATGCCGCGGCCCCGAGCGGTCGAGCTGGCGGCGGCGCCCGGCGAGGGCTCGGCGGCCGTCCGCGAGCGTGTCGTCGGCGCGCGAACGCGGCTCGCCGGGGGCGTGCCCGAGGCTGCGGCGGAGACGGGCCGGCTGTTGACGCGGGCGGTCGACCGGCTGGCGCTGTCGGGGCGCGGCCGGGCCAGGACGGAGCGCGTCGCCGCGACGATCGCGTCACTGGCCGGTGCCGAGCGGGTCGCACCGGAGCATCTCGCCGAGGCGCTGTCGTATCGTCCTCCGGCCGAGCTGGCCGCATGAACGAGCTCGCGTGTGCCGCATTCGCCGCCGCGACGGGCTCGCACGTCGTCGACGAGCCGCGCACGGCCCGGTTCGCGGCCTTTGCCCGGTCGTTCGACGAGCACGCGTTCCTCGGGCGTCTCGCGGCTGCCGGGTATCGCTGGCTCGGGCGCTCCGACCAGGCGTTCCCGCCCCTTCTGCGGGCGATCCACGACCCACCGCCCGGTCTGTTCCTGCGCGGCGGCGGGGGCGTCGAGTTGCTGGCCGGGACGAACGTCGCGGTCGTCGGCGCGCGAGCGTGCTCCGCGTACGGGTCGGCGGTGGCGACGTCCTTCGGTGAGCGGCTCACCGAGGCGGGAGTCGTCGTCGTGTCGGGGCTCGCGCGCGGTGTCGATGCAGCCGCCCATCGCGGGGCGCTCGCCGCAGGCCGCACCGTCGCGGTGCTCGGCTGCGGCATCGACCGCGACTATCCGGCCGCGCATGCGTCTCTGGCGGCACGCATCGCCGCGGCGGGGCTCATCGTCTCCGAGTACCCGCCCGGGGTCGAGCCGGCGCCGTGGCGGTTCCCGGCCCGCAACCGCATCGTCGCCGGGCTCTGCCGCGCGACCGTCGTCGTCGAGGCTCGTGAGCGGAGCGGGGCGCTGATCACCGCCGATCTCGCGCTCGAGGAGGGTCGGGAGGTGCTGGCCGTCCCCGGCGAGATCACGTCGGCGCTGTCGGCCGGCACCAACGCCCTGCTGCGCCTCGGCGCCACCCCGGCAACGTCGGCCGAGGACGTCCTCGAGGCCGTCGGGATCGCGCGGGACACACGGCCGTCCGGCCCGGCGCCGCCGGCGCTCTCGGCGGCTGGCACGGCAGCCCTGGCGGCGATCGCGGACGCACCGCTCGCGGTCGACGACCTCGTCCTGCGGACCGGGCTCGGCGCAGGAGTCGTGGCCGCGGCTCTAGCCGAGCTCGAGCTCGCGGGTCTGGCGGTCGGCGGTGACGGGCTCTACCGCGCACTCGTGTCATAGGATCGCAGCGCGGTGAGCGAGACCCCCTTCTGGCTCGAGGAGCCGGCCCCCGAGTTGCCGCGCCGCGCGTTCGCCGGCAGGGCCGAGGTCGCCGTCATCGGGGGCGGTGTCACCGGCTGCTCCTGCGCGCTCACCCTGGCCGAGCGCGGTGTCCGTGTGCGGCTGTACGAGCAGCGCCGCATTGCAGGCGGGGCGAGCGGCCGGAACGGCGGTTTCGCCCTCCGTGGGGCGGCGGCGCCCTACGACGTCGCGTGCGATGAGCTCGGGCGCGGGGCTGCGCGCAGCGTCATGACGCTCACGGAGCAGACGTTGGATCGCCTGGAGCGGCTCGCCGGCGACGCCTTCCGCCGGGTGGGGAGCCTGCGGCTCGCCGCCGACGAGGCCGAGCTCGCGGCCCTGCACGCCGAGTACGGCGCGTTGCGCGCCGACGGGTTCGCCGTCGAGTGGGTCGACACGCTCGAGCCGCCACTCGACCGCCTGTATCTCGGAGCGATCCTCCAGCCGCCGGACGGTGCGATCGTCCCGGCCCGGTGGGTGCGGCGGCTCGCGGGGCATGCTGTCGATGCGGGGGCCGAGATCGTCGAGGAGGCACACGTCGCCGTGGAGGGTGTCGACGCCGACGTGGTGGTCGTCTGCGGCGACGGCTTCACCGCCTCGCTGCTGCCCGAGCTCGCGGATGTCGTCGTCGCGACGCGCGGCCAGGTGCTCGCCACCGAGCCGCTGCCGGCGCTCAGGTATCCGCTGCCGCACTACGCCCGCGGCGGCTACGACTACTGGCACCAGCAGCCCGACGGACGCCTGGTGATCGGCGGGCAGCGGGACACCGCCCTCGCCGACGAGCAGACCGAGGTCGAGGCGGTCAACCCGGCCGTGCAAACGAGCATCGACGATCTCGTGGAGGCGCTCGTCGGACACCGCCCGGCCGTCACGCATCGCTGGGCCGGCATCTGGGGCGCGACGCCGGACCTGCTGCCGCTGGCCGGCCCGCTGGCGGGCCTGCTGCCCGGCCGGGAGAATGTCTGGATCGCGGGCGGCTACTCGGGGCACGGCAACGTGCTGGGTCTCGCGTGCGGCGACCTCGTCGCGCGGGCGATCCTCGGCGACCGGCCCGCCGAGCTCGGCCCGTTCGCCCCGGCGCGTCTCTTCGACGCGACCTACAGCTCGAGGCGCTGAAGCGGGCCGAGCTCGCCGGCACGCTCGAGCGCGGCCACTGCGATCGCGAGATCCTGGATCGCCAGCCCGGTCGAGTCGAAGAGCGTGATGTCCTGCGGCTGCCGGCGGCCCGGCGCCTCACCGGTAAGGACACGGCCGAGGTCGACGACGTCGGCTCTGGTGACGAGGCCGGCCTCGACGGCGTGGGCCAGCTCCCCGCCGTGTGAGGCTTGCTCCCAGTCGTCGCAGAACAGGCGCGCACGGAGCAGCTCCCCGTCGGTGGTCTCTGCTTTGCCCGGCCCGTCGGCTCCCAGCAGCGAGACGTGTTGGCCGGGCCGGAGCGTCCCGTCGCCGATCACGACCGTGTGCCCCGGAGTGACGGTCACGAGCAGGTCGGCTGCGAGGGCCGCCTCCAGTGACGGCGCGACGTCCGCTCCGAGGTCGTCCGCCGCCGCGCGGGCCCGCGCCTCGTCGACGTCCCAGAGCGCCACGCGACGGCCGCGCGCGAGGAACGTGCGTGCCGCGGCCCGGCCGTTCACGCCCGCCCCGACGACGGCTGCGGTCTCCGCGTCGGCGCGCCCGAGCGTCTCCGCGGCCAGGACCGCGGCCGCACCCGTGCGCAGCGCCGTCACGGCAGCTGCGTCGAGCAGAGCCAGCAGCCGGCCGTCGTTCGCGTCCGACAGGATCACCACGCCGGTCACGGTCGGCAGCCCCTGCGCCGGGTTGCCCGGGAACGATGTCACCCATTTCAGCAGCGCGTAGCCGCCGCCGAGCGCGGGCATGGCGCGGAAGTCGCCGGCCGGATAGTTGGTGAGGTAGACCTTTGCGGGCATCTGCCACTCGCCCCGCGCGTGCGCGATGAATGCGTCGCGCACCACCTCGACCGCGCGGCCCGGCGACACCGCCCGCTCGACGTCGCGGCCGGTGAAGACAGGGACGGACGTCACAGGGTCTTGACGGCGGCGACGAGCTGCTCGACCGACGTCTTGGCGTCGCCGAACAGCATCATCGTCTTCGGGTCGACGAACAGCGGGTTGTCGATGCCGGCGAAGCCGGGGTTCATCGACCGTTTGAGCACGATCGTCGCCTTCGACTCGTCGACGTTCAGGATCGGCATGCCGTAGATCGGGCTGCTCGAGTTGGCGCGCGCATCGGGGTTCACGACGTCGTTGGCGCCGATCACGAGCGAGACGTCGGTGCGCGAGAACTCGTTGTTCGCGTCGTCCATCTCCTTCAGCTGCGGATACGGCACGTTGGCCTCCGCAAGCAGCACGTTCATGTGGCCGGGCATGCGCCCGGCGACGGGGTGGATGGCGTATGTCACCTCGACGCCGCGCGCCTCGAGCAGGTCGGCGAGCGTGCGCACGTCGTGCTGGGCGTGGGCGACGGCCATCCCGTAGCCGGGGACGATCACGACCTTGCTCGCGTAGCCGAGCATCACGGCGACGTCGTCGACGGTGGTCGACCGCACCGTCCCGGTGACTGCGCCGGCGGCGCCGGTCGTCGCGACGATCTGGCCGAAGGCGCCGAAGAGGACGTTCGCGATCGACCGGTTCATCGCGCGGCCCATCATCAGCGTCAGGAGGGTGCCGGAGGCGCCGACGAGCATGCCGCTGACGATCAGGACGTTGTTGTTCAGCTCGAAGCCGGTGGCCGCCGCTGCCAGCCCGGTGAACGCGTTCAGGAGCGAGATCACGACCGGCATGTCGGCTCCGCCGATCGGCAGCACGAACAGCGCGCCGAACAGCATGCCGCCGGCGATCACCGCCCAGAGCAGGTACTGGTGCTCCGTCCCCGAGACGATCACGGCGCCCACGACGACGCAGGCTCCGAGCAGCACGAGGTTGCCGACCTTCTGCCCCGGATACGTGATCGGCCGCCCCTGGATCAGCTCCTGGAGCTTGGCGAAGGCGATCAGCGAGCCGACGAACGAGATCGACCCGATCAACGCCGAGAGGATGATCGCCACGGCGATGTCGGCGTGCAAGCGGCCGGCGGCGGGGGCGAGGGAGTGGAACTCGGCCAGCGCGACGAGGGCGGCCGCGCCACCGCCGACGCCGTTGAACAGCGCCACCATCTGCGGCATCGC
>CAYXXE010000077.1:0-10872 GCA_964468985.1 uncultured Gaiellales bacterium | reverse complement strand
CGGCGCCCGCAGGAAGGCCTCTGTACTGCGGATCGAGGAGAGCGAGTTGGGCGTAGGCGCCAAGGAGATCGCCGGCCAGGAACCCAGCGCCCACGAGCAGGAGCGCCCACCCGACCAGGTTCTGCGGCCGCTTGAGGGTGACGACGATGCCGACCAAGACGGCTGACGAGCCGCTCGCCATGTCCAGCAAGAGGTTGACAAGCGAGCCGCTCGGCGAATACGGGCCGATCGCGAGGACAAGCACGAGCACAACGAGTGCCGCCAGGAGCGCCATTTCAAGGCCGCACACCAACTGCACCCATCTCGGCGCACCTCTGTAATTCGCGTTCGCAGCGATCCCAGAATCTAGACCGTGTCCCGTTCCGAGAACGTTACGGCCGGCCACCGAGGTCATTCCACCTCGTGTGGGCAATGAGATTCCTGAGTGGGCGCACCTGGGATCGAACCAGGGACCTCTCGCGTGTGAAGCGAGCGCTCTCCCGCTGAGCTATGCGCCCGAAAGAGGCCGCAATCGTAGCCGCCGCTTGCGCCTGACGCAGCCGCCCTACGCGCCGGCGCGGCGCCGAACCGGCTCGCGGTACTCGACCCGCGTCACCGCGGCCCGCTTGTGCGTGGTCAACAAGCCGGGGTACGGGCCGAGGCAGCTGCCCGAGACCGGGGCGACGTCGCCGTAGTCGCGGCCGATCGCCACGGTGATGTACTGCGGGCCGGCGTGGCGGTCGTGGGTCGGGTCGAGGGCCACGGCCCGTGACCCCTCCGCGTCCGACACGAGCACCTCGACCCAGGCATGCGTCCCGCCGTCGCCCAGCAGATGGCCGGAGACGTAGCGGGCGGACACGCCGCACAGCCGGCACAACGCGAGCAGGGAGTGCGCGTAGTCCTGGCAGACGCCTCGGCCTCCGGCCCAGGCCTCGGCGGCGGTCGTCTCGACCGACGTGGCACCCCAGGCGTACTCGAAATGCGCATGCACCCGGGAGCACAGCGCCTCGGCCAGCTCGAGCCCCACCACTCCGGAGCCCGACACCTCCGAGGCCACGGCCCGGAGCGCATCGTCCGGCGCCGCGAGCCGTGACGGCTCGGCGAAGCGGTGGTCGAAACACACGTCGGCGAGACCGGGATCCCCGACGCTCCGCTCCACGACCGCCCACGTGAGGAACTCGACCTGGCGGTCGACCTCCTCGAGTGTCAGGTCGAGAACGACGTTGCCGAAGCTGTCGTAGTGGCGCTCGCTGTCGAGATCCCGCCCCGTCACCCGCAGCTTGTGCGTGACCAGCCGCTGCCGGCCGTAGCAGTCCGGCGGCACCACCATCAGCCGCTGGCGGAGCTCCGAGACCGGTGCCGCGTAGTCGTACCGGAACGCCTGATGGATCAGCACCGTCGTCTGGGCGACGTTCGGCCAGTCGATCTCGTCGTTGTCGACGCTGCCGAGCGTGGCGATCAGCTCGCCGAGGTTGTCGGCGTCGATCATCCGGCCACCCCGTCCGTCGCCACGCTGTTCGCCCACACCGTCATCCGCGCGAGGCTAGCCGGGCCGTAGGTCGTCGCCATCGCCACGTCGACCGCGTCGCGCCCGCGCCCGACCGGGATGCGGCCGACGAGCGGCGCGTTGAACCGGGCGTCGAAGGTCCACCAGCGCGCGCCGAGCCACGCCTCGAACCACGCGTGGAAGTCCTCCTCGTCGCGCCCGCCGGGGATGCCGATGTCGGCGAGGTAGCCGCTGACGTAGCGCGCCGGGATGCCCAGCGTGCGACAGAAGGCGACGCCGAGATGGGCGAAGTCGCGGCACATGCCGCCGCCCTCCGCCAGCACCTGCGTCGCGGTCGTGGTCGGCAGGGTCGGGACGCCGTACCGGATGTTGGCGTGGATCCAGTCGCACACCGCCTGGACGGCGGGCCGGCCGCCCGGCGCGGTGCCGAACAGCTCCCAGCCTCGGTCGGCGAGCAGGTCGGACTCGCAGAAGCGACTCGGCAGGAGCCAGTGCAGCAGCGAGGGCGGGAGGTCCTCGATCCGGTGCTGGAGCTCGTCGTCGTCGGGTGTCTCGTCCGGCTCCGCCGGCACGCGCACCGTTGCCTCGTAGCCGAACGACGACTCGCCGGGCGGCAGGGTGAACCGCCGGCAGACGTTGCCGTCGAGATCCTCGTACGGCAGCGACGCCGGGCCGAGCCAGCGCTCCGACAGGACCGCGTCGCGGGCGGACGAGTGCGGCTCGACCACCGCCACGGTCGGCACGTCGACGCCGGCTTCGTAGTCGAACCGGCAGCCGATCTGGATTGTCCGAGGCGCGCTGGCCATACCCCTCCGCAGGCTGCATCGCCGGGAAATCCGAAAGTCCGCGGCACCGGTGAGGGATTCTTAGGGCTGCTTCCTCCCGGATCTGACCCGGTTCGAAGCCTCACCGCGCCGCGGGCCTGCACAGCATAGCCCGCTTGCCATCGGCGCCCACGGTCCGCACAATGAACAGGTCGACACTCGACGAGGAGGTGGTGCACGGATGAAACGAGCCGACTGGATCCGCGATTTCCGTGCCGCTGCTCGTCGCTCGCAGTCCTAACCTCCGCGTTCTCCGGAGTCCCTGCGTGACGGCGGGCCGTGGCCCGCTGGTTTCCCATTCCTCACGCAGAAGGAGCTTTGGTTGACGTCTTCATCCACCGCAGGGCTGCTGCACTCACTCGGCTGGGACGACGGCTGGCAGGCCGCGTTCGCCGAGCACGCCACCGCTTCCGATCACGCCGCGGGGCTCGTCCCGGCCCGCGTCGCCGTCCAGCACCGGGGCGCCTACGACCTCATGACCGAGGCGGGCGACGTGCGCGCCAGCGCGATCGCCCGCCTCGCCCGCGAGGGTGGCCTGCCCGCGGTG
Organism: uncultured Gaiellales bacterium; assembly: GCA_964468985.1. Taxonomy (GTDB): domain Bacteria; phylum Actinomycetota; class Thermoleophilia; order Gaiellales; family Gaiellaceae; genus PALSA-600. The sequence goes on along the minus strand of CAYXXE010000077.1, from coordinate 8,015 downwards.
GGTGACTGGGTCGCGCTCGACCTCGAATCGGGGCTCATCGACGCCGTCCTGCCGCGGCGCACGACCCTGTCGCGCAAGGAGGTCTGGCAGGCCGTCAAGGAACAGGTGCTCGCGGCCAACGTCGACGTCGCCTTCCTGGCGCAGGGCCTGCCGCTCGACTTCAGCGTGCGCCGGCTCGAGCGCTACCTCGCGATGGCCTGGGAGAGCGGCGCGCAGCCGGTCGTCCTGCTCACCAAGACCGACCTCGTCGAGGACGTCGGCCCATACCTCGCCGCCGTCGAGGAGGTGACGCTCGGCGCCTGCCCGGCGCTCGGCGTCTCGGTCGTCACGGGCGAGGGGCTCGACGAGGTTCGCGGCTGGCTCTCGGACAATCGCACCGCGGTGCTCCTCGGCTCGTCGGGCGTCGGCAAGTCGACGCTCGTGAACGCGCTGGTCGGCTCGGAGCTGATCGCGACACAGGAGGTTCGGGCCGACGACCAGCGCGGGCGCCACACGACGACCCGGCGCGAGTTGATCGTCCTCCCGGGCGGCGGCGTCATCCTCGACACGCCGGGCATGCGGGAGCTCCAGCTCTGGGACGCCGACCTCGAGCAGACGTTCAGCGACGTCGAGGCGGTGGCGCTGCGCTGCCGGTTCACCGACTGCGAGCACGACAGCGAGCCTGGCTGCGCGGTGCGGGAGGCGCTCGCCGACGGCAGCCTGCCGCTCGAGCGCTGGGAGAGCTACCGCAAGCTGCAGCGCGAGCAGATCGCGCTCGACCTCCGCCGGGACGCACTCGCGAAGCGCGAGCAGGTGCGGCAGTACAAGGTGCGGGCGCGGGCGAATCGCAAGAAGCTCTGATCGCCACAGCCCACACGAACTTGACGCGTTTCACGCCGGAGCGGTAGAAAAGCCACCTGCGGCAGGTGCGGCATCTGCGGCGTTGTGTGTCCACAACGCGAAAGAAAGGCAGGCCCCGATGTCCGCAACAACGACGCCGCCGCAGGTGGCGCGCAAGCTCGGCAAGCTCCCGGTGCGGATCGACACCCGCACCCTCCGCCTGGCCCGCTACGTCGACCGTGCCGGGCTCCCGGCCGCGCCAGCGACCCTCGACCTGACGGGGCACGTCCCCGACTGGCCGATGTACGCGAACGACCGGCTCGGCGACTGCACCTGCGCCGCGGCCGGCCACATGATCGAGGCGTGGACGGCAGCCGCAGGCTCGTTCGCCGAGATCTCCGAGCGCTCTGTGGTCGACGCCTTCGAGCACGTCAAGGTCGTCGACCCCGCCACCGGCGAGGAGGGCGCGATCGAGCTGGACGTCCTCAAGTACTGGCGCACGTCCGGCATCGGCGGGCACCGCATCGGCGCGTTCGCGAGCGTGTCGCTGAGTGATCACGGGCTCGCGCGTTCGGCGGCGTTCCTCTTCGGCGGCCTCTACCTCGGGCTCGCCCTGCCTCTGACGGCGCAGCGGCAGGACGTCTGGGACTGGACCGGGTCGCTCACCGGCCCGGCACGGCCCGGCTCCTGGGGCGGGCACGCCGTCGACGTCGTCGGCTACACCGCGGCCGGCCTCCGGGTCGTCACGTGGGGCGCCGTGAAGGAGCTGACCTGGGCCTTCTGGGACCGGTACGTCGACGAGTGCTACTGCATCCTCTCGCCGGACTTCCTGCGCGCCGGGACGGCGTCGAACGGATTCGACCTGAAGGCGCTGGAGGCGGATCTGGCGCTCGTGACTGCCTGAGCTTCTACTCTGGCCGCGGTGACCGAAGCCGCGATCCTGGTCGTCGACGACGACGCGTCGATCCGGCGCATGCTCGACCGCACGCTCGCGGCCGAGGGGTACACGGTCGCGAACGCCGCCGACGGTGGCGCCGCGCTGGCGGCGGTCGAGCGCAGCGTGCCCGAGCTCGTGGTGCTCGACGTGGCGATGCCCGGCCTGGACGGGCTCGCCGTCTGCCGGCGGCTGCGCGCCCGCGGGCTTTCGGTGCCGGTGCTGCTGCTCACTGCACGGGATGCCGTCGAGGATCGGGTCGCAGGCCTCGACGCAGGGGCCGACGACTACCTCGTGAAGCCGTTCGCCACGGAGGAGCTGCTCGCCCGCGTGCGCGCGTTGCTGCGCCGTGGCAAGGAGCCGGCCGAGCTGCTCGCGTTCGGCGACCTGACGCTCGACCCGGCCACGCGCGAGGTGCGGCGCGGCGACCGCACGATCGGGCTCAGCGCCCGGGAGGCCGACCTGCTCGAGCTGCTGCTCCACCATGCGCGCCGGGTCGTCCCGCGCGAGCAGGCGCTGTCCGAGATCTGGCAGGACGACGCAGCCCCGAACATCGTCGACCGCTACGTCTCGAACCTCCGCCGCAAGCTCGGCGACCCGCCGTTGATCTCGACCGTCCGCGGGACGGGTTTCGTGCTCGGCCGATGAGCCTCCGGCTTCGTTCGATCCTCGCTGCCGCGCTGGCGACGATGCTCGCCCTGGTCGTGCTCGGCTTCGCCGTCGACGTTCTCGTCGCGCGGCACCTGCACCGCGAGCTCGACCACACGCTGCGCCTGCGCGCGGTGCAGGTTGCCCAGCTCGCCGCCTCGGCGCCCGCGCTGCTCTCGACACCCGGCTCGCTCGACTCCGAGATCGGAGCGACGCAGTCGATGGTGCAGGTCGTCGACCGGCGCAACCGCATCGTCGCCCGCTCGCTCTCCCTGGGCGGCCGCGTGCTGCCGACCGGCATCTCGGAGGCCGCGATCGTCGACGGCAAGGGCCGCTTCCACACGATCGAGCTCGGCAGCGACCGCCTGCGGCTCTACGCCGCGCCGATCGCCGACGTCAGCGGCCCGGCGGCGGGCGGGGCAGTGGTCGTAGCCGCGCCGACCTCGGACGTCGGCGACACGATCGCCACCCTGCACGAGTTCACGCTGCTCGCGGCGCTCGCCGTCGCGATCGCCGGCGCGCTCGGCACGGCCCTGCTGATGCGCGGAGCGCTCCGGCCGCTCGCGCGGCTCGACCGCGCCGCGGCCGAGATCGGCCGCACCGCCGACCCGACCCTCCGTCTGCCCGGGCCGCACCGCGCCGACGAGGTCGGCCGCCTCGCGACCACGCTCAACGCCATGCTCGCGAGCCTCGAGCGCGCCCGCGAGGCCGAGCGGCGCTTCGTCGCCGACGCATCGCACGAGCTGCGCACCCCGTTGACCGCGCTCCGCGGCAACGTCGACCAGCTCGCGCGCCACGGCGCCACACCGGCCCTCGTGGCAGACCTCCAGGTGGACGCGGCGCGGCTCGCGCGGCTCGTCGACGACCTGCTGGCGCTGTCGCGTGAAGAGGCCTCCTCCGCGCCCGAGACCGAGGTGCGCCTCGACGATGTCGCGCGCGCCGCACCGGCGGACGCGTGGACGGCCGAGCCGGTCACGGTCCTCGGCGACCGCGCGGCACTCGAGCGCGCAGTCGCGAACCTCGTCGAGAACGCCCGGCGCTACGGCCCCGCCGGCGGGCGTGTGCAGGTGGCGGTCGCGCCGCGCGGCGAGCGCGCGGTGCTGACGGTGACCGACGAGGGGGCGGGGCCGGCGCCCGAGGACCGCGAGCGTGTCTTCGAGCGGTTCTGGCGCGGCGGCGGCGGCGGTGACGGCTCCGGGCTCGGGCTCGCGATCGTGCGCGCCACCGCCGAACGCCACGGCGGCCGCGCCTACGCCGACGAGCGCGGCTTCACGATCGAGCTGCCGGCATTCAGGAAAGCTTCAGAGACGATGGGTACACCTCCCGGCGAGGCTCTCGAGGAAGGACCACCGAAAGGAACGCCGTGAAGCTGCTCCGCACCGCATCCACCACCCGTCTGATCGCCCTGTTCGCCGTGCTCGCCGCCGTGCTCGTCGCCGCGGCCGTCGCCGTCGCCGGGAGCGGCGGCGGCGGGCCCGTGCCCGACGCGAAGCCGCTGCCGCAGGCGCTCCACGACGCACTCACGGCTCCCGCGCCGACGGGCGTCACCGCCCGGATCTCGTTCACCAACAACCTCTTCCCGTCGGGCGCGCTCACCGGCACCACCGGCTCCGCGCTGATGACGGGGGCGGGCGGCCGGCTCTGGCTGAACCAGAACGGCGGCCGGATCGAGCTGCAGTCCGACGCGGGTGACGTGCAGGTGGTGTGGAATGCGTCGAAGGTGACGCTCTACGACGCGTCGTCGAACACGGCCTACGTCGCCGACCTGCCGAAGGACGCGCAGACCACCACCGGGACGCATGCTGCGCCCTCGCTCGACCAGATCTCGACCTTCCTCACCGATCTCGGCAAGCACTGGACGGTCTCGGGCGCGATCCCGACCGATGTCGGCGGCCAGGCGGCCTACAAGGTGTCGGTCTCGCCGAGCCATGACGGCGGGCTGCTCGGCTCGGCCGAGCTCGCCTGGGACGCGATCCACGGCGTCCCGCTGAGGATCGCCGTCTACGCCCAGGGCTCGTCGGCCCCGGCGCTCGCGCTCCAGGCCGACCAGATCTCGTTCGGCCCGGTCTCCGACTCCGACATCGCAGTCCCCGTGCCGGCGGGCGCCAAGGTCATCGACCTCTCGTCCGCCACGACGGGCGGCTCGGGCAGCACGGGCTCGGCAGCCCCCGTCACCGGCCTCGCCGCGGTGACCGCTGCCGCGCCCTTCACGGTCGTCGCGCCCGACACGCTCGTCGGTCTGCCGCGGCAGGACATCCGCCTCGTCGGCGGCACAGACGCGAAGTCGCAGTCGGTGCTCGTGGTCTACGGCCAGGGGCTCGGCGCGATCGTCGTCGTCGAGCGGGCGAAGGACACGACCGCAGCCGCCGGAACGGGCACGAGCCCGCTCAGCGCGCTTCCGTCGGTCTCGCTCGACGGTGTCACCGCCCATGAGCTGTCGACCGAGCTCGGCTCGGTGCTCACCTGGGACAACGGCGGCGTCTCGTACATCCTGGCCGGCTCGGTGCCGACCGCGGCCGCCGAGGCAGCTGCGCGTGCGCTGAAGTGAGCTCTGTCTCCAACGACGCCGCCTCGCCCGTCGAGGCCCGGGGTCTCGTCAAGCGCTACGGCGACATCGTCGCGGTCGACCACGTGAACCTCACCGTCGAGCGGGGCGACGTGTTCGGCTATCTCGGCCCGAACGGGGCCGGGAAGACGACGTCGCTGCGGATGCTGCTCGGGCTGATCCGCCCGACCGAAGGGGCTGTTCGGCTCTTCGGCCGCGATCCGCTGGTCGACGGGGCCCGCGCGCTCGACGGCGTCGCGGGCTTCGTCGAGGGGCCGCGCTTCTACCCGTACCTCTCGGGGCGGCGCAACCTGCGGCTACTCGCCGACTTCGACGGCGGGGCGACGCCCGCGCGCATCGAGGAGGTGCTCGAGCTCGTCGAGCTGGCCGACCGCGGCAAGGATCGCGTCGGCGGCTACTCGCACGGGATGAAGCAGCGGCTCGGGATCGCCGCGTCGCTGCTGCGCGACCCGCAGCTGCTGCTGCTCGACGAGCCGACCACCGGCCTCGACCCGGCAGGCATGCGCGACATGCGCGCGCTCGTCACACGGCTGGCCGGCGAGGGGATCACGATCCTGCTCTCGAGCCACGTGCTCGCCGAGGTCGAGGAGCTCTGCAACCGCGTCGCGATCATCCGCAAGGGCTCGATCATCTACGAGGGGCTGCTCGAGGAGCTGATCCGCAGCGCCAGCGGCGGCTACCGCCTGCGCACGACCGACGACGAGCGGGCGCGGGCGCTGCTCCTCGGCCTCGGGAGCTTCGACGGAGTCACGGCCCTCGAAGCCGGCCTGCGGCTCCAGGGCGCCGAGACGGCGCTCGCGGCGGCGACGGTCGCGCTCGGCCGTGCGGGCATCGGCATTCTCGCCCTCGTCCCGCACACGGCCACGCTCGAGGAGCTCTTCCTCGTGATGACCGGCGCAGACGACGCCGGAGTCGGCGCCGCGACGGTGGCGGCGTGATGGGAGTCGCTCGGGTCTACAAGTGGGAGGTGCTGAAGCTGCTCGCCCAGAAGCGGACGTACCTCGGCCTCGGCGCGTCGATGCTCGTGCCGATCGTCTTCGTCGTCGTGCTGGTGATCAAGAAGGGCGGGCCGAGCGACATCCCGCTCGGCCGCTACCTGCGCGAGACCGGGCTCGCGACCCCGTTCGTGGTGCTGTTCTTCATGTCGATCTGGGCCTTCCCGCTGATCACGGCACTCGTCGCGGGCGACATCGTCGCCTCCGAGAGCCAGAACGGCACGCTGAAGACGATCCTCACCCGCTCGCGCGCCCGCGGCGAGATCTACTCGGCGAAGGTGCTCGCGACGCTCACGTACACGGCGCTCGTCGTGTTCGCGATGGGGACCGTGGGCCTGGTCGCGGCCAGCGCCGCCTGGGGCTTCCACGACCTGACGTCGCTGTCCGGCTCGACCGTCCATGCGGGGCACGGCCTCGTCCTGCTGGCCGCCAGCCTCGCGATCTACGTCGTGCCGATGGCCGGCATCGCCGCGTTCGGCCTGCTGCTCTCGACGGTCACGCGCAACAGCGCGGCAGCCGTCGTGGGGACGTTGATGTGGGCGCTGCTGATGCAGCTGCTCGGCGTGCTGCCCGGCACCGAGGCGATCAGGCCGTATCTGCTCGGCACGCAGTTCGAGGCGTGGCACGGCTTCCTGCGGACGCCGGTCGACTGGTCGCCCGTCTGGCGGGCGCTCTGGGTGTGTGCCCTGTACATCGGCGCGCCGCTCGCGGCCGGCTACCTCGTGTTCCTGCGGCGCGACGTCGCCGGCGAATAGCCGTTCAGCCCGCGAGCAGCGCGCGCCCCACCACCGCCGCCTCGGCTCCGACCCGCGCCAGCGCGGCGACGTCCGCGACCGAGCGCACGCCGCCCGCGGCCAGCACCTTCAAGCCCCGGGCCGCGACCAGCTCCACCAGCGTGAGATCCGGCCCGGCCAGCGTCCCGTCGCGCTCGATCGCCGTCACCAGCACCCGCTCGACGCCCGCCGCGAGGCAGCGGTCGACCGCCTCACCGACCGCCAGGCCGGACTCCTCCGTCCACCCGGCGGCGCGCACCGTCCCATCGCGTACGTCGAGCGCGACCACCAGCTGCCCGCCGAGCGCCTCGGCCCACCGGGCCGGGTCGGGCCAGGCGGCGGTGCCGACGATCACGCGGTCGGCTCCGGCCGCGAGCAGGGCGCTCGCGTCGTCCAGCGAGCGGATGCCGCCCGAGGCCTGCAGCAGCGCGGGGGAGACCGCCCGCGCGACGGCGCCGACGAGCTCCGGCCGCACCCGGCCCGAGCGCGCCCCGTCGAGGTCGACGAGATGAACGCGCGTCGCCCCGGCCGCCACCCACCGGCGGGCCAGGGCGACCGGGTCGGCGGCGCGCTCCACGACATCGTCGTAGTCACCGCGCTGCAGGCGGACGGCCTCCTCGCCGAGCACGTCGACGGCGGGTATCACTTCGATCGCCTGCGCGAACCACATGCGCCGGATACTAGCGGTTACCATGTTACCGTGCTAACATGACGCCATGGCAACGGGAGTGCGACACGACTCATGGGCGACGAAGCCGATGCGCGGGCTCTTCGACGCGGTCCAGTCGCTGCAGACGCGGGCCGAGGTGGAGGCCTTCCTGCGGGATCTGTGCACGCTCTCGGAGCTCGAGGCGATGGCGCACCGCTGGGAGGTCGCGCAGCTGCTCGACCAGGGGCTTCCGTACCTCGAGGTCGCCGCGCGGACGCACGCCTCGACGACGACCGTGACGCGCGTCTCCCACTGGCTGCGCCACGGCGAGGGCGGCTACCGGCTGGCGCTCGACCGCTCGCAGGAGGCCGTACGGACCTCCTGAAGGTCGCGCTGCCCGTCAAGGGCCGCCTGCGCGAGCCCTCGTTCAAGCTGCTCGAAGATGCAGGCCTCGGCCCCGAGCAGCCCGGCGAGCGGGCTCTCGCGTTCCCCTGCCGCAACGCGCCCGTCGAGGTGCTGCTGGTGCGCGCCGCCGACGTGCCGGAATACGTCCAGGACGGCGTCGTCGACTGCGGGATCACCGGCATCGACCTCGTGCGCGAGCGCGGGGCCCGCGTGAGCGAGGTGCTGC
>CAYXXE010000076.1:8376-10906 GCA_964468985.1 uncultured Gaiellales bacterium | reverse complement strand
CGTCGCGCTACTCGTCGTCCGAGACCCAGTCGGACGGCCGCCGCCTGGCCGAGAGTCTTGGCATCGACTTCCGCGAGATCGCGATCGAGGCGACGGTCGCGGCCTTCACCGGCGACCTCGCTCCCTCGTTCGCAGGCCGGGCGGCCGACCTGACCGAGGAGAACCTGCAGGCCCGGGTGCGGGGCACGCTGCTGATGGCGCTGTCGAACAAGTTCGGCTGGCTCGTGATCGCGACCGGGAACAAGTCCGAGCTGTCGGTGGGCTACTCGACGCTGTACGGCGACCTGGCGGGCGGGTTCGCGCTGATCAAGGACGTCTACAAGACGGACGTCTTCCGCCTGGCGCGGCATCTGAACGAGCGGGCCGGCCGCGAGCTGATCCCGGCCTCGATCATCGAGCGGGCGCCGAGCGCCGAGCTGCGCGCCGACCAGCGCGACGAGGACTCGCTGCCGCCGTACGAGCTGCTCGACGGCGTGCTCGAGGCCTACGTCGAGCTCGACCGCTCGCGCGAGGAGCTGCTCGCCGACGGCTTCGACCCGGAGGTGGTCGCCCGCGCGCTCGCGATGATCGACCGCGCCGAGTACAAGCGCCGGCAGGCCCCACCCGGCGTCAAGCTGCGGCCGAAAGCGTTCGGGCGCGACCGCCGGACGCCGATCACGAACCGCTGGACGGGGTAACTCTCAGCCGGCGCTGAGCTGGAAGTACGTGCCGAGCAGGTTCCAGGCGTCCCAGTCCTCCGCGACCCGGCCGTGCGCGAGCCGGCAGAAGGTTGCGCCGCTCATCACGACCTCCTGCCCGGTCGCCGCGACCCCGAAGAAGTTTCCGGCATGGGTGGCCCGGACCGTCACGAAGACCGCGACGCGGTCGGCCTCGGCGACGACGTGGTCGATCTCGTAGGTGATGCCGGCGAACGCGGCCGAGATCAGGCGCAGCTGCTCGGCGAGCTCAGCGGCATTCAGGTCGCCGCGCGGCGCGTGGTGGACGTAGTCGTCCGTGAGCACCTCGGCGAGCTCGTCGCTCGCCTCCGGGCGGTACCAGAGGTCGACGAGCCGGCGCACGACCGCGACGTTCTCGGCGCTCATCAGCCGATGATCCTATCGAGCACGACGCCCAGGACGGGCACCGCGACCGTGAGGCTGTAGCTCGCCCAGCCGACGACGACCAGGGCCGGCCGCGAGCGTTGCGGGCGACCCTCGCGGATCTCGGCCTGCACCCGCGGCCCGAGCACGAAGTTGTGGAGGTACGACGCGGTGACGAGGCCGAGCGCCAGGACGACCTTGACCCAGAAGACGATCTCGAACGCCGGCCGATGCTCCCATTCACGGGCCGCCAGGACGACGCCGGTCGTCGCCGCGACCAGCAGCGACCCATAGCCGAGCGGTCGCCAGCGCAGGCCGAGCTCCTTCATCGCCCGCCCGCGCGGCTCGCCGTCGAGGATGCGGATCGCGGGGACACCGGCGAAGACGAGCGCGGTCGAGCCGCCGAGCCAGACCGCGGCCGCCAGCAGGTGGATCGTGACCAGCACGTCGAGCACGCGCGTCAGGGTAGTAGAGGGCGGAGCACGTCCAGCAGGTTCCCCGGCGCCAGGGCGCCGGGCGGCAGCCGACCCAGCTCCTCGAGCGTCCACCAGCGCACATCCGTGACGCCCTCGGCGGCGAGGTCGATCGTCGGCGCCGGCTCGTGCGCGCCGACGCGGACGAGGCGAAGCCGCTGGCGCTGACGGAGCAGCCGCCGATTCCAGGGGAAGACGTGCGTGTACTCCAGTACCTGCGGCCCGAGCTCGAACGCCCGCAGCCCCGTCTCCTCGAGCAGCTCCCGGGCCAGCGCCGTCTCGTCGCTCTCGCCCGGGTCGATGCCGCCGCCGGGGGTGCCCCACCAGGAGGCGCCGCTCGCCCGGTTCGTGTACTCGCAGAGGAGCACCCGGCCGGCGGCATCGATCACGATCCCGCGGATCGCCTCGCGGGGCTCGGGCTCGATCCACGCCCGCAGCTCGGTGAACCAGCGGAGCCGCTCGGCGTAGGGCACGGCGGCGTTCGCGGGCGATGTCGACGGCAGGACGAACAGGCCGGTGGCGGGCCGCAGCGTGCGGTGCTGCGGCCCGAGGTCGGGCCGCTCGTCGAACAGCCCGCGGTAGGCCTCCTTGCCGACGAACGCGACCACGCGCGGCTCCAGCTCGTGCGCGAGTGCCTCGATCCGCCCGCGGTCGAAGTCGCCGCGGCGGAGGTCGCCGGAGCCGGGGGTCGTCCGGGCGGCCGCGTTGGTGACGCCGTAGCCGAGCGTCAGGAGGTCGAACTGCTCCTGCGGCGAGAAGCGCCGCGGCGTGAACCCCGCCTCGTGCAGGAGCCGCCAGAAGTCGTTGCGGGGGTTGGCGAAATGGGCCGCCGCGGCCGCGGAGACACGTCCGGGGTTGATGCCGCAGAAGACGCAGGCGAGACCGGGCGCGAGAACGTCCGGGATCGCGCTCGGGACGGAGTTGCTCAGGGCGGGGTCGCTCAGGGCGGGGTCGCCGCTACGCGCGCTTCCGGCCACG
>CAYXXE010000076.1:0-8276 GCA_964468985.1 uncultured Gaiellales bacterium | reverse complement strand
GCTCAGGGCGGGGTCGCTCAGGGCGGGGTCGCCGCTACGCGCGCTTCCGGCCACGCGGGGCGCAGCGGGGCATCGTCTGCGTCCAGGTCGCCGTGCACACCCAGGAGCTCGGCAACGGCGGCGGCGGCTTGCGCACCGCCGTCGGCGTGCGACGGGCGCCGACGCCGTGACGGGTCCAGCTGCGACAGACGCGGGTCATGCGGCCTCGTCCTGGACGCCGCGCAGCTCGAGCCGCTGCTCGAAGAGCTCGCGCAGCCGCTCTCCGCTCGTCGTCCGGGGCCGGGTCGGGCGCTCGGGGAGCCGCACGACGGTGACGCCTTCGCCGCCGTGGCCGCCGTAGCACCGGGCGTAGCATTCGGCCTCCGTGAGCGGCCTGAGCCTCATCGCCGCGCACGATAGGACCTGGGCCGGACGGACCCGGTGGCGGACCCAGTAGCGTTGCGGCGTGGCCACGCGCGCGCGAGTCTTCCGGTACGACGTGGCCGTCGATGCGGCGGGCGGGCTCGCGATCCCGGACGGCACGACGATCGCGCCCGCCGCAGGGTGGACGCCCGACCATCTGCTGCTCGCGGCACTCGTCCGGTGCTCGATCGAGAGCCTCGCCTACCACGCCCGGCGCGCGGGGCTCGCCGTGACGGCGTCGGGCGAGGCCCACGGCGAGGTGACGCAGCGGCCCGAGGACGGCCGCTACGCGTTCGTCGCCATCTCGGTGCGGATCCGGGTCGGGCTCGAGGCAGCCGTGGACGATGTCCAGGATCTCTTCCAGAAGGCCGAGCGGGACTGCTTCGTCGGAGCCTCGCTGACCGTCAAGCCGACCTACGAATGGGTGGTGACATGACGACCACGATCGACGAGGTCCGCGCCCGCTTCACGGCGCTGCAGCGGCCGCTCGCGTTCTTCGACGGCCCGGGCGGCACCCAGGTGCCCGACTCGGTGATCGACGCGATCGCGGGCTACCTGCGCCACTCGAACGCGAACCTCGGCGGCGACTTCCCGACCTCGCGCGACTCCGACGCGCTGCTCGCGCGGGCGCGCGAGACCGCGGGGCGCTTCCTGAACGTGACGACCGACGAGGTCGCCTTCGGCCAGAACATGACGACCCTGAACTTCGCGCTCTCCCGCGCCGCCGCACGGGACTGGGGCGCCGGCGACGAGGTGGTCTGCACGAAGCTCGACCACGACGGGAATGTCTCGCCCTGGCTCGAGCTGGCCCACGACAAGGGCCTCACCGTCCACTTCGCCGAGGTGGACGACCACTGCCGCCTCGATCTCGACCACCTGCGCTCGCTGCTCTCCGACCGGACCCGCGTCGTCGCGTTCCCGTGGGCGTCGAATGCCGTCGGCACCGTCACCCCGGTCGCCGAGGTGGCGGCGCTGGCGCACGAGGCCGGCGCGCTGGCGTGGGTCGACGCGGTGCACTACGGCCCGCACGGCCCGATCGACGTGCGGGCCGTCGGCGCCGACGTGCTCGTCTGCTCGCCGTACAAGTTCTACGGGCCGCACCTGGGGCTGGCGTTCGGCCGGCGGGAGCTGCTCGAGTCGTGGCGGCCCTACAAGGTGCGGCCCGCCGACGACTTCCCGGTCGGGCACCGGTTCGAGACCGGGACCCTGGCGCACGAGCTGCTCGCCGGCTTCGTCGCCGCCGTCGACTATCTCGACGAGGTCGGCTGGCCGTTCATCCTCGGGCAGGAGCGCTCGCTCGGGCAGCGTTTCCTCGACGGCCTGCCCGCGACCTGGACGTTGCGCGGCGTGCCGACGGTGGACGGTCGCGTGCCGACGTTCGCGATCACGCACGACACGGTCCCGCCCGCCGTCGCCTCGCGGTTCCTCGGCGACCGCGGCTTCGCGGTGTGGCACGGCAACTACTACGCGGTCGAGATCATGAGGCGGCTCGGGCTGCCGGACGGGGCGATCCGGGTCGGCATCGTCCACTACAACACGGCCGACGAGGTCGACCGGCTGCTCGCCGCGCTCGCCGAGCTGTAGCCCTACTCGTACGGGTAGGCGAGGCCGGCCGCGTCGGCCCAGCGCGACCCCGCGCCGCGCCGGATCGGGTCGGGATCGATGCCACGCTCGGCGGCGACCGCGAGCGTGAGCAGGTGGAAGCCGACGATGTCGACCACCGGGTGGCTCGTCGGGACGAGGGTCGTCTCGGCGCCGATCACCCCGAGGGCATGGACGGCGTCGGCGGCGCGCTCCGCGGCGCGGCCCTCCCCCTCGAGCACGTAGACCCGGAACGTCTCGTCGATCGCCGCGAGATGGCCGTGCAGCAGCTGCTCGGTCTGGATCGCCACGGCGTCGACCCAGGCCCCTTCGCGCAGCTTGAGCGCGGCCTCCTGGGCGGTCGGCCAGTCGCGGCCGGCGCCCGCGATGACGACCCGCGACTGCGTGAAGGGAACGGCCGGGACGGCGAGCGCTGCGGCGACAGCGTCCGGCAGCGGGTCGATGTCGTCGCCGTGCAGCGCGGCGATCGCGGCGACCGCGCACGTGTAGCTCGCGGTGTGGCACCAGGAGCGCTCGAGCTCCGGCGTGCAGACGATCACCTCGTCGACGAGCTCGGCGAGCGGCGAGTCGGCCCGGCCGGTGACGAGCCACACGGCGCCGCCGAATGCGCGCTCGGCCTCCATCGTCAGCTCGGTCTCGCCCTCGTGCGAGACGCAGACCATGATGTCGGCGCGCGGCGCGCGCAGCACCGCCTCGAGCGCCTGCACGGCGAAGCCGCCGGTCTGGGCGGCGTGGAACGACGTGCCGCAGCCGGTGTGCACCACGGTCGCCCCGTCGGGGAGGCGCAGGTCGCGTGGCACGAGCCGGAGCCAATCGGGCTGTGCCGCGACCGCCTTCGCCGTCTCCCACCCGGATCCGCCTCCAGCCACAGCCCTCTCTATACCATGGCCTCCCGATGAGCGTCTTCCAGCGTCATGCCCTGTCGAACGGCCTGCGTGTGCTGACCGCGCCGCTCGACCACGCGCAGTCGGTGGCCTGTTACATCTTCCTGAACGCCGGCTCGCGCTACGAGGACGCCTCGAACCGCGGGATCGCCCACTTCGCCGAGCACATGTTCTTCAAGGGCACGGAGCGGCGGCCGACGGCGAAGGAGATCGCGCTGGCGGTCGAGGGGATGGGCGGCGAGTTCAACGCCTTCACCTCGAAGGAGTACACCGCCTACTACATCCGCTGCGCGGGCGAGCAGCGCGACACCGCGCTCGACGTCCTCGTCGACATGGTGCGCCACTCGCGGTTCGACCCGGAGGAGATCGAGCGCGAGAAGGGCGTGATCGTCGAGGAGATGAACATGTACTTCGACACGCCGCGCGACTACGTCGGCTCCGTCTACGAGCAGCTCCTGTTCGGCTCGAACCCGCTCGGCTGGGAGACGCTCGGCACGAAGGAGACCGTCACCGGCGCGACCCGCAAGACGTTCACCGACTACATCGACCGCTGGTACACGCCTCAGCGCATGGTGGTCGGCGTCGCCGGCATGGTCGGCGACGACCTCGTGCCGCGGCTGGAAGGGCTGCTCGGCGACCTCGGCGGCGAAGACGCCGGCGCGCCGGTTCCGGCCGACCTGCCGAACGGCGACGGCCCGCACGTCCGCATCCACCGCAAGGACTCCGACCAGGCGCAGGTGTGTCTCGGGCTGCCGAGCTACCCGATCGGGCATCCCGACCGCTATGCGCTCCAGCTGCTCGCGACCGTCCTCGGGGGCGGCATGTCGTCGCGGCTCTTCCTCGAGGTGCGCGAGCGCCGCGGTCTCGCCTACTACGTCTTCGGCTCGAACAGCTCGTTCACCGACGCCGGGACGCTGTATTCGCAGGCGGGGGTCGATCTGGCGCGTGTCGACGAGGCGGTGAAGGTGATCGCGGGCGAGTTCCGGAAGCTCGCCGACGAGCGCGTGCCGGACGACGAGCTCGAGAAGGCGCGCGCGCTGGCGAAGGGACGGTTCGTCCTGCAGACCGAGAGCCCGAACGGGCTGCTGCTGTTCGGCCTGCGGCGCGAGGTGCTCGAGGGGCAGGCGAGCGAGCCCGAGGAGATGCTCGCGGGCCTCGATGCGGTGACGGTCGACGATCTGCAGCGGGTGGCGCAGGATCTGATCGCCGGCCAGGCGCTCAGGCTGGCGCTGGTCGGCCCGTTCGACGACGCCGCGCGATTCGAGCAAGCGATCGCGTGAACGCGGCCGCGAGTCCGACGAACACGAGCGCGACGACCCAGAACACCAGCTCTTTGCCGTACCAGTGCGACAGCACCGCGGCGCGCAAGAGGACGCCCAGCGACACGCCGGCGAGCCAGGTCGGCACGAACCGGCCGCGGAACACGAGGGACGCCGCGAACCAGCCGGCCAGCAGCGGCAGCGCCGCACCGGCGTAGCCGCCGGCCGACAGATGGCCGTGGTGCGAGAGCTGGCCGATGGTCGCGAAGGCAACGATCGCGACGGCATCCGCGAGTGCCCGCAGCCCGCTTCCGATCGGTTCGCCGCGGGCCACAAAGAGCACTAAAGCACGCCGGAGCCCACTGCTCGTGCCAACCCCCGGTCTCTGAGATGTATCTGAGACGAGTCTGACACAAGTACTTCGTTTGCAGGCGTTTCTCGAGAACGGTGCCGTGCTGCTGACGGGGCGCCGGTCTCTGATACGTCTCAGAGACGTATCAGAGAGGTATCGGAGACCGGTTCTTGCTGGACACCTCGAGCCGCGCGACCGGGAGCGGGGCCAATGGAGTACCGTCCGTCATGGACGTGGAAACGCTCGACCGCTTCGAGCAGGGCCTCGCGCCGATCGCCTACCGGATCGACCGGCTCGACCGCATCGTCGAAGTCGACGACGCCTGGCGCGCGTTCGCCGTCGCCAACGACGCACCCGAGCTCGCCGGCGACAGCATTGTCGGCCGGCCGCTCTGGGACTTCATCGCAGGCTCCGAGACGAGGCAGCTGTGGCACGAGCTGCTCGACCGCGTCCGCACCGGCGTGACCGCCGACGTGTCCCTCCGCTGCGACTCGCCCGGACGCCGACGGCGCCTCGACCTGCAGCTCGTACCTCTCCAGGATGGCGGCGTGCAGTTCAGAGCGACCGTGGCCGGCGCAGAGGATCGCGCTCCCGTCGAGCTGCTCGACTCGCTCTACGCCGACGGCACTCCCATCCGAGTCTGCGGCTGGTGCCGACGGGTCGACGTCGACGGGTACGTCGAGGTCGAGGAGGCGATCGCCCGCCTCGGGCTCCTCGAGCAGGACATGCGGCCCGTCACCCACACCCTTTGCCCCGACTGTGCGGCCACGATCCACGCGCAGATGGCCGCGCAGACCACGACCCCGCGGTAGAGCGCCGCCTCGGCCCGGTGGGGCCTCAGTCCTCGGTCGCCCCCTCCGCGTGCTCGCGGGTGCGGATCTCGTCGACCACGGTCGGGTCGGCCAGCGTGGTCGTGTCGCCGAGCGGACGGTTCTCGGCGATGTCTCTCAGCAGCCGCCGCATGATCTTCCCCGACCGGGTCTTCGGCAGCTCGGGGGTGAAGACGATGTTCGCGGGCTTCGCGATCGGGCCGATCTTCGCCGCGACGTGGTTGCGCAGCTCCTCGAGCTTCTCGACCGACCCCTCCACTCCGCCTTTCAGCGTGACGAACGCGACGATCGCCTGCCCCGTCGTCGCATCCGCCCGCGCCGCGACGGCCGCCTCGGCGACCTCCTGGTGGTCGACCAGCGCCGACTCGACCTCGATCGTCGAGATCCGGTGGCCGGAGACGTTCATCACGTCGTCGACGCGGCCGAGGAGCCAGAAGTCCCCGTCGGCGTCGACCCGGGCGCCGTCGCCCGCGAAGTACACGCCCGGGTACTTCGACCAGTACGTCTCGCGGTAGCGGGCGTCGTCGCCGTAGATGCCGCGGAGCATCGACGGCCACGGCCGCTTCAGCACCAGGTAGCCGCCGCCGCCCGGCCCGACCTCCTCGCCCGCCTCGTTGAAGATCGCCGCCTCGACGCCCGGGAACGGCTTCGTCGCCGAGCCCGGCTTCGTCGTCGTCACCCCCGGCAGCGGCGTGATCAGCACCGAGCCGGTCTCCGTCTGCCACCAGGTGTCGACGATCGGGCAGCGTCCGCCGCCCACGTGCTCGTGGTACCAGACCCACGCCTCCGGGTTGATCGGCTCACCGACCGACCCGAGCAGCCGCAAGGTCGACAGGTCGTGCCGCTCTGCGTGCTCCGGCCCCCACTTCATGTGGGTGCGGATCGCGGTCGGCGCCGTGTAGAGGATCGTCACGCCGTAGCGCGAGACGATCTCCCACCAGCGCTCCCGCGATGGGAAGTCGGGCGTCCCCTCGTACATCACGCTCGTCGCGCCGTTGCAGAGCGGGCCGTAGACGATGTAGCTGTGGCCGGTGATCCAGCCGATGTCGGCCGCGCACCAGTAGACGTCCGACTCCGGCTTCAGATCGAAGATGTAGTGGTGGGTCGTCGCCGCGCCGACGAGGTAGCCGGCGGTCGTATGCGCGATCCCCTTCGGCTTCGCGGTCGTCCCCGACGTGTACATCAGGAACAGCAGATCCTCGGAGTCCATCGGCTCGGGCGGGCAGGACGCCGGGTCGTGCGGCACCCCGGCGGCGACCTCGTGGAGCCACCGGTCGCGCCCCTCCGTCATCGGCACCTCGCCGCCGGTCCGCCGCACCACCAACACCTGCCCGACCCCCGGCGACTCCGCCAGCGCGTCGTCGGCGATCCGCTTCAGCGCCACCGTCGTCCCGCGCCGCCACGCCTCGTCCTGCGTCACCAGCACCTCGCACCCCATGTCGTTGATCCGCGCCGACAGCGAATCCGCCGAGAACCCGCCGAACACCACCGTGTGCGGCGCGCC
This sequence comes from uncultured Gaiellales bacterium, assembly GCA_964468985.1. Lineage (GTDB taxonomy): Bacteria > Actinomycetota > Thermoleophilia > Gaiellales > Gaiellaceae > PALSA-600. The sequence continues at coordinate 1,443 of CAYXXE010000076.1, read as the reverse complement.
GAGCCGCGCGCACGCCAGCATCGCCACCGCCAACTCCGGGACCATGCCCATGTAGATCGCGACATTCGTGCCCTTCCGAACCCCCAGCTCCCGCAAAGCGTTCGCGAACACCACCACCTCGCGCAGCAGATCCGCGTACGTGATCGCGCGCGCGTCGCCCGCCGGCTCGCCCTCCCAGTGGAACGCCACCCGGTCGCCCAGCCCCGCCTCGACATGCCGGTCGACGCAGTTGTACGAGACGTTCAGCTTGCCCCCGAGGTACCACTTCGCGTACGGCAGCTCCCACTCGTACAGGCCCGTGAACGGCTCGAACCAGCTCACCCGCTGCCGCCCCTCCCGCTCCCAGAACGCCTCGAACGGCTCGTCGTAGATGCCGGGCTGCGCATTCGCCTGCGCCGCGAACTCGGCGGACGGCGGGTACCGCCGCTCCTCCAGAAACAGGGTGTCGATCGTCTCGTCGCTCATACCGGCGAACTCTACGACCCGGGCGGCCCGGATGGGTCGCCCAACTAGACTGGGTGGATGGCCACCGCTCGAGACCGCGCGCTGGAGCTGGTCGCGGCCTACGACGAGGAGCTCCGCCGCGAGCTGCCGGAGGGCGCCGACATCTTCGACGCCCACCTCCACCTCGGCCACGACATCGACGGGATGACCGGCGACTACGAGCAGCTCGAAGCGCTGATGGGCAGCTACGGGGTCTCGCGGGCGTTCATGTTCTGCCTCGACGAGCCCGACCGCCATCCGTCGTTTCGCGCCGCCAACGACCGCACGCTCGCGTTCGCCGCGCGCAGCGGCGGCCGCCTGCTGCCGTTCGTCCGGCTCGACCTGAACGAGTCGCCGATCGAGGAGGCGACGCGCTGCCTGGATCTCGGCGCCCGCGGGATCAAGCTGCACCCGCGCGCGCAGAAGTTCACCGCGACCGACGAGCGGCTCGAGCCCGTGTTCGCCCTGGCGGCCGAGCGCCGGGTGCCGATCCTGATCCACGGCGGTCGCGGCCTGCCCCCGATCGCGGACGGGCTGACACGGCTCGTCGAGCGCCACCCGGAGGCGGCGCTGATCATCGCCCACTGCGGGATCGCCGACCTCGCCGAGCTGGCTCGCGCGATGGCCGGCCGCGCCGGCGTGTTCTTCGACACGTCCGTGTGGAGCCCGATCGACCTGCTCGACTTCTTTCGCCAGATCCCGCCCGAGCAGGTGCTCTACGCGAGCGACTACCCGTACGGCCAGCAGCCGGCGTCGCTGCTGATCGCGCTGAAGACGGCCCGGCTCGCCGGCTACGACGACCTGCAGGTGCGGGCGCTGCTCGCCGGCACCGCCAACGCGCTCGCCGACGGCAGCCCGCTCCCGGCGCCCACGCGGCCGGTCGGGATCGAGCGGCTGTCGCAGCCGCTGCAGCTGGCGCGCATCCACCAGTACCTGTCGATGGCGACGCCGCTCCTCTGG
>CAYXXE010000075.1:0-10926 GCA_964468985.1 uncultured Gaiellales bacterium | reverse complement strand
GAAATGGAGGCGGCGGGAATCGAACCCGCGCAAGGTTCCGTCCAACGCGTCAGCGAGCGCGGACGACCGTGACGCGGCTGCTGATTGCAGCCCATGCTTCATCGCCGGTGAGCACCTTCTCGGCCGCCATCTCGTCTCCCGTTGCGAGCACGAGGGCGTCGGGGAGCCTGAGACTTCGAGATCCGCTACGAAGACGCGCCGCCCTGCGGGCGATCTCCACCGTTATCGCCTCTGTTCGAACGGCAAGGTCCGAGAGAAACCCTTCGACCTCTGCAACTGCATCGGCGCCGCTGCGATATGGCGCCACGAGGATCTCTGCATGCACAGACGCGGGAATCACCAAGTCGTCGTGCTGATGGTCGGCAAGGACTTCGACGGCCGCGTCGTGGAGCGCATCGTCCGGATCGAGAAACGCGATGACGAACGACGCGTCGAGAACGACTAGCGCCACTCGTCACGCAGGGCGTCGAGCTCGCCCTGCCCGTACACGCCGCGGAGGGTGCCGGCGTGGCGCTCGACGACATTCGTATCCCGCTCGAGCACGAGGCGCCCCCTGCCGGTTGCGACTACGCGGACCTCGTCGCCCGGCTTCAGCCCCGCGTCCTTAAGGGCCTGCACTGGAATCGTCGCCTGATGCTTCGCGCTGATCCGTGTGAAGCCTCGACGTCTTTTCTTTACTTCTCTCATCAGAAGTAAGGGTAACGCGACGGGCCGCGTCCGTCAAGCGCGGAGCCCCTGGCCCTGCGCCACGACGAGAGGGATCCCATCGCCGTTCGATCCCCTCCGAAGAAGGGACCGATTTGCAGGGAAAATGGAGGCGGCGGGAATCGAACCCGCGTCCGCGGACGCACCGGTGTGAGCGTCTACAAGCTTAGGCCACCCTTGAAATTCGCTCGGCGGCTGGTGTGTGGCCAACCTACCGTCGAGCTAGCCCTCCTTTGGTGTCGCGCCGGGGGGCGAGTGGCTCTCCCGTGGCGCCGAGCCTGCTAGTTGATGCCGCATCCCGGATCGCAGGCTCTCATCCGGGGCGACACGCTGCGTTCTAGTCTTTACAGACTAGGCAGCGAGTGCGAGGTTATGTTCCGCACTTGCTTGTTGTTTCCGGTTGTTTAACGAGGCCGACCGGAGACCTCGGCTTGCAGCTCAACCGGAGAACCGACCACGTCGAAACCATGGCGCCCCCGTATGTGTTCGTGGGTGCAGTCTAGCTCGCCGGCCGCAACTTGCTCACGACGCGGCCGCGGTCGCCGCGGACGGGGCCGCCGCGGCTCCGAACCGGTTGGTCGCGGTGACGACGACCTTGAGGGTCGAACCGACGTCCGCCGAGGTCACGGCATACGTGCCCGCGGTCGCGCCGGGCACGTCGGCGCAGTTCGCGCCCGTCGCGTCGCAGTGCTGCCACTGGTAGGCGAACCCGGTGGGCTCGTCGCCCCAGGTGCCGTGAGCGGCCGTCAGCGTCTGGCCCTGCTGTGGCGCGCCTGTCACGGACGGAGCCGTGATCGTGAGCGGCACGAGCACCTGCTTGATATGCGCCACGCCAAGCTTGCCGAAGGCGAGCGCGTCGCCGGGGCTGACGCGGCCACCGATGCCCTCGGCCAGGTTGAAGACGAGGACCGAGGCGAGGCGGTAGACGGAGATCGAGATGTCGAGCGGCGAGCGCTTCGTGCGGAGGATCACCGTGATCTCCATGGCGGAGTCGGCGAACGCGAGGGCGTGCGGCTTCCCGAGCGCGACGCTGACGACGTTCTTCTTGCCGATGCGCTTCACGAGCGCATTCGACAGGGCGCGCAGGTAGCTCGGCTGCGAGATGCGGTGCGCCAGCCCGTGGTACTCGTTCGCGGCGGCGGCCGAGCTGGTGGCAACGAGGGTCTCGTTGTCGAGGGAGACGAACTTCGAGGTGCCGTGCGGGGTCGCGAACTCGAAGGACCGTTCGTAGTCGTCCGCGATGTTCAGGTCGCTGTCGCTGACCCCGGCCTGCTTGACGACCTTCCCGTCGGGGATGTCGGCTGCAGTCAGAGCCATCGCCGAGGCGCTGGGCGTGCCGACCGGCGGTGCGCCGACCGCGGTCCCGACGACCGTCGCGGCAAGCGCCGTGACTACAGACACAAGAGCTGCGATTCGCCTACCGGCCATCCGTTCCGCCTTTCGTCTTTGCCCCTGGACCACACGGCCTGCTGCCGGCGCGACGTAGGCACCGGCGACTTCCGTCGCAGGTAGACTCTACGGTGTCGAGCGGGGCGTTCCTGCCCGCGAATGATCGAACGCTCGATCGAACGATCGATCGAACGGTTCGCTTCGAGGCAGTGCGGCCTCCGGGACTCCCGGGGGCTTTTGTTCGTTCAGAGCCGCTTTTTCTGGGCCACGTTCGGCGACTGGGGGGAGGTTCGGAGCATGAGGATCCTGATCGGCGAGGACGAGACGATCATCCGGCTCGATCTGCGCGGCCTGCTGGAGCGCGCGGGCTACGAGGTGTGCGCGGAGGCACGTGACGGCCGCGAAGCGGTCGATCTCGCCCACGAGCACGAGCCCGACCTGGCGATCCTCGACGTCAAGATGCCGAACATCGACGGCATCGAGGCAGCCCGGATGATCACCGCCGAGCGCCCGATCCCGATCGTCCTGCTCACCGCCTACGGCGGCCCCGAGCTCGTCGCGCGCGCAGTCGGAGCCGGCGTGTTCGGCTACATCGTCAAGCCGTTCCGGGAGATCGAGATCGTGCCCGCGCTCGAGCTCGCCTGGGCACGCCACACCGACTGGCTCGAGACGAGGCGCGACCTCGGCCGCACCGTGGGCGCCGCGCCCGTCGATGTCGTCGTCGAGGGCAAGGCGCGCTGGCCGCTCCGCATCGCCCGCCGCGTCGACGGCTCGATCGACGTCACCCTCAACGAGGAACCGGGCTAACCCCGAGCTCAGCCCTCGCGCGAGCGGCTCTTGAGCGCCCGCTCGATCTGGCGCTTCGCGTCACGGTCGGCGAGGTCACGCCGCTTGTCGCGATTCTCCTTGCCTCGCGCGACCGCCAGCTCGACCTTCACGCGCCCGTCCTTGAAGTACATCCGTGTCGGGACGAGTGTCAGCCCCTTCTCGCGCACCGTTCCGTACAGCGAGTCGATCTGGCGGCGATGGAGGAGCAGCTTCCGCGGGCGGGTCGGCTCGTGGTTGGCCCGGTTGCCCTGGTCGTAGACGGCGATCTCGGCCCCGAACAGCCACGCCTCGCCGTCACGCACCTCGGCGTAGGCCTGGGCGAGCGTCGCGCGCCCTTCGCGCAGCGACTTCACCTCGGTGCCCGTGAGGACCACCCCGGCCTCGACCCGCTCGAGCAGCTGGTAGTCGTGTCGCGCACGGCGGTTGTCGGTGATCAGCTTCTCGGCCACCGCGCCAGTGTAGGACGCGCACTCGTAGTAGCGTCTCCGCCATGCTCCGAAAGCTGGCGATCGCCGGTGTGGCAGTCGTCGCCGTCGCATGCGTCGCGGTGTACGCGGCCGTCCACCGGAGCTCGACCTCCTCGCCGCCGACGCCCCCTCCGGATGTCGAGGCGGCCCTCGCGCCGGGCGTCCTGCCTCGCGCCGGCGTCTACGTCTACGCACAGACCGGCAGCGAGCACGCCGGGCTCGGGCCGCTGACGATCAAGCGGGCGTTTCCGCCCCGGTCGCTCCTCGTCGTGAGCGGCAGCGGGCACGTCGTGCAGGAGGAGTGGCGCTACTCGAAGCAGCACCTCGAGGCGACCCGGCTCCGCGTCACCGCCGCGGGAAGCTTCACCCTGTGGCAGCGGACCCGTCTGCAGCTCGTGATCGTCGACGACGAGGCGCACGTCACGACGCCGGCGACCCTGTCGCTTCCCGCCCACCTCCACGCGGGCCTCGCGTGGACGCAGAGCTACAGCGTCAACGGCATCCATACCGTCTCGCGCAACCGGATCGTGCGGCGGACGACGCTCGAAGGGAAGCCGGTCTGGCTCGAGGTCGCCACCTCCGTCGTCACGGGCTCGCACCCGGGCACCGAGCGTGACGTCGACTGGATCGACCCGGCGACGGGCCTCGATCTCCGCGAGACGATCGACCGGAAGATCGGCGGCGCGTTCCCCTACTCGATGCACGTCGACGAGCGGTACGTCGGCGCCCGGTGAGCCGGGCTACCGCGACGTCAGGGCGAGCTCGACCTTCCCCTCGTTCTTCGCGATCGACTCCACCCGGACTCGCAGCGGGTCGCCGAGCCGGTAGGCCCGCCCGGACGTGCGCCCCTTGAGCGCCGTGCCGAGCGGCGTCAGCTCGAAGAACTCACCGGGCAGCCGGCGCGCGGGCAGAAAGCCCTCGAACACCTCGCCGAAGCGCACGAACAGGCCGGAGCCGATCAACCCGACGATCTCCCCCTCCCACGGCGCGTCCCAGCCGAGGTCGAAGAGCCGGCGCTCGAGCAGCCACGCCAGGCACACCTCGTCCGCCAGGTACTCGATCTTCGCCGCTTCCCGCTCACGCTCGGACGTGTGCTCGGCGAGCGCGTGGAGGTCCTCGGGCAGCGGGTCGTCGCCCTGCCCCAGCTCGCGCAGGAGCGCCCGATGGACGACCAGGTCGGGGTAGCGGCGGATCGGCGAGGTGAAGTGGCAGTAGGCGGTACTGGCGAGGCCCGAGTGGCCGAGGTTCCGCGTGTCGTAGCGCGCCCGCTTGAGCGACCGGAGCACCAGCCCGGGGAACGCCGTACGCCCGCGCCCCGACCGGGCGACGTAGTCGGCGACCCGGCGCGAGATCTCGGCGGCGAGGGCGGCGGCCTCCTGCGGCGCCAGGTGCTTCGGACGCGCCGGCGTCGGCACCTTCAGATCGGCGAGCTTGGCCAGGAGCAGCTCCACCGCCTGGGGGTCGGGCTGCTCGTGGACGCGGAAGAGCGCCTCGCGACGCCGCGACGCGAGCAGCTCGCCGACGCACTCGTTCGCGCGGATCATCAGCTCCTCGACCAGGACGTGCGCATGTGCCTCGGACTCGAGCCAGGCGTCCGCGACACCGCCCTTGCCGTCGAAGGCGAACGCCGGCTCCGGTGTCTGCACCTGTAGGGCGCCCCGCGCGAACCTCGCCGCCCGCCACTCGCGCGCGAGCGTGTCGTTCAGCGCGAGCGCCTCGAGCACGGCCGGGGGCGCCTCGCGGCGCTCGGCCTGCCCGTACGTCAGTCGGGCGTCCGAGCGGATCACCGACCGGTAGAACAGCGGCTCGCCGCGCGGCGGCAGTTCGACGGTCACGCACAGGCGATCCTGTCCCTGGCGCAGCGAGCAGAGGTCGTCGGCGAGCGAGTGCGGCAGCATCGGCGCGACCAGGCCGGGGACATACGTCGAGAACGACCGCTCCTGCGCTCCGAGATCGAGCGGCGTGCCGGCCCCGACGAAGTACGAGACGTCGGCGATGTGCACCCAGGCGCGGATCCCGTCCGCCTCGGCCCGGAACGAGAGGGCGTCGTCGTAGTCCTTCGCGGTGTCGGGGTCGATCGTGTAGGTGAGCAGGTCGCGCAGGTCGACGCGACCGTCGAGTGACGGCTCCGGCGCGACGTGCGGCTCGAAGCGCTGCCGGGCGCCGGTCTCGACGAGCAGTGCCTCGAGGACGTTCTCGATCCGGGTCGCCGGGCCGAGCACCTGCTCGACGCGGGCGCGGCCGCGGCCGGTCCGCACGACGGCGAGGTCGCCGCGGTGGACATCGCCGATCCCCTTCGTGTCGATCGTGATCGGCACGCCCGGCGCGAAGTACGGCTCGCCGACGACGAGCCGGCCGTGGCGGCCGATCTCGACGACCAGGCGCGAAGGGTCGCGCGTCAGATCTTCAGGAAGCGCCGGATGGTCAGTCCCGAGCCGACGGCGCCGAGGACGAGCCCCATCGCGAGCAGGATCAGCGCGGTGACGGGGAAGGCGAGCGCATGCGCGGGCCTGAGGCTCAGATGCCCGAGGATGTGAGGCACCGCGACGACCTTCGCGATCAGGAGGAACGCGACCGCGAGCGCCGACCCGAGCGCGCCGCAGAACAGCCCTTCGAGCATGAACGGCCCGCGGACGAACCAGTTCGTGGCGCCCACGAGCTTCATCACCTCGATCTCGCGCCGTCGCGAGAAGATCGAGAGGCGGATCGTGTTCGCGATCAGCAGAACCGACGCCGACAGCAGGATGATGCTCGCGATCCCGAACGACCAGTTGAGCGCGCTCGCCCAGTCGAGGATCAGGTGCGAGGTCTTCTTCCCGTCCTGCACCGCCTGCACGCCCGCGGGCTTCTGCGGCGTGACGATGCTCTCGTAGAGCTTGTCGACGTTCTCGGCCTTGCTCGGCGTCACCTCGAGCGAGTCGGGGAGCGGGTTCGACGTCAGGCTCTGCACGATGTTGCTGTACTCCTTGCGCGCGCGGGCGAGCGCCTCGGCCTTGGAGACGTAGACGATGCCGCCGGGCCCCTGCTTGACGTACGGGTTGTGCTCGAGACTGCTCGCGACGGCGTTCTTCTCCGCCGTCGTCGCGTCGAGGTTGAAGTACACCTTCACGAGGATCTCACTCTTCACGTGGTTCGACCACGACTGCGCGAGGGTGAAGAACGAGATGAACAGGCCGAGCAGGAACATCGCGATCAGCACCGTGATCGCAGACGCCACCGTCGTGGAGAGGTTCGCGCCGAGCGAGCGCCAGGCCTCGGCGGTGAGCAGGCGGAAGCGCACTCCGGCTCCTACTCGCCCGCGTACCCGCCGCGGCGCTCGTCGCGGAGCAGCCGGCCATCTTCGAGCTGGATGACGCGTTTGCGCATCTTGTCGACCATCTCGCGGTCGTGGGTGACCATCACGACGGTCGTCCCGGCCCGGTTGATGCGGTAGAGGAGCTGCATGATCCCGACGCTCGTGTCCGGGTCGAGGTTGCCGGTCGGCTCGTCGCAGACGAGCAGGGGCGGGTGGTTGACGAACGCGCGGGCGATCGAGACGCGCTGCTGCTCGCCGCCGGACAGCTCGCCGGGGAGCGACCCCATCTTGTGCGAGAGCCCGACCATCGCGAGCACCTCGGGCACCTTGCGGCGGATCGAGGAGCCGCTCTCGCCCTGCACCTTCAGCGCGTAGGCGACGTTCTCGGCGGCGGTGCGGTTCGGCAGGAGCTTGAAGTCCTGGAACACGCAGCCGATGTTGCGGCGCAGCATCGGCACCTTGTTGCGCTTGAGGCGCGACAGGTCGCGGCCGCCGATGACGATCTTCCCCTGGGTCGCGTCGAGCTCCTTCAGCAGGAGCCGCACCAGGGTCGACTTGCCCGACCCGGAGGCGCCGACCACGAACACGAACTCGCCCTTGTCGATGTGGAACGTGACGTCGCGCAGCGCGACCACGTCCGGCTCGTACACCTTCGTGACCGACTCGAAGACGATCATCGAGGCGGCGCTCGGACGGCCCGGGTCGTACGCGGGGTCGACCAGCGCGCTCAGCGACGCAGAGGCGCTGGAGACGGGGGATGTGAGATCTGGTTCCTGCACGGCGATGGTCGGAGAACTGCGGTCTGCAGTGCCAGCGTTCGCAGCGCCTCGGCCGGGCGCCCGGTAGGACAGGTTGCGGAGATTGTAGCTCACGCCTAGACGATTCTCCCGGCCGCGCGCGCCAGCAGATAGGCGCGGATGAAGCCGTCGAGGGCGCCGTCGAGCACCGCCTGGGCGTTTCCCATCTCGTAGCCGGTGCGACTGTCTTTCACGAGTTGGTACGGGTGGAGGGTGTACGAGCGGACCGACTCGCCACCGAAGCCGGTATCTGCCGATCCACCTCGTTCTTTCGCCAGCAACGCCTCCCGCTCCTCCTCGGCGCGCTCGACCAGGCGGGCCTTGAGAACGCGCATCGCCGTCTGCCGGTTGGCCGACTGCGAGCGCTCGTTCTGGCACTGGACGACCGTTCCGGTCGGCAGGTGCGTGATCCTCACCGCGCTGTCGGTCTTGTTGACGTGCTGGCCGCCGGCGCCCTGGGCCCGGTACGTGTCGATCTTCAGGTCGTCCTCGTTGATCTCGATCTCCGCGTCGTCGGGCAGCAGCGGCGCGACGATGACGGTCGCGAAGGCGGTGTGGCGCCGGTGGGCCGAGTCGAACGGGCTCTGCCGCACCAGCCGGTGCTTGCCGCGCTCGGCCTTCAGGATCCCGTAGGCGTTCTCGCCGACGACGGTGAACGTCGCCGACTTGATGCCCGCCTCCTCGCCGGGGCTCACTTCGAGCAGCTCGACCGGAAAGCCACGGCCGGACCCCCACCGTTCGTACATGCGCAGCATCATCTCGGCCCAGTCCTGCGCGTCGGTGCCTCCGGTGCCGGACTGGAGCGTCACGACCGCGTCGCCCGCGTCGTACTCGCCGTCGAAGAGCGCGGCCTCCTGCAGGCGCGCGATCTCCTCCCTGAGCGGCACGAGCGTGGCGGCGATCTCGTCGCCGAGATCGTCCTCGAGCACGGCCAGCTCGCGGGCGTCGTCGTAGTCGCCCTGCAGCTGCCGGTAGCCCTCGAGGCGGCGCGTCAGTCGGGCATGCGAGGCGGAGACCTTCGCCGCGTGGCCCTGGTCGTCCCAGAACCCGGGCGTGCTCATCTCCTGCTCTAGCGCTTCGACGCGGCGTGCGAGCGAATCCGGGTCAAAGGTACTCACGGACCCAGGCAAGCTGGATCCCGAGCTCCTCGAGCTGATCGCGCAGCGATACCTCGGATTCGTTCACGACGGGAAGGGTAGCTCGGAACCGGGCGGTCAGCCGCAGCTCGAGCGGTCGCTGACCCCGGCGAGCGCCTCGAGGCCCGTCGAGATGCTCGGGCTGAAGCTCAGCTGCACGAGGCCCGGCCGGCGCACCGTCAGGCGGACCATGCCGTCGGAGCCGCGCGTGACGCAGCCCTGTGGCGTCCGCCAGTACGGGGTCCAGCGCAGCGCGACCCGGTAGCGCCCGGGCCTGCCGACGGCCAGGACGAGGCGCGTCGGCCACAGCCACTCGATGCTCGCGAGCCCCGGGCCGGTCACGAGCGGGCGCGCGTCCGGCACCTCGTAGACGCGCACGTGGCTCGTCCGGAATACCGGGACGAGCCCCGACCGCCCGGAACGCACCAGGGCCGCCTCGACCTTCGAGCTGTAGTCGGGCGGCGCATCGGTGAGGACGACGTAGCGGACACCGAGCGCCCGGAGCCACGCGCGGTAGGTCCCGGGCGCCAGGTGGCTGTCGTACAGCAGCTGGTTCTCCGGGAAGTCGGACTGCCGGTACCAGCCGCGCACGATCGGGATCCCGCTCGTGGGCAGGAACTCGGCCGGCCAGTGGTCGGCGGTGTCCACCGCCTCGACGCGGAAGCTCGGGCTGAGATGCGCGTGCAGGTAGGCGATCGTCGGCGCCCAGTAGGCGGCCGTGCCGGCGGGGTCGGAGCTGGCCTGGACGTAGCTCGACGCCACCGGGGTGACGTTCCACACCGTCGCGAGCACGACGATCGGGATCGACACCCACAGCGGCCGCCAGCGGCGCAGCGCGAACGCGAGCAGGGTGATCGGCAGGGCGGCGTAGCGGAGGCGCTCGACATTCGAGCCGACTGCCGACGGCACCGCGAACGCGATCAGGCACGCGAGCAGGTAGATCGCGAAGATCCCCCGCAGCGGCCGCGCGGCCGGGACATCACGGGTCACCAGCATCCCCACCCCGCAGAAGAGCACCGCCGGGACGAGCTGCCAGGCGCCGAACGGGAAGCGTCCGCCCGACGGGAAGACCCGGTTCAGCGCCAGCTCGAGCAGCACCGCCACCGCAACGACGGCCGCGGGGAAGCGCACGTGGCTCATCCGACGCGAGACACCGATGCCGGCCAGCACGACGAGGAGCAGCACGAACGCGAGCGGGCTCGCGAGCAGGGTCGCGAGCACGAGCACGGCGAAGCTGCGCCGGCGGCCGCGCTGCATCGCGGTGAGCGCGATCAGCGCCAGCGCGGCGCCCAGCGCGAACGGGAAGGCGGCCGAGACCGCGATCCCGGCCCAGAGGACGGCGAACGTCCGGGTCGAGAGCCGCCCGACCGGCCCCCACTCGCGCCACACGAGGAGCGTGAAGGCGAGCGCCGAGGCCGCGATCGTCGCGACGGCGAGCGCCTTGATCCCGAGCACGGCCGCGAGCGGGTAGTAGATGAAGCTGTAGGTGACGAACGAGTAGCGCCCCGCGTACCAGAAGTTGTTCCAGAGGACGAAGCCGTGCTGGAGCAGGAACGTCCGCTGGTAGGCGTGGGCGGCGAGGTCGACGCCCGGTGGGCCGGCCCAGAGCAGAACGGCCGCGACGGTTGCCGCCGCGACGGTCGCCAGCGTCGCCTCCCGGGCGAGCGCGCGCCCGTCCCCTGCGATCACGTCGGAAGCCTACGTCGAGCTGCGGCCGCCGTGGCGGCGAGGGCGGCAGGATCGGGGCCGAAGCGGCGAGCAGGGAGCGTCAGGGCGCTACGCACCGTGGCATCGCTTGTACTTCTTGCCCGAGCCGCACCAGCAGGGGTCGTTCCGGCCGATGTTCTCGTGCTCGGCGTTCACCTTCGGCACCTGCACCGGCGTGGCGACCGCGCCGCCGCCCGCGAGCGCCGCGGTCGACGTCCCCGAGCCGCCTGCGGCCAGAATCGCCTCGGCCCCTGTCAGCGAGTCGTGGGCGTAGTTGAGGCCGCCGTTCGTCGACTGCTGCTGCTGGAGGGTGTCGTCCGGGGTGACCTCGGCGTGGTAGAGCAGGGTCACGACCTCCTCGTGGATCGCCCCGATCAGCTCCTCGAACATGATCGACCCCTCGTTGCGGTATTCGACGAGCGGATCCTTCTGGGCCATGCCGCGCAGGTGGATGCCCTCGCGCATGTAGTCCATCGACTCGAGATGCTCGCGCCAACGGACGTCGACGACCTGGAGCACGATGAACCGCTCGAGGTCGCGCATCAGGCCCTCGTTGATCTGCTCGACCTCGGCCTCGCGCTCGGCGTACGCGTCGAGGGCGT
>CAYXXE010000074.1:0-10951 GCA_964468985.1 uncultured Gaiellales bacterium | reverse complement strand
TCGAGATCGCGTTCGTCCCGATCACGACCGCCGGCGACCGCGACCGCGCGCGGCCGTTCGGCGAGATCGGCGCCCGCGGCGTCTTCGTCAAGGAGCTGGAGGAGGCGCTCCTCGCGGGGCGGATCGACGTCGCCGTCCACTCGGCGAAGGACATGACCTCGACGGACACGGACGGGCTCTCGGTCGGCGCCTATCTCGCCCGCGACGACCCTCGCGACGCGCTGGTCGGTGCCGCCGCGATCCGGCCGGGGATGCGGATCGGGACCGCGTCGGCACGGCGCAGGGCCGAGCTGCTCGCCCTGGAGCCGTCGCTGTCGATCGAACCGCTGCGCGGCAACGTCGACACGAGGCTCCGCAAGCTGCGGGAGCGCGGCCTCGACGCGATCGTCCTGGCCGCGTGCGGGCTCGACCGCCTCGGGCTCGCCGGCGAGATCGGCCGTCGCTTCGACCCGGACGAGCTGCTGCCCGAGGCCGCGCAGGGCGCTCTCGCCCTGCAGGTGCGGCAGGGCGAGGAGGAGCTTGTTGCCCGTTCGGACGACAGGGAGACGCGCCGCCGGGTCGAGGCGGAGCGCGCGTGCGTGGCCGCGATCGGCGCCGGCTGCCTCGCCCCGGTCGGCGCCCACCACGATGGGTCGGCGCTGCGGGCGCTGATCGCCGACGAGGCCGGGGCGTGGGTCGAGCGCGGCACCGGCGACGACCCCGTCGAGCTCGCCCGGCGGCTGCTCGGGCTCGCGGCCGCGCGCGGTGCGGCCGCCACCACCGGTGCCTGACGCGCTGCTGCCCGGGCAGCCCCGCGTCGTCGTGACGAGACCGCGGGCGCAGGCCGGCCCGCTGATCGGCCGGCTCGAGGCGCTCGGTGTCGCGGTCGTCTCCTGCCCGCTGATCGAGGTCGAGCCGCTGTCGGACGACCCGGTCGACGCGGCCGGGTTCGACTGGGTGATCGTGACGAGCCCGAACGGAGCGGACGAGCTCGCACGCCGCGGCCGCAACCTGCCGCGGGTCGCCGCCGTCGGCCCGGGCACGGCCGAGGCGCTTCGCGAGCTCGGGATCGAGCCGTCGTTCGTCCCGCGGGAGTCGACGCAGGACGGCCTGCTGCGCGAGTTCCCGCGGCCGGCGGGCCGTGTGCTCTTCGCCGCCGCCGAGGGCGCGCGCCGCGGGCCGGTCGACGAGCTCGGCGCGGAGTTCGTGGCGCTCTACCGGACGCGTGAGCTGCGCCCGGCTCCGCCGGCGGGCGATGTGGTCGTGCTCGCCTCCGGCTCCGCCGCCCGGGCCTACGTGGCGATCGGCGGGACGCTCCCGGCCGTCACGATCGGCCCCGAGACGAGCCGCGCGGCCCGCGCCGCGGGGCTCACGGTGCAGGCGGAGGCGGCGAGCAACGACCTGGACGGGCTCGTCGCCGCCGTCGCGGCCTGGTATAGAGGCGTGAGGAGGTAGCACGCGCGATGGCGTTCATCTCGTTCCTCACCGACTTCGGGCTCCAGGACGACTTCGTCGGCACCTGTCACGGCGTGATCGCCCGGATCGCCCCGGACGCGCGCGTCATCGACCTGACGCACGGGATCGAGCCGCAGGCGGTGCTGCAGGGCGCGCTCGTCCTGCACCACTCGCTGCCGTTCCTGCCGCCGGGCGTCCACCTGGCCGTGGTCGACCCGGACGTCGGCGGCAAGCGGCGCGCGATCGCCGTCCTGACGGCCGACCACCGCGTGTTCGTCGGCCCCGACAACGGGCTGCTGCTGCTCGCCGCCGACGACATCGGCATCGCCGCGGCCCACGAGCTCACGAGCCCGGCCTACCGGCTGCGCGAGGTCTCCCGCACCTTCCACGCGCGCGACATCTTCGCCCCCGCCGCGGCCCATCTTGCAAACGGCGTGCCGATCTCCGAGCTCGGGCCGGCGGTCGACCCCGCCGACCTCGTGCGGGTCACGGTGCCGGAGCCGAGCATCGGCCCCACCCAGATCTCGTCGACGGTGCTCGCCGTCGACCGTTTCGGGAACGTCTCACTGAACCTCCGCCGCTCCCACATCGACGCCGTCGGGCTCCGGGACGGCGACCGCGTCGAGGTGCGGCTCTCCCTCGACCGCTACTACGCGATCGTCGCCGGCACGTTCGCCGACGCGCCGCCCGGGGAGCTGATCCTGTACGAGGACTCCTACGGTCTCGCGACCCTGGCGATCAGCCGTGGCAGCGCCGCCCGCCTGACCGGCGTCGCACCCGGCGACGAGCTGCGGCTCGCCCGGGTCTGAGCGTCGCTTCGGTCCCGGCTACACTCTCCGGTCGAGGCGAGGTAGCTCAGTTGGTAGAGCACACGGCTGAAAACCGTGGTGTCGCCGGTTCAAGTCCGGCTCTCGCCATTCCCACGCGGCAGCTCACGGTGGGCACGGACGGCGTATCCTCGCGTGCGTGACCGCCGCGGGCTCACCGAGCAGCGTCGCGACCCGCCGCCCGGTGGCGATCATCGGCGCCGGTCTCGACCTCGGCGCCGGCCGTCGCGGCGTCGACATGGGGCCGTCGGCGATCCGCCATGCCGAGCTCGCGGCGCGGATCAGCGACCTCGGCCGCCGCGTCTCCGACCGCGGCGACGTCCGCGTGCCGGTGCCCGAGGCGACGGAGGAGGGCGATCCGCAGGCTCGGTATCTCGAGCCGATCCTGGAGGTCTGCGAAGGCGTCGCACAGCTCGTTGCCGACGCCGACCGGGGCGGCCACCTGCCCCTCGTGCTCGGCGGCGACCACTCGATCGCGATGGGGACGCTCGGCGGCATGGCCGCCGCCCGCGGCGCCGGGGCGGCCTTGTGGATCGACGCGCACGGCGACCTCAACCGGCCCGAGACGTCGCCGAGCGGCAACGTCCACGGGATGCCGCTGGCCGCCGCGCTCGGTCGCGCCGGCGACGCGTTCCGCACGGCCACATACCCGACGCCGTCGCTCGAGCGGGCGGCCCTGGTCGGGATCAGGTCGCTCGACGCCGGCGAGCGGGCGCTGATCCGCGAGCTCGGCGTGCTGGTGTTCACGATCGCCGACATCGACCGGGCAGGCGTCCAGAACGTGCTGGCCGAGGCGCTCGACTTCCTGCGCGGCGCCGCGTTCGTGCATGTGAGCCTCGACCTCGACGCGGTCGACCCGATCTTCGCGCCCGGGGTCGGGACGCCCGTCCGTGGCGGCCTCACCTATCGCGAGACCCACCTCGCGCTCGAACTCGTTGCCGAGTCGGGGCTCATGGACTCGCTCGACGTGGTCGAGGTGAATCCGATCCTCGATCGGGAGAACGAGACGGGCAAGCTGGCCGTCGAGCTCGTCGCGAGCGCGCTCGGCAAGCGGATTCTCTAGTCGGGGGGCTCCAGCTCGCCGGCTGCGGCCGAGCGCTCGACCGCCGTCTCGGAGCCGTTGCCCGACGGGACGTAGTACACGGTGCCGCGCAGGCGCTCGGGCAGGCAGTCGAACGCGAAGCCGGCCGGGTCGTCGTGCGGGTAGAGGTAGCCCTGGCCGCGGCCGAGCGCGCGCGAGCCGGGGTGCGTGGCCGACCGGAGCGCGTCGGGCGGTTTCAGGTGGCCGTGCTCGCGCACGTCGGCGAGCGCCCTGCCGATCGCGGTGTACGAGGCGTTCGACTTCGGCGCCCGCGCGAGGTACACGGCCGCCTGGGCGAGGTTGAGGCGGGCCTCGGGCAGCCCGACGTGCTCGACCGCCTGCGCCGCGGCGACGGCGACCAGCAGCGCCTGCGGGTCGGCGTTGCCGATGTCCTCGGAGGCCAGCACGATCATCCGCCGCGCGATGAAGCGGGCGTCCTCGCCGCCTTCCAGCATCGCCGCCAGGTAGTAGACGGACGCCTGCACGTCGCCGGCGCGAGTCGACTTGATCCAGGCCGAGATGAAGTCGTGGTGGGCGTCGCCGTCCTTGTCGTAGAGGAGCGGGCGCTTGCGGGCTGCGTCGTCGACGTGGCGCGTCTCGAGCGGGCCACCCTCGGCGCGCGCCGTCGAGACCGACAGCTCCAGGATGTTCAGCGCGTTGCGCGCGTCGCCGCCGGCCCGGCGAGCGATCAGCTCGGCCACGTCGGGGCCGACCTCGGCGCCCAGCTCGTCGGCGCCGCGCCGGAGCACCGCCTTGAGGGTCTCGTCGGAATGCGGCTCCAGCTCGTAGACCTGGGCGCGGGAGAGGAGCGCCGAGTTGACCTCGTAGTACGGGTTCTCCGTCGTGGCGCCGATCAGGGTCAGCAGGCCCTGCTCGACCCCCGGCAGCAGGGCGTCCTGCTGGCCCTTGTTGAAGCGGTGGATCTCGTCGAGGAAGAGGATCGTCCGCTGCCCGCTCGCCCCGAGCCGCTCACGCGCCCGCGCGAGCACCTCGCGCACCTGGCCGACGCTCGCCGAGACGGCCGAGAGCTCCTCGAACGCCGCGCCGGTCGTCTGCGCCACGATGCGGGCGAGCGTCGTCTTCCCCGAGCCCGGCGGGCCGAAGAGGATCAGCGACGGCACCCGGTCGCCCTCGATCGCCAGGCGGAGCGCCCGCCCGGGCCCGATCACGTGCTCCTGCCCGGCGAAGTCCTCGAGCGAGGTCGGCCGCAGCCGCTGCGCCAGCGGCGCCGACGAGTCGAGCCGGCGGTTCGCCGCCTCGCTGAACAGGTCGCCCACGACCCGAAGTATGCTGGCCGCAATGACTGAGATGTGGGGCCTCGGCACCTATGAGCGCCTCGCCGCCCGCTTCGGCCCGGTGCAGGACGCGCTCGTCGAGCGGCTCGAGCTCGCCCCCGGCGAGCGCGTCCTCGATCTGGCCACCGGGACCGGCGAGGTCGCCGTGCGCGCCGCCGCAGCGGGGGCCGAGGTCTGGGCGCTCGACATCGCGGAGCCGATGCTCGAGAAGGCCCGGCGGCGCGCCGACGAGGCCGGCGCGGTCGTCCAGTTCTCGCTCGGTGACGCCGAGTACCTGCCCTACGAGGACGAGGCATTCGACGTCGTCTGCTCGAACTTCGGCCTCATCTTCGCCCCCGATCACGCCAACGTGGCCGCCGAGCTGGCCCGCGTCGTCCGCCCCGGCGGGCGGCTCGGCTTCACCGCCTGGAAGCCGAATCCAAGGCTCGGCGAGCTCTACCGTCGCTTCACGGAGGATCCGATCGAGGGCCGGGAGGTCTTCGAGTGGGGCCGCGAGGATCACGTCGAGGACATGCTCGGGGAGGAGTTCGAGCTCGAGTTCGTCGACGGGACGCTGTGGCTCGAGGCCGACGACGGCGAGGAGATCTGGGAGCTCTTCTCGCAGTCGGCGCCGCCGGTGATCGCGCTGCTCGCGCGGCTCGATCCCGGCGAGGGCGAGGAGCTGCACCGGGCGTTCGTCGAGCTGCACGAGACGTACCGCACCGCCGACGGCGCCGTTCGCGCCCCGCGCCGCTACCTGCTCGTGCTCGGCCGTCGCAAGTAGCGCACGTGGCGGCGCTGCTCGAGCTCCAGGCGGCGCCCGGGGCCTTCGCGACGCTCGAGCGCCACCTCGCCGAGGAGCTCCGTCCGGGCCTCGTCGCGGACGTCTACCTGGGCTACGGGTTGTCGGAGGTGCTGCGACGCGACGACGGCCCCGACCCGCCCGAGCCGTGCCCGCTGCCGCTGCTCGCCTGTCGCGTGCGTGACGAGGCCGAGCCGGTCGCGGCGGCACGCCGGGGCGCGGTCGCGATCGGCGAGTGGGAGCAGAGCTGGGCGCCCGAGGAGTACGCCGCCGCGATCGACGCGGTGCGCGCGGCGATCGCTCGGGGCGACGTCTACCAGGTGAACCTCGTGCAGCACCTCGCCGCGCCGTTTGCGGGCGAGCCGGCCGCGCTCGCGGAGCTGCTCGCGCCACTGGCCCCGCTTCAGCCCCGGCCCTTCGTCGGCGACGGGTGGGCGGTGGTCTCGGCCTCGCCCGAGCTGTTCCTCGCACGGCACGGCGACCGGCTGGTGACGATGCCGATCAAGGGCACGCGGCCGGCGGGCCAGGACATCGAGGATCCGAAGGACGCGGCCGAGCACATGATGATCGTCGACCTCGAGCGCAACGACCTCGCGCGCGTCTGCGAGCCGGGGAGCATCCGCTGGCCGGACCTGATGGCGCAGCGCGAGCTCGCCGGCGTCACGCACCTCGTCTCACGGGTCGAGGGCCGGCTGCTGCCGGGAACAGGCCTCGCCGCGATCCTCGCCGCGACCTTTCCCGGCGGCTCCGTCACCGGCGCGCCGAAGGTGGCGGCCGTCGATCACATCGCGCGCATCGAGCCGGTGGGTCGCGGCGCCGCGATGGGGGCGCTCGGCACCGTGTGGCCGAACGGTGACTTCTCCTTCGCGCTGACGATTCGCACCTTCGCAGTCGCGGCCGGGCGGATCCACCTCTGGGTCGGCGGCGGCATCGTCTGGGACTCCGATCCCGAGGCCGAGATCGAGGAGTCCTGGGTGAAGGCGCGGCCGCTGCTGGCGGCGGTGGGCGGGCCGGTTCGGGTATGAAGGCCGCATGACCCTCCTGGCTGCGGCGGTGGCGGGCCGGGGGCTCGTCGATCCCGCCGGCGCGGTCTACCGCGCCGACGACGAGGCCCTCCTGCGCGGCAGCGCGGCGTTCGAGACGCTCCCCGTCTACGGCGGCCGCCCGTTCGGGCTCGGCCCGCACGTCGACCGCCTGCGCTTCTCGGCCGCCCGGCTCGGCCTCCCGTCCGTCGACGGGTGCGAGGAGCTCGCGCTGCTGGTCGCCGGGGTCGCCCCCGATTGCGTCCTGCGCCTCTACCGCACGGAGTTCGATCTCGTCGCCACGGGCGCCGCGCCCCCGCCGGACCTCGAGGAGGTGCGCGCGCGCGGCCTGGCCGTGCGCATCGTCGAGACGGGCAACCCGCTCGGGCTGCTCGCGGGAGTCAAGTCGACCAGCTACGCCTTCGCGTTCACGGCGCGGCGCGAGGCCGCCGCCGTCGGCGCCGACGACGTCGTGTTCACCGGCGGCGGCCTCGTGCTCGAGGCAGCGACCGCCAACATCTGGTGGCGCCGCGGCGAGGTGCTCTTCACGCCCTCGACGGGCGCCGGGGTGCTACCCGGCGTCACTCGCGAGGCCGTGCGCTCGCTGGCGGCCGGCCTCGGCTACGAGGTGCGGGAGGGCGCGTTCCCGCTCGCCGATCTGCTGGGCGCCGACGAGGCCTTCGAGACGTCGTCGATCCGCGAGGTCGTCCCCGTCGTCACGGTCGACGGCGCCGTGGTCGGCGACGGTGGCGGCGGCCCCGCAGCCGGGCGCCTGCAGGAGGCACTCCGGCTACTCTCCCGGCCGTGAGCGGGCAGATCCGGCTCGGGGGCATGGCGCTCGCCAACGGCGTGCTCGTGCACGGCCCGACCGCCTGGGCGTGCGCCATCCGCACCGTCGACGGAGAGGTGAAGGTGGTCGCCCGGCGGAAGCCGCTCCTGGCCTCGCGTGTGCAGAACCCGCTGCTCCGCGGGCCGGCCCGGCTGGCCGAGGCTCTCGCCCTGCTCCCGCAGGTGAAGCGCGCCCTGCCGGAGGCGCAGCTGCCGTTCGAGCGGCGTGCCGTCGCCGTAGCGATGGCCGGCAGCACGGTTGCGGGCAGCCTGCTCCGGCGCAGCCGGCTGCGGGCGGCGACCCAGGAGGTTGCCGCGGCGCTGCTCGCCGTCGCACCCGCCGTGCTCGCCCTGCGCGGCGGGGAGCTCGCGGCCTACCACGGCGCCGAGCACATCACGATCGGCAGCTACGAGCACGGGGAGGCGCGGCCGCGCGAGCACGAGCGCTGCGGGTCACACCTGCTCGGCCCGATGCTCGTCTCCGGCGCCGTCGCGAACCTCGCGGCGCGGCAGCTGCCGCCCGGCCGGGCGCGAGCCGGCCGGGCCGTCGGGGCCTTCGGCGCGGTCGCCGCGTCGACCGAGCTGTTCGGCTGGATGACCCGCAACCCGGAGCGGGCATTCGCGCGGGCGCTGGCCCGCCCCGGCCACGAGTTGCAGCACCGCTTCGCCACCGCCGAGCCGAGCGTCGCCCAGCTCGAGGTCGCCGACGCGGCCCTGCGCGCCTGCCTGGACCTGGAAGTTGTCGACGCTGACGCGTAACCGGCTCGACCCGGGAGTCTTCGACCTCCCCGTCGAGAAGATGCGGGCCGGCTGGTACGCCGATGCCTACTTCAACCACGCACGGGCCGCGCTGCTGCGCGACGGCCGTCGGCCCAGGGTCGTGATGCAGGTCTTCCAGAAGCAGGACAGCTACCTCGGCGGCATGGACGAGGCGATCGCGATCCTCAAGCTCTGCGCCGACGACTGGTCGGCGCTGACGGTCGACGCGCTCTTCGACGGCGACCGGATCGCCCCGTACGAGCCGGTGCTGACGATCGAGGGGGACTACACGACGTTCGCCCACCTCGAGACCGCGTATCTGGGCACGCTGGCCCGGCGGACGCTGATCACGCGCAACGTGGTGCAGGTGCTGGAGGCCGCCAACGGCAAGCCGATGATCTTCATGCCCGCCCGCCACGACCACCACCGCGTGCAGACGGGCGACGGCTACGCCGCGTACGTCGCCGGGCAGATCGTGGGCCGGCCGATCGGCGTCACGACCGACGAGCAGGCCTCCTGGTGGGGCGGCCGCGCGCTCGGGACGGTGCCGCACGCGCTGATCGCGGCCTACGGCGGCGACACGGTGCTGGCCGCCGAGCGGTTCGCCGCCTGGGCGCCGGAGGACATGAACGTGACGGTGCTGGTCGACTTCGAGAACGACTCGGTGCGGACGGCGCTCGAGGTGGCCCGGGCGCTCGGGCCGCGGCTGTGGGGCGTCCGTCTCGACACCTCGGAGGCGCTCGTCGACCGCTCGCTCTGGGAGGACCTCGGGGACTTCCGGCCGATCGGCGTCAACCCGCAACTCGTCTGGAACGTGCGGGAGGCGCTGGACGGCGCCGGCTTCCCGGCCGTCAAGATCGTCGTCTCGGGCGGCTTCACGGTCGACAAGATCCGCGACTTCGAGTCCGCCGGCGTGCCGGTCGACGCGTACGGCGTCGGCTCGTCGCTGATCCGCGGCTCCAACGACTTCACCGCCGACATCGTCGTCACGGACGGGAAGCCGTCGGCGAAGGTCGGCCGCCGGCTCCGCCCCAGCGACCGCCTGGAGCGGGTGCTGTAGATGGGAGCGGGGTAGTGGGGGGCGTCGTCCTGTGGGACGTCGACACGCAGGTCGACTTCGTGCTCCCGGCCGGGAAGCTCCACGTGCCCGACGCCGAGGCCGCGCGGCCGGCGATGGCCCGGCTCGTCGCGGCGGCCCGCGCCGCCGGGGTCCCGCACGTCGCCTCGGCCGACGACCATGAGCTGACCGACTCGGAGATCTCCGAGCAGCCCGACTTCCGCCTCACCTACCCGCCGCACTGCCTGCGCGGGACGCCGGGCGCCGAGCGGGTCGCCGAGACGAAGCAGGCCGACCCCGTGCCGCTCGGCCTCGACGTCGTGCCGGAGCGCTGGTTCGACGGGCGGGAGTTCCTGCTGCTGAAGAAGCACTTCGACGTCTTCACGAACCCGAACGCCGAGCCGCTGCTGCGGCTGCTCGACCCGGCCGAGGTGATCCTCTTCGGCGTCGCGACCGACGTCTGCGACGACGCAGCCGTCCGCGGCCTGCTCGCCCGCGGCCGGCGCGTCGCGTTCGTCGCCGCGGCGTCACGCGGCCTCGACGCCGCGCGGACGGAGGCCTGTCTCGCCGCGTGGGCCGAGGCCGGGGCGGAGTTCGTCTCGGTGGACGACGCCGTAGTCGCCCTCGCCGGGTCGGCCGTGGCGGCGAAGGGATAGCGTTCGCGCGCATGGCGGCCGGCGGCATCCATCACCTCGGGATCGCGGTCGCCGACCTCGACGCGGCGGTCGCGCTCTACGCGTCGCTGTTCGGGGCCACACTCGAGCACCGCGAGACCGTCGCCGACCAGGGCGTCGAGGCGGCGTCGCTGCGCGTCGGGGAGAGCCGGCTCGAGCTGCTCGCGCCGCTCGGGCCCGACACGCCGGTCGGGAGGTTCCTCGCGGGTCGCGGCCCGGGACTCCACCACGTGGCGTTCGAGGTCCCCGACGTCTCGGCCGAGCTCGCCCGTCTCGCCGCGAGCGGCACCGAGTTGATCGACGAGACACCGCGCCGCGGCCTCTTCGGCCTGGAGGTCGCGTTCGTTCATCCGAGTGCGACCGGCGGCGTTCTGGCAGAGTTCGTCTCGCATGCCTGACATCGAACGCATTCGCGTGGAGATCGCCTTCGACGCGCAGCAGGTCCTGTCGCTCCTGGTTCCGGCCGCCTCGGCCGACGAGCTCGACCGCGCGCTCGGCGGTGACCGCGACGGGTCGATCTCCTTCGACGCCGACGACGGCCGCTACACGATCGTGCTCAAGCGGGTCGTCTACGTGAAGCGCTCCGGCCGCGAGAGCCGCGTCGGCTTCGGCGCGATCTAGAGCTCCGTGGCACTCGAGGTCGGGATCGTCGGCCCGCCGGGGAGCGGGAAGACGTCGCTGTTCACGGCGCTCACCAAGGCGGGTGGCGGCGACTACGGCAAGACGAACCTCGGCGTCGCGCCGATCGCCGACGACCGCCTCGACGCGCTCGCGGCGGTCGTCCGGGCGCGGAAGATCACTCCCGCCACCATCCGGGTTCAGGACGTGCCGGGCTCGGGTGCCGCGCTGCTCGGGAACCTCCGCCAGGTCGATGCTCTCCTCGCCGTGGTGGCCGGGTTCGGCGCCGGTGCGGATCCCGACGGCGACCTCGAGACGTTTGCGCTCGAGCTGATCGTCGCCGACCGCGACCACGTCGAGCGCCGGCTCGAGCGGGTCGAGAAGCAGGCCAAGGGCGGCGACGCGAAGCTCAGGGCGGAGGTCGAGGAGCTACGCAAGGTGCTCGCCCACGTCGAGACCGGGGAGCCGCTGTCGGCCTACCCCGGCGAGCTGCCCGAGGGGCTCGAGCCGCTCACCACGAAGCCGCTGATCGCCGTCGTCAACGGCCCGGCGGGGATCGACCTGAAGCTCGAGGC
>CAYXXE010000073.1:0-11059 GCA_964468985.1 uncultured Gaiellales bacterium | reverse complement strand
CAGCGTGTCGGTGACGGCGGCGCCGGTCGCGGTCGAGGGGCCGCTGTTGCTGACGGTGACGGTGTAGCTCGTCGGGCCGCCCGGCACCGCGGTGGTGGCTGCGTCGGTGACGGTGACGGCGAGGTCGGCCCGGCTGGTGATGGTGTCGGTGTCGGTCGCTGTGTTGTTCGACGATCTGGGGTCGGTCACGCCGGCCGGTGGCGCCACGCTGACGGTGTTCGTGAGCTTGCCGGTCGCGGCGGGGTCGACCGTCCCCGACACCGTCAGCGTCACGCTGTGGCCGGCCGCGAGGCTGAGCCCGGCCCAGAGGTGGGTGGCCGGGGTGTAGGTCCCGGCGGCCGGCGTGTAGGCGGCGTTCCGCAGGGTCGCGGGCAGGAGGTCGGTCAGCTGCAGCGAGGCGACGGTCGAGAGGCCGCAGTTCGAGACGGTGACCAGGTACGAGACCGGGCCGCCCGCGGCCACCGACGCCGTTCCGTCACTGACCGTGACCGACAGGTCGGCGACCGGCGTCAACGCGTCGGTGTCCGTGGCGCTGTTGTTCGCCGGGTTCGTGTCCGTCGTGCCGGCCGGCGGCGCCACCGACACCGACTCGACCAGGGTGCCGGTCGCGGCCGGGTCGACGACACCGGCGACCAGCAGCGACACGCTCCGCCCGGATGGCAGGCCCAACCCCGACCAGAGACCCGAGCCAGGGTTGTAGGTGCCGCTCGTCGGCACGAACGCGACACTCCGCAACGCGGCCGGCGAGGCGACAGCGAGGACGACCGACGAGACCGCCGCCGGGCCGTTGTTCCGCACCGTGACGACGTACGCGGCCGGCCCGCCCGGCACCAGCCCCGCCAGCCCGTCCGACACGCTCACGGACAGATCGACACAACCCGACCGGCAGGACACGGCCGCAGCCGACGCAGCACCCGCCGGCGCGCCCGCGACCACGACGAACACGAACAGCAGCAGCAGCAGCCAGCGACGAGTCATCTCTCTCCTTGTGGATTCGGTGTCGCGTCGAGGACGCGTGCATAGTCGAGGCCCGCCTGCCTCGCCGCCTGCCGGACGGCCTCGACCGACACGGCCTCGTAGAGGTGGAAGCAGGCCTCGTCCTCCGGGACGAAGATCGACCGCAGGAAGCGGACGCGTGTGCCCTGTCGGCTCAGCTCGTCGCAGGCCGCACGCGCGCGGGCGTTCAGCTGCGAGAGCCTGCTCCAGCCGTCGGCGGGGCGGGCGAGCTGGAAGGTGTGGTAGGCCAGCTGTCCGATACCGACGACGCTAGGCCCGGAACCCCTCCACCTGCAATTGGGGAGAACCCCAGAGAATCAGCGCCGAAGCCGGCCCGCGAGCTCGCTACGCGAGCGCACGGCGAGCTTCGCGTAGACCTTGGACAGGTTCGCCTCGACCGTGCTGAGGCTGAGGAACAGACGCGCCGCGACCTCCTTGTTCGTGAGCCCCGCCGCGACGAGCGCGGCTACGTCGAGCTCGCGCGTCGTCAGCGCCTGCCCGTCGGCGGGCCGCCGACCGGGGAGGCGGGCGATCTGGGCGGCGGCCCGCTCCGCCCAGCGGGCGGCGCCGAGTTCGTCGAACCGGTCGAGCGCGTCGACCAGCAACGCACGGGCCGAGCCCCAGCTGCGGGCGCGACGCTCGATGCCGCCGGCGAGGGCCAGGGTGCGGGCGTGCTCGAACGGCTCCGCGAGGTCGTCATGCGCTTCGAGCGCTGCGGCGACGAGCGTCCGCGCGGCGGCGTGGTCCCCCTGCGCGGAGGCGACGAGCGCCTCGGAGCGGCTTGCGACCGCTCGGCACCACGCACCGCCGCCGACCGGGCTCGCGCGCAAGGTCGCCGCTACCGCGAGAGCATCGGCGAGCCGACCGACGGCGGCGAGCGACTCGGCAAGGAGTGGAGCGATGGGGAAGATCGACAGGTCGCCCAGCCGCTGCTCGATCATCAGCTCCCACGCAGGCTCGAGAACGTCGACGGCCGCCTCGGGGTCGTCCTCGGCGAGCGCGACCAGGCCGAGCACCGCGCGGTGGGAGATCCGGAACCAGAAATCCTGGGTCGCCTCGGCGTCGGCGAGTGCTTCGCCTGCGACCCTTCGCGCCTCGTCGTGCTGTCCCAGCAGCGCCTGGGTCATCGCGAGCGCGTAGGAGACGCCCGTGACGATCTGCCCGATCGCGGCCTGGCGGGCATGCTCGACTGCAGAGCGGCTGTTGACGAGTGCTTCCGCCCAGCGGCCGGCACGGAGCTGTGTCTCTGCGAGATGTGCCCGCGCGACGACCTCAACCGCCTCGACGCCCTGTTCCTGGGCAAGCGCGATCACGCTCTCGAAGAGCCGCGCGGCCTCGTCGAACTCCGCCGCGTGCAGCAGTGCGCAGGCCAGCTCCATCTGCGGGGGGCTACTGGCGCCGAGCGTGCCGTCCCACCGCGCGAGCGCCTGCCGGGCGCTGTCGGTCACGCCCAGCCCGAGCATGCTCTCCGCGAAGCCGAGCTGCGCCAGCGCCGTGGTCGCCGTGGCGACGTCGCCCGACCGCTCCGCCAGCTCGATCGCGGCGCGCGTGTGCTGCACCGCCTCGTCGAGCCTGCAGAGGCCGCAGCAGATCTCGCCCATCGAAAGCCGCAGCCCGGCCTGGACCCGCTCGTCTCCCTCGGCATCCGCAACCGCCAGCGCGAACTCGTCCAGCGCGGCTTCGTACGAGAGCCCGTCCCCGATCGACGCCCAGACGAAGGTTCGCCGGGCGCGCGCTCGCGCGACTCCCTCCGTGAGCCGCGGCAGCAGGTCCTGCGCGAGCGAGGCGGCGCCGCGGACGTCGCCCGCCAGCTCGAGCTCGTCGGCGGCGCGAAGCTCGCGTTCGTGTGCCGCGTCGCCTTCCCGTTCGACAGTCGCCTCGGCGGCCTTCACCAGGAAGGCCGCGGCTCCCGCGTGGTCGCCGAGTCTCGCCGCTTCGTCCGCAGCGTCGTCGAGCAGCTGCGCAGCCCCGTCATCGCGGCCGAGCAGCGAGCGGGCGACGTGGTGGCCGCGTTCGACCGCATTGCTGCTCGCGGCGGCGAGCCGCGCGTGGACCTGCCGCCGCATCCCCGGCTCGAGGAGGCCGTAGGCCGCCGTGCCGAGCGCCGGGTGGGAGAACCAGAGGCGTTCTCGCTCCGCCTCGAGCAGGCTGGTCGCGAGCGCAGCCTCGAGGCGACTCCGTTCGACACCGGCTCGGAACAGCAGCTCCGGCGACGGGCGTAGTGCCGCAGCGGCGAAGCCCAGAACCTCGCGGGTGTCCTCGTCGAGCGCCGCGAGCCGCGCCTCGAGGGCCGCCGGAAGCGTGGTGGCGAGCGTCTCGCGCGTACCCTCGCCCGCGCGCGCGAGCTCGAGCGCGAGCAACGGGTTGCCGCCTGACGCCTCCCGGATCGCCTCCACACGAGGCCGGGGCAGCCGGAGCTCGAGTCGCTCGCGGAGCAGCGCGCCGACCTCCGTGGTCGAGAGCGGCCCGATGCCGACGCGCCGGACATCGCTCCACCCGGCCAGGCCGAGCGGAAGCTCGGCAGGCGCCCCGGCCTCTGCCCGCGTCGCAACGAGCACCCGGATGGGTGCCGGATCGATGCGCCGGAGCGCGAAAGCGAGGACGGCGCCCGACGGCCGGTCGAGCCACTGCGCGTCGTCGACCACCAGCACCAGGCCGCCGCCCGCGCTCTCGCGCTCCAGGAGCCCGAGCACGCCGCGGGCGACGAGATGCTCGTCCACCGCCCCGCCCGACTCGCCGCGCCCGAGCGCAGCGGCCAGCGCAGACTGTTGCGGCTGCGGAAGCGTCGCAAATGCGTCCTCGGGCAGCGCCGCGAGCAGATCGCCGAGAGCGGAGAACGGCAGCTCCTGCTCGCCGGCCGCGGGCCGGGCCACGAGTGCGCGCACGTCGGTCGCCGACGCGCGCAGAAGCGCGTCGCGGAGGATCGTCGTCTTGCCGATCCCCGGCACGCCGGCGAGCACAAGCGCCCTCGGGCCGGGTGGAGGAGCCGCGCCGAGAAAGGTCGCGACGGCAGCGACTTCCGGCTCCCGACCGATCATCGCGGTGGCGCGTCCGGCTTCAGTCGTCGGTCGGTTCGACGACGATGAGGGCGTTTCCGTCCGGGTCGCGGAGCCAGAACATCGGTGGCACCGGGCCTCCCCATCTCGTCACCTCGGCGTCGACGTCGACGCCGGCGGCCTGCAGCGTGAGGTGGTCGGCGTCGATGTCGGTCGTGTCGAGGCAGATGCCGGTCTGGCTGCCTCCCGCCTCGGCTCCTTGCGGCGGCGGTGCGAGGGCGATCGTCGTGGCCGTTCCCGGCAGTGCGACCTCCACCCACCGGAGCGCGCCGCCCATCGGCGTGTCGACGACCTTCTTGAACCCCAACGTCCCGACGTAGAAGTCGATCGCACGGTCGGTGTCGGAGACGGTCACGCAGACACGGCCGACCTGCGAGAGATTCAGCTTTGCCATCTCAGCCTCCTGTCGGTGTGCTGCGAGCCTCGATCGCCCTCGCCGTGCGGGCGAGCTGCCGGCGCAAGACGGGCGCCGCGACGGCGCCGACCACGATCGCGAGCACCCGGCTCGCGAGGCTCTTCCCTTCGCGGACGACGACCACGTCGATCTCGGTTCGGCCGTCGGGCAGCCGCGTGAGGGTGTACGTGTGGCCCGACCGCCCACCCCAGACGTTGGAATCCGTCGTCGTCAACACGACGCGATTCGGGTCCGACCAGTCGTAGCGCAGGCGTTCCCAGATGCCGTGTGAGCCCTCGGTGACGTCGGCATGCGTGGGGCCGCGGTCGTGCACGACCAGGCGATCGTCGGCGCTGTTCGGAAACAGCTTCGCTCTGCCCGGCCCGAAGTCGGTGAGCCCGGCGACGAACTGCTCGGGGGTCGAGGTGGTCGTCGTCTGAACTCGGATCGTGGCCATCGGCTCTCCCATCGTAGGCGCCCGGACCCACGTTCGCCCGCGCCAAAGTCCTCAGCCGTGCGTCGGGATCATTGGCCGCCGGTCCGCTCGTGAGGCCTCGGCGAGGATGATCGAGGCCGCCGACGGAAGGTTCTCGAAGGTGTCGGTCAGGGTCCGGCCGCGCAGGAGGGCCTGCGCGATCGCGGGTCGGAGCTCGGCGCGGGTCGTGACGACCTCGGCGAGCCCGAACCGCCGGAACGCGGCGTTGTTGACTCGGAGATGCCCGCGGCCCCAGCCGTAGGAGATCGCGGGGATTCCGCGCATGAGGGCTTCGAGCACCGTGAGGCCGCCCGTCGAATGAACCAGGACGTCGGCCGCGGCCATCCAGTCGGCCATCTGATCGGTGAACCCCTCGACCCGCACGCGCGAGTCGCGCGCGAATCGGGCGCGCATGCCGTCGAACAGCGAGGCGTTCCGGCCGCAGAGACAAACGACCGCGACGACGTCGTCGACGGCCAGCGCTTCCTCGACCGCGCCGCCGACATCCCCGACGCCCCAGCCACCTCCCGAGACGAGGACGATCTGCCCGTCGGCAGGCAGGTTCAGGCGGGCCCGCGCGTCGGCGACGCTCGTCGGGATCAGGAACTCGGGCGCTGTCAGCCCGTGCACGCAGACGATGCGGGCGTCGTCGCCGGCGACCAGCCGGACCTCGTCGACCGACTCCGGGTGCGTGATCAGGTGGACGTCGATTCCGGGGCTGGCCCAGTAGTGCATCGCGGCGACGTCGGTGATCGCCGCACAGACGGGAACCCCGATCCGACCCGCCTTCCGCAGCCGGCCGAGCACCTCGGTCGTGTTCGGGTAGGTGCAGACGACGACGTCGGGGTCGACGCGGTCGATCAGCGCGACGAGCCCGTTCCCGGCCGCGCGCGTCAGCGCGACCTGGGTGAGCCGCCGCGTCAGGGGGTTCCCCGCGAAGAACCAGAAGCCGAGATCCCACAGCCACTGGAAGCGGAAGAAGACGATTCGGCCGGCGTCGGCGCTCACGACCCTGACGAGTCGCCCCATCGATGCGAGGGCGTCCTCGGTGACGATCTCGGCGTCCGGCTGCTCGGCGCGCAGTTGGGCCGCCAGTGTTCGCGCGGGCAGGTCGTGACCCTCGCCGACGCTCGCGGTCAGGATCAGGATCCGGGGCGTGCGTTGCGGGCGCTGATCGCGCGCGGCTTCTCCCATCGAGCCGGCTGCTACCTGCGGTCGGTGGGCGTGGTCCGGGTGCGGGGGCGCTTGCCGCCCGCCGATGTCCCGAAGACGACGTCCCACCACGGCGCGCTGACACCGAACCCTCGCTCGTGATCCTCGAAGTGATGGCGCATGTGCAACTCGTAGAGCCGGCGCCCGAACCTTCCCTTCGGCCGCGTGTGGTGGAGGAGAAAATGCAGCGTGTCGTACACGACGTAGCCTGCGAAGAAGCCGGCGCAGATCCCCCAGCCGAGCGGCTTGCCGGCTGCGAGCCAGAACAACCCGAAGAACATCGCGCCGAGCGGGAGCGACAGTGCCGGTGGCAGAACGAGCCGGCGCGGGTCGTTCGGGTGGTCGTGATGGACCCCGTGGATCATCCAGTGGAAGCGCGCGCCGATGCCGTCCGCGGGCTCGAAATGGAAGACCAACCGGTGTGCCCAGTACTCGCAGAGTGTCCAGAAGAAGTAGCCGCCGGCCGCCGCGATGGCTGTTTCCGGTACGCCCAGGCCTCGGATCGAAACCGCGGCCAGGATGATCGCGGCCGGCCCGAACACGACCGCGGGCGTGGCCGGATGCGCGCGGGTGAGCCGGTCGAGCATCGGGGACGGGAAGATCGGCGGCGACGCACGCAGCTGCTCGGCCGCGACGGACGGCTTTCGCTCGCGAACAACCATCAGTTGATTCGGCCTCCGATCGGAGCAGCGACTCGGCATCGACGAGCGATCCGCCGACGATGTTCCCGCAAGCGTACGGGAAGGGAGATGAAAGTTCCCTGAAAGTCTACTGCCACGGCCGGAGGCTCAGGTTCGGGCCGATCCTAGGGCTGTCGCCTCGGCGCGCGGTCGGCCGGTGCGCTTGGATGGACGGCGTGAAACCCGACGAGCCCTTCAGCGACAAGCTCGCACGCTGGCTGGACAGCGATGCGCCGAAGACGCTCGGAGCGATGAACGACGTCTTTGCCGGGAAGAGCTTCGCCGTGGCGATCGTGATGCTCATGGCCGTACCGGCCCTGCCTCTTCCGACCGGTGGGGTGACGCACGTGTTCGAGGCGATCACGGTCATTCTCGCGGCGCAGATGATCCTCGGCCGGAGAACGATCTGGCTGCCGGCGCGTCTGGCGCGACGCGACCTCGGTGTGACGATGACGGGCAAGGCGATTCCGTTCGTCGTGAGGCGCGTCCGTCAGGTCGAGCGTCTCTCCCATCCGCGCGGCGCCGCGCTCTATGCGCACCGGCTCTCGCTGCGGATCGTCGGCCTTCTCCTCATGACGCTCGCGATCAGCGCGGCAGTCGCACCGCCCTTTTCGGGGCTGGACACATTGCCGGCCCTCGGCGCGGTCGGGATCGCGCTCTCGATCGTCCTGGAGGACGTCGTCGTGCTCGTCGCCGGCATCGTCGTCGGAACCGGCGGAGTCGTCCTGATGGTCACGGTCGGGGCGGCGCTCTACCGCGTCCTGAAGTCGCTCTTCTAGAGGGCGCCGCGCAACGCCGCGAGCCGAACCACCCGACGCAGACCGGTGTCCCGGTATTTCCGGTGTGTTGACGTCGGGAGGTGCCATCGACAAGAGTAGGTGGCGATGGCGTCGCCGTCGAAGTGGCTTCTCGTCTCCGCCCTCGTTCTCGTCGGCGCCGTGTGGCTGCTCGTCGCAAGCGCGGCCGGCCGGCCGACGGCCGTTTCCCGGGCCGCAGCGTGCAACCCTGGAAGTGCCCTTCCCGGCAAGGCGGCCCTTCGCCTCTGCGCAGGGCTCAACCTGCCGACGGAGACGCTCGACGTCGAGGACAGTTCGAGCGGTGTGGTGACGCTGCATTCGCCGTTCATCGGGACCGACATCAAGAAGCCGACGCTCTGCGGAACGTCGGGCTGCATCTACCACCACTGGAATTGGGGCGGCGAGTTCCTCGAGGAGATCGTCGTGTCCGGATGTGCTGCGAACGACGAGACCTGCAAGGTCGACCTGAACCATTCCGGGTTCGGGGCGAAGTGGGCAATCGTGACTGTTTCGCTCGACGACAACAATCAGGGCAACGAGGTGGCTTTCGCCGTCACGGGGCAGAGCGAGCCGTGTCGTGCGACGAGTAGCGCAAGGATGGGCGCGCGCCGCTCGGAGTCGTCGGCCGGCGGGATCCTGTTCATCGGCGATGGAGGGAGCGGCTGTCCGAAGCATTCGCTGGCGCTCCGACTGACCGGGACCGGCGGCAACGCGGACACCGTGCAACTGGTGGCCTGGACGTTCCCGTACAAGTGCGTCGGCGGCGGGCAGACCCGGACCGCGAACGGCAGCCCTCAGGATGCCGGGGTGATCAACAGCGCGAAGGGGACGTTCTTCATCGGCATGCAGACCTTGAACTTCTTCAATGCGCATATCGCCGGGACGGTCAAGCTCGAGAAAGGTCAGATAACGACCCTCAGGGTCAACACGGCGGAGATCCATTTCGACAGGCGCCCGGCCGGATGCCCGGCCACCGTGACACTCGACGGCCCGATCGTGCTGCGCAAATCTTGAGCGCACCCGTCCTCTCGCGAATCTTCATGGCCTGAGGTTCGGTTTGGCCGGCTTCGGATCGAGAGCGAATCGGTGGCTGGCGATCGGCAACGCCGGGCGCCTGCGGAGTTGTGGGGTACGCGGCACGCCGCGTCCGGTGTCGGGACGGTCGCGTCGCTCCATGGGCGCCCCGGCTCTTCTCGTTCTGCTCTTCGTCGTGGTCGCCGGCGCGACGGGCTCGTGGGCGGTGTCGGCGCCCGTCGCGGATTCGCCCCCGGTCGGTATCTCGGCCGACTACTACTTCAGCGTTCGTTGCAGCGAGCAGGGCGTGCCCGCGGGAGGGGTGTGCTCGCAGTCGGGCGCACCTCTCCAGTACCCGTCGCCGGCGGCCCACCCGGATGCCTTCGCACAGGCTGCAGCTGCCCTGAGCTCTCCACCCGGATCGTCGGTCGAGGTCTGGTTCTACAACGCCGCCTGTGCGGCGAGCCCTGCGATTCAGTTCCTTGTCACCTCGCGGGCCAAGACGGTGAAGGTCGGTGAGATCCCGTCGGCGCCTGCTTTTCACTGGGCTTCGCGCCCGCTCGTCTTCGCGATGCCGAATGTGGGGCAGGTGCGGTCCGGGACCGGCTACCAGGGTGCCGGCTTCGCCTTCAGCTTCACGGGGCAGCTCGCTGCCTGCGAGACGGGATATTCCGTGTTTCGCGGCTACTTCGGTGTCCGGGCTCGCACGGGAGCGCCGCCGCCGGTGAGTCCATGCGGGACGCAGGCGGCAGTGCGCCGGACGGCCGATGTCGTCTCGGGCGCGGGCACGACCGGTTGTCCCCTCGATGTCGCAGTGAGCGGGGACAAGAGCCTGACCTCGGGGCTCGCATTCGACGGTGTCTCGCCGACGTTCGTCGAGGGCGACAAGTGCCTCTCGGGGTGTACCGATCTGCTCGTGACCGTCACCGATCCCGCTGATCACGGTAGGCCGGTCGCCGGCGCGACGGTGACTGCCTCGGTGACGCCGATTCGCGACCGCAGGGTCGACCCGGCGGCGACCGGCTACGTGTGCGATGGGACGAATCCGACTCGCTGCGGGGTCGGCCGCTACCTCACAGGCCTCAGGACTGACGCGGGTGGGCATGTCCGGCTTCGCTATTGGGCTCCCGGCCTGCTCACGAAGCTCGGGACGACGTTGACCGTCAAGGCCCACGAATCGTGCAGCGCCGCCGCCTGCCGGGCGGGCGGGAAGACAGGCGAAGCCGACCCGACACTCACCGTGTCCCCGAACCTGATCTACGACCACCCGGCGCGGCTGCCGGTCGAGGAGGCGAAGCTCCTCTCAGAATGGACCGGCTCTGGACCTGCCGTCACCGGTGCGTTGAATGGGGCGGAAACGCTCTACGACCTGTGGCTGAACAAGCTGGTCAAGGCCGAGAAGCTCGAGGAGGATCTCGCAGAGCACAAGAGTGCCGGGCTCGAGCGGATCTCCGGGGTCATCGAGTTCGCCGAGTTGGCGCACGCTGTGAAGGAGCAGTTCGGGTTCATGGCGTTCTTTCTCGACGCCTTCAACCTCAGCTCGATCGGTCTCGGGCAGCCGGCGTTCGAGCGGGTCGCCACGGGCGCGCCGAGCAGCAAGTTCATCCGGGCCTTCGCCGGCGACGGGTACCCGCCGCTCCACCTCGGGCCGAAAGGGCTCCTCTGGAGGTACGGCGTCAACCTTGGGCTCGTCGAGCGGCGCGACGAGCTCAAGTCGAACCAGTTCCTCCACCTCTACGTCTACGAGGTCTCGAGTTGCAAGCAAGGACTGCGCTGTGGGCCCGGGTACCTCGGTAACCCCGGGATCGAGACCCGGCTCTACCTCGTCTTCGACTCCGCCGCATCCGACGTCTCGGGCAGCTTCCGGCAGGGGATCCTCGTGGCGCCCTACGACGCCCACGCCTGGATGGACACTCAGCCCGGCATCAAGGTTCGCTGACCTCAGGCGTTCCTGCGGTGAGTTGCTCGGTCGCCTGAGCTGCGTTCCGGAGGAGCTCGAGAAGGTGATCTCGTTCGGGGGTGAGCGCCTTCACTGCGGCCGTGAATCGGCGGGTGCCTTCTGCCGTGGGCTTGAGCGGCTTGCGTCGCGCATCGGCTGCGTCGTCGCCGCGATCGACGAGTCCGGCGGCGGCCGCTCTCGAGACGAGCTCTGTCATCGCGTTGCGGCTGATGCTGAGCTGGTCGGCGATAGCGCTCGCGAGACTCCCGCTGCGCGAGGGCGCGTGGAGGAGAGCGAGCAGGTCGTACTGGCGCGCGGTGAGCTGGTTTGCGGCTGCCAGACGCTCCGTTGCCGCCTCGAAGCGTCGCAGTGCGACACGGAGGTCGGCGACCGTTTCAAGGCTTACGTCGGCTTGAGGTGGGGTTTTCTTCGCCATGATATTTCGTGATACGATTATTTCGTGTTACGAACTATAACAGAGTCTTTGGGAGGCTTG
>CAYXXE010000072.1:0-11136 GCA_964468985.1 uncultured Gaiellales bacterium | reverse complement strand
CCCGAAGCTCGACCCGCGGCTGCAGCTGAAGAACCCGGTGATGTTCATCGTCGAGGTCGGTAGCGCGATCACGACGGGCATCTTCGTCCTCGATCTCGCGCGCGGCCACACCGGCTCGCTGTGGTTCGTCGGCGTGATCACGGTGTGGCTCTGGCTGACCGTGCTGTTCGCGAACTTCGCCGAGGCGATCGCCGAAGGTCGCGGCAAGGCGCAGGCGGCGAGCCTGCGGGCGACCCGCACCACGACGAACGCCCGCCTGCGCGACGGGCGCGAGGTACCGGCGCCCGAGTTGCAGCGCGGCGACGTCGTGCTGGTGCTCGCCGGCGAGATCATCCCGGCCGACGGCGAGGTGATCGAAGGCGTCGGCTCGGTGGACGAGTCGGCCATCACGGGCGAGTCCGCGCCGGTGATCCGCGAGTCGGGCGGCGACCGCTCGGCCGTCACCGGCGGCACGCGGCTGCTCTCGGACCAGCTCGTGATCGAGGTCACGCAGGA
Organism: uncultured Gaiellales bacterium; assembly: GCA_964468985.1. Lineage (GTDB taxonomy): Bacteria > Actinomycetota > Thermoleophilia > Gaiellales > Gaiellaceae > PALSA-600. Next base: position 10,641 of record CAYXXE010000072.1, on the reverse strand, counting down.
GCCGGGCAAGTCGTTCCTCGACCGCATGATCGCGCTCGTCGAGGGCGCCGAGCGCCGCAAGACGCCGAACGAGATCGCCCTCAACATCCTGCTGGCGGGCTTGACGATCACGTTCCTCGCGGCGGTCGTGACCCTGCGCCCGTTCGCGATCTACGCAGGCACGGCGACGTCCCAGACCGTCCTGATTGCCCTGCTCGTCGCGTTGATCCCCACCACGATCGGCGCGCTGTTGTCGGCGATCGGCATCGCCGGGATGGACCGGCTGGTGCAGCGCAACGTGCTCGCGATGAGCGGCCGCGCCGTCGAGGCGTCGGGCGACGTCGACGTGCTGCTGCTCGACAAGACGGGCACGATCACGCTCGGCAACCGCCAGGCGTCCGAGTTCGTCCCGGTCGACGGCGTCGAGGAGCGCGAGCTCGCCGAGGTGGCCCAGCTCGCGTCGCTCGCCGACGAGACGCCGGAAGGACGCTCGATCGTCGTGCTCGCGAAGGAGCGCTTCGGGATCCGCGAGCAGGAGCTCGGCGAGCACGAGTTCATCCCGTTCTCGGCGACGACGCGCATGAGCGGCGTCGACATCGACGGCCGCCGGCTCCGCAAGGGCGCCGCCGACGCCGTCAAGCGCTTCGTCGAGGAGCAGGGCGGCCGGCCGCCGGCCCGTCTCGACGAGGAGGTCGACAAGATCGCGCGCGCGGGCGGGACACCGCTGGTCGTCGCCCGCGACAACTTCGTGCTGGGCGTCATCCACCTGAAGGACATCGTCAAGGGCGGCATGACCGAGCGGTTCGACGAGCTCCGCCGCATGGGCATCCGCACGGTGATGATCACCGGCGACAACCGCGTGACGGCCGCTGTGATCGCGAAGGAGGCCGGCGTGGACGACTTCCTCGCCGAGGCGACGCCGGAGACGAAGATGGCGCTGATCAAGGAGGAGCAGGCGAAGGGCCGGATGGTCGCGATGACCGGTGACGGCACGAACGACGCACCCGCGCTGGCGCAGGCGGACGTCGGCGTGGCGATGAACACCGGCACGACCGCCGCGAAAGAGGCCGGCAACATGGTCGACCTCGACTCCGACCCCACCAAGCTGATCGAGATCGTCGAGGTCGGCAAGCAGCTGCTGATCACGCGTGGAGCGCTGACCACGTTCTCGATCGCGAACGACGTGGCGAAGTACTTCGCGATCCTGCCGGCGATGTTCGCGTTCGCCTACGCCAAGCACGCCGGCGAGCGCGGCCCGCTCAACCAGCTCAACATCATGCACCTGGGTGACCCGAAGAGCGCGATCATCTCGGCGATCGTGTTCAACGCGCTCATCATCCCCGCGCTCGTGCCGCTTGCGCTCAAGGGCGTCAAGTACCGCGCGATCGGGGCCACGGCGCTCCTGCGGCGCAACCTGCTCATCTACGGGGCCGGCGGCGTCGTCCTGCCGTTCGTGGCGATCAAGCTGATCGACCTGATCGTGCACAACGTCCTCGGCGCATGACGTGGGCGAGCGCGGCCACTACCGGATCCTGGTGGGCATGGCTGCGGGCGTCGGCAAGACGTACCGGATGCTGATGGAGGGGCGGCAGGCGCAGGCGGCGGGGCGGGACGTCCTGATCGGGTACCTCGAGCCGCATGACCGCCCCGAGACGTCCGCGCTCGCCGCCGGGCTGGAGGTGACTCCGCGCCTCCGCCTGGCGGGGAGCGAGGTGCCGGAGCTGGACCTCGACGCGATCCTGGCCCGGGCGCCGGCGCTCGCGCTGATCGACGAGCTCGCGCACTCGAATGCCTCGGGGATGCGCAACGCCAAGCGCTACGAGGACATCGACGAGGTGCTCGCGGCCGGCATCTCGGTCATCTCGACCGTCAACATCCAGCATCTCGAGAGCCTGAACGACTCGATCTTCGAGCTCACCGGCATCAGGGTGCGCGAGACGTTCCCCGACCGGATCCTCGACGATGCCGACGAGGTCGTCCTGGTCGACCTGTCGCCCGAGGAGCTCCAGGAGCGGTTGCGGGCCGGCAAGGTCTACCCGCTCGAGCGCGTCGAGGTCGCCCTCCAGAACTTCTTCCGCCAGGAGAACCTGGCCGCGCTCCGCGAGCTCGTGCTGCGCGAGGTCGCCGAGGACGTCGAATCGCGGCGGCAGGCGCCGACGCTCGAGCCGCTCAGCAAGCAGGCGGTGGCCGAGCGCGTGCTTGCGCTGATCGAGCCGCAGCCGAAGTCCCAGCGGATCCTCCGCCGTGCCTGGCGCTCGTCGCAGCGCCTCGGCTCGGAGATCGACGCAATCTGGGTGCGCCCGCCCGGGAAGGAGCCGACCGCCGAGGAGGTGACCCAGCTCGCGGCGCTGCGCCGGCTCGCCAGCATGCTCGGGATCCACTTCCTCGAGGAGGAGGGCGACGACCTCGTCGCCGCCGTCCGCCGCGTCGCCGGCGAGCGCGGCACCACCTACATCTTCGTCGGCACGCCCGACGAGCGCCGTCGCGTCGAGATTCTGCGCGGCTCGCTCCTGTCCCGGATGGTGCGCGAGCTGCCGGGCATCGACATCCGCGTGGTCGCCGACCGCGCTCTGCGCGAGGACGAGCCGAGATGACCTTCGGCCAGAGAGTCGCGCGCCGCCTCGCCGCGATCCGCTCAGCCCTCGCGGCCGCCTACTACCGGCGGCGTCACCGCCGCACGCTGCGGCCGGGCGATCGCCGCGTGCTGATCCCGTTCACGCGCGGCCAGCTCGATCCGACGGTGCTCGCCGCGGCTGTCCGGATCGCGCGCATCGAGGAGGCGACGCTCGTGCCCGCGTACCTGATCCTCGTCCCGCTCGAGTTCCCGCTCGACGCCCCGATGCACCGCGAGGTGGCCGTCGCGATCCCGCTGCTCGAGGCGATCGAGCACACCGCGCTGCGCGCCGGCGTACCGGTGGACGCCCGGATGGAGAGCGGGCGCACGCCGATCCACGCGATCGAGCGGCTCTGGAACGTGGAGGACTTCGACCGGGTCGTCGTACCGGCGCCGACCGAGTGGACGCACGGCTTCCGCCCCGAGGAGCTCCTGTGGATGCTCACGCACGCGCCGAGCGAGACGGTCATCCTCCGGCCGGACCCGCGGCTGGGCGGGACCGAACGGACGCCGGTGAGGAGGGTCGCGGCCTAGTACGATCAACGGCGGTGAGCCGGGAAGCCTGGTCGGCACGAGCCGACCATGCCGATTTCCGTCGCCATCCCGCTGTTCGCCGTGTCGCTCTCCGTCACGCTCGGAGCCGCGGCGCTGTTCGCACGGCGGCTCGACCGCGTCGGCCGCCGGATCGGCCTGCCCGAGGCGGCGGTCGGGCTGGTCACCGCTCTGGCGGCGGACTGCCCGGAGATCACCTCGGCGCTCGTCGCGCTCGTGAAGGGGGCGGGCACGGTGGGGGTGGGGCTGCTGGTCGGGGCGAGCGTCTTCAACGTCGCTGCGATGGTCGGGCTCAGCGCGCTGCTCGCAGGCGGTGTCGCGCTGCGGCGAGAGTCGCTCGCGCTCGAGGGGGCGGTCGGCCTCGTCGCGGTGGTGCTCGCGGCGGCGCTGCTGCTGGGCGTGCTACCCGCGTCCGGGACGGCGCTTCTGTTCGTCGCGGTCTTCGGCCCGTATCTCCTGTTGCTCGTGGCCGGTCCGCGCCTGACCGCGCGGCTGCCGCTCCCCCGGCGCGCCGTCGCCGCGCTCGACCGGGCCTCGGACGCCGACGAGCACGGCACCGTGCCGGCCCCCGAATCGGCGACCGCGTGGCGCCTCGGCAGGCTGATTCCGGTCGAGGTCGCCGTGATCGTGGCGGGCTCGTACGGCATGGTCGAGTCGGTGCTCGCGATCGCCGACGGCTGGCACGCGCCGCGCGCGCTCGTCGGCCTGCTGGTGCTCGGGCCGCTCGCGAGCCTGCCGAACGCCTTCACGGGCGTCCGACTCGGCCTGGCGCGCCGCGGCTCCGCGCTCGTCAGCGAGACGCTGAACAGCAACACGCTCAACCTCTTCGCCGGCGTCGTCCTGCCGGCGCTCTTCGTCAGCCTCGCCCGGCCCGCGACCGACGTGAAGGTCGCGCTCGTCTGGCTGCCGGCGACGACCCTGGCCGCGATCGTGCTCCTGGCGCGCCGGGGCGGTGTCGGACGGGCAGGCGGGGCGCTGCTCGTGGGGGCGTACGTGATCTTCGCGGTGGTGGAGGTGGTCGCCCGGTGAAGTGTTAAGCCGACGCCCCAGGCCCTCGGCGGCACGACTTTTCCACGTTGCGTTCGTCACAGGTCATATGGGAGGGGACTGGTGGGCCGGGGTCGAGCTCCGTCATCTCGTCGCACTCGACGCCGTCGCGCGCGAAGGGTCGTTCCGGGGAGCGGCCGAGCGGCTCGGCTACGTCCAGAGCGCGATCAGCCACCAGATCGCCGCGCTCGAGCTGCTCGTCGGCAGGCGCCTGGTCGAGCGGTCGCGCGGCACGCGGCCGCTGGCGCTGACTCCTCCGGGTGAGGCGTTGCTCCTGCATGCCGACGCGGTCATCTCGCGGATGCGGGCGGCACAGGCCGATCTGGCGGCGGCGGACGGCGACGGGCTACCGGCGTTGCGGGTCGGGGTGACACCCGACCTCAACCAGCGGCTGGCAGCGCCGCTGCTCCGGGCCTGCGGTCTGCCGGTGACCCTCCACGAGGTCCCGTCGCCGAACGCCGTCGTCGCGCTGCTCGTGCGCTCCGAGCTCGACCTGGCGCTCACCGACGCGGCGCGCCCGAGCGACGCGCTCGAGGCTGCCCCGCTCGGCGACGAGCCGTTCGTGGCGGTCGTGCATCGCAACGGCCGCAGCGGTGCGACACCCGCGTTCGAGGCGAGAGCCTTCCACAACCTGCCGCTGATCGCGCACGCGCCGTCCCGCGAGCATGTCGTCACGCAGCTGCGCGCCCACGGCGTCGAGCCGAGGTTCGTGTTCGAGGCCGAGACGGGCGCCGTCGCCCAGCGCCTGGTCGCGGCCGGGCTCGGCGCCGCGATCGTCCCGAGGCTCGCCGTCGACGACCGGCGCGTCGACACCGAGCTCGTCCAGCTCGCCCCCGGGCTCGTCGGCCCGCGATCGATCGGCGCCGTCTGGAGCCGGCGCCGCGCGCTGCGGCCCGACGGCGCGGCGTTCGTCGAAGCGGCGCGGGCCAGCAGCGCACTCGGCTGACGCCTACAGGGCGCCGCCGAGCACGCCGAAGGCCCGGCTGCGGCGCCGGCCCGGGCGCAGCTCCGTCCGCAGTTGAGCGGCCCTGAGCTCGAGCAGGTTGATCAGCTCGCACGTCCGGACGAACGGATCCCGCAACGCCTCGCCGCCCGCGAGCGGCAGCGCCGCCACGATCCGGTCGTCGACCAGCGCCAGCACCAGCCGGCCGGCCGGAACGGCTCGCTCGGAGAGCTGGGCGAGCACGGCGAGCGCCGGGTCGTCGTCGCTACGGCAGAGCCGCAGGGCGACCGACGACGGCTCGCGTGCCGGTTCGCTCGACGTCTCGGCCCGCCTGAAGGGTGTCGCTGAGCGCTGGAGCGCTGCGAGACGGTCTGCTGCCAGCTGCCTACGGATCTCCGGATGCACGTACATGATTCGGCCTCCCATCGTCGTCTTCCCTCACGGCTTCTCTAACCAGTGATACGATGATAGCGGTTACGTAACCTCCTACAGAAGATAAACGGTGACAAGATGGTGACAACAGCCGGAACCGGTGAGAGCTCCACCGAACTGCTCTGCGACTTCGTCAACTCGCTCGACCTGACTCCCTGGCACGAGGCCTTCGACCGGCCGGGCGCGTTGAGCTCATGGCTGACGGAGCGTGGGCTGCTCGCTCCGGGCTCGCGGGTGAGCGCGCGCGACCTCGCGGCGGCGAAAGAGGTGCGCGAGGCGATCCGGACCTTGCTCCAGGCCCACAACGGCGTCGTCGTCGAGACTGCGGGCCCGCTGGCCGTCCTCGATGCAGCCGGGGAGCGGGCGCGCTTCCGGCTTCGCTTCGTCGGCGGGTCGGGGCAGCTCGAGCCACAGGCTCCCGGGGTGGCCGGCGCGCTGGGGCGGATCGTCGCGATCGTCTCGGCCACGATGGCCGACGGGCGCTGGGAGCGGCTGAAGGCCTGCCGGGCAGACGACTGCCGGTGGGTCTACCTCGACACCGCCCGCAACCATTCGCGAGCCTGGTGCTCGATGCGCTCGTGCGGCAACCGCGCCAAGGTGAGCGCGTACCGCGAGCGCCAGTCGCAGCGCACGTAGCCGGAGCGCGCACGTCGAAATCGGTTCGTTTCCGCCACAGACAGGTATCGAAGCCCCCTCTACCGTTGTCGCTGGAGACAACGAGAGAGGAGAACACATGCGCTTTCTGATCGCGGCCGCCGTTGCGGCCCTGGCCCTGATCGCGTGCGGAGCAGCCGCCGCCACAGGTGCCCCGGCGCCGCCGCCGGCGACGCCGAACGTGAACGTGGGCGGCGGGGGTGGGAGTCCCGCCTGGCCCTCCGGCTGTCGGGATCTCGACATCTCGACGAACCAGACCTCGTTCCTGTTCGGAACGCAGATCTACCGCTTCCACGCGCTCGAGCACTGGTGCTGGGCCGGCGGCATCGTCTACGACGAGCGGCACGGCTGGTCGTTCGACGGGAGCGCCAGCGCGTGCCTCGGCACGGTCTACCCGCCGAACTCGTGGTTCTACACGTACTGGAACGGGATCGGCACGAGCGGCCACTACACCGAGGAGCGGGCGCACGTCACGAACTGCGTCTTCCACATCGGTGACTGGAAGGAGTTCTACCCCGACGTGAAGGTTTGGGCCCACGCCGATGGCTCGTACTCGACGGCAACCGCCAACTGACCGTCTTCGGCTCGCCGTGCGCCGGCGGCCCAGGCTCGGCATCGCGACCGTCTGGTTCGCCGCCTTCTGGGCCGCCGGTGTCCGTCCGTCGCTCGCGACGTTGCTGGCGGCCTGGACGGTGTACTGGGCGCTGTCCGAGCGGCCCGCCGTCGGCCTCGAGTGGGCCGCCTTCGGCGCCGTCCTGACGGCTGTCTTCGGTGTCCTCGTGGTCGAGACGTATGTCTGACTTCGGAGCCTCAGTCGGCCGGGGCCGGCTCGGGCGCAGCCGACGTGAACAGCAGCCGCGCGGCGCGCGCCGGGAAGAACCAGTTCCAGTCGCCAAGGAGCTGCATGATCGAGGGCACGAGCAGCGCCCTGATGATCGTGGCGTCGAAGATGATCCCGGCCGAGAGCCCGATCCCGAACTGCTTGATGTCGGTGCCGGGGCTGGTGGAGAGGACGAAGAACGCGAGACACAGGACGAGCGCGGCGCTCGTCACGAGCTTGCCGGTGCGCGACAGGCCGAGGGCGATCGCCTGCGTGGTACTGCCGGTCTCGTCGTAGCCCTCGCGCATCCTGGTGAGCATGAAGACCTCGTAGTCCATCGAGAGGCCGTAGAGGAACGCGAAGATCATCAGCGGGATCCACGGGATGATCGAGTTCGTCGCCGGAACGCTCCAGATCGCCTGCGAGCCGTGGCCCCACTGGAAGATGAAGACGACGATGCCGTAGGCGGCGCCGAGCGAGACGAGATTCAGGACGACCGCCTTCAGCGGCAGGATCAGCGACCGGAACGCGCGCGCGAGCAGCACGTACGTGAGCAGCACGACGAACAGGAGCACGTACGGGAAGTTGCCGTAGACGGCGTGGACGAAGTCCTGGTCCTCGGCCGCGACGCCGCCGAGCGTCAGGCGGAGACCGGTCTGCGCTGCCAGCGCCGGCAGGACCGAGTGCTCGAGCTTCGAGATCGTGTGCTTCGTCGAGGGAGCCGAGCCGTCGGCGCCCGGGATCGCCTCCACGATCGCGTCACCGCCCTTCCGCCAGGCGGCCGGGGCGGTGGCGCCGTCGACTCCGGGTGTGGCGGCGACGCGCTTCGCGATCAGCGCCAGCGTCCCCGCCGGCGGTGGCGCGCCGTTGCTCTCGACGAGCACCTCGAACGGCTTCAGCACGCCGGCCGAGATGTGCGCGGCGGCGAGCGCGTCGCGGCCGGCGATCGCGTCGCCGGCCCCGGGGCGGTCCTTCGCCTGCGCCTCGCTCGGGTTCAGCTGGACACCCGGCACGAGCAGGGCGGCGACGACCACGACGCCGATCGCGGCGACGGCCACGGGCCGCCGCGTCACGGTCCGCGCCCAGCGGTTCCAGAAGCCTGCGTCGAGGTTGTCGCTGCCCTCGACGAACTTCCGCGGCAGCACGCGCAGCGAGTTGATCCGCGTCCCGAGGATCGCCAGCATCGCCGGCAGCAGCGTGGTCGCCGCCAGCACCGAGACGGCCGGGATCAGCATCCCGCCGATCCCGATCGACCGGATGAACGGCAGGGGCAGGATGATCAGGCTCAACAGCCCGACCGCGACAGTCGAGCCCGACACGATCACCGACCGCCCGGCGTGGCGCATCGTCGTCACGACCGCGTCGTCGACCGAGCTGCCGTGCCGCAGCTCCTCGCGGAACCTGAAGATCATCAGCAGCGCGTAGTCGATCGAGACACCGAGCCCGACGAGGGCGATCAGGAACTGGACGATGATCGAGACGTTCGTGACGTAGGTGAGGATCCAGACGAGCGTGAAGGTGTTGAGGATCGAGGCGACGGCCGCGAGCAGCGGCATCAGCACGGCGGGCAGCGTCCCGAAGACGAAGAACAGGATGACGAGCGCTCCGAGGCCGCCGATGAGCGCCTCGCCGAGGACGCTCGGGCCGTTGCTGCCGCCGCTCGAGGCGCTCTCGATCGGGTCGCGGCCGGTGACGTGCACCGTCGTCCCGGGCGGCGCCTTCGCCTGGAGGGCACTCAGCGCCTGACCGTGCTTGTCCTTGAAGGTGAAGCCCGGCGTGCCCGGCTCGACGATCTCCTCGAACGTCGTGTGGCGGTCGGCCGAGACGTACATCGGGCTGCCGGTCGAGAAGAACGACGACGACCGCGCGTCGGGGCCGGCGGCCGCCGCGGCCGCCTCGAGCGCGGCCTGGACCCCGGCGAGCTTCGTCACGTCGCCCGTCGTCGCCGTCACGACGGCCACGAGCGGGGCGTTCTCGCCGCTCCCGAACGTCTTCAGCATCCGCTGGTTCGCCTCGTAGGCCGAGTAGCCCGGGATCGAGAACGACTGGAACCAGCGCTTCGACACCTGGCCTGCGGCAAACCCGCCGAACAGGGTGAGCACGATCCAGACGGCGATCACCGCCTTGCGGCGCCGCAGAATGAGCCGGGCGAGAGCCTCCATCCGGCCGCCGACTGTACCTAGCGACCCGAACGTCTGCGGGTTCTCCGCAACCGCCTCTACACTTGGACGATGTCGACCGAGGCGTGGGCGCTGATCTTCATGCTGATCGTCCTGAAGGTGCCGGTCGCCTACGTGTGCATGGTCGTCTGGTACGCGATCAGGGCCGTTCCGGAGCCCGGCGCCTCCGAGGAGCCCGAGGTGTCGATCTGGCGGCCGTGGGCGCGCCCGGGCGGCCGTCGGCCGCGCCCGGACCGTCCGCACGGCGGCCGTGGCGGCACGAGGCAGGCGCGCGCCGCCGCCTCCACGGGGCGCTCCGACCGCGACCGCGGTAGAGTCGTCCCGTGAGCACCGACGCCCCCGCGACCGCAGCAGCGACCGGCCCGGCCGAGTGGGTCGCAGGCCTGATGGCCTCCGGCGCCCTGTTCCTCGGCCTCCTCGAGCTCGCCTACCGCCCCTTCCGGCTCGCTCCCGTCGCCGTGATCCTGCTGATCGCGGCCGCCGTCATGAGCCGCGAGCAGCAGCGCCTGGTCGGCGTCGGCTTCGCCGTCGTCGGTGTGGGCTTCGTGGCCGGCGCCGCGCTCCAGGTGATCACGCACCACCCGCTCTACTGAACCAGGCTCCACTGAACCAGGCTCCACTGAACCAGGCTCCCGGCAGGACAGCCGGGGTCGCCCTGGTACAACACTCGGAGTGAGCGCGAATCACGTCGACGGCCTGAACGAAGGGTACGCACGGGCGCTCCTCGACGACTACCTGGAGAACCCCGAGGCGGTGCCGCAGGAGTGGCGGACGCTCTTCGAGAGCGACGCGTCCGCGCTGCTCGCCTCGCTGCCCGGCGTCGTGCGCCTCCTCGACTCGCTCCCGGCCCCGCCGCAGCCGGTGGCCGCGCCGGCCGAGCCGGCCCCGAGCGCCAACGGCAGTGCGAACGGCAAGGCGAACGGCAGCGGCACGGCTGCGGCCGTCGCACCCGCGCTCGGCTCGGTCGATCCGCAGCTGCTCGGCGGCGTCGCGGCGGCGATGGCGATCGTCAAGGCGCACCGCACCCACGGTCACCTCGCCGCCCGGCTCGACCCGCTCGGCTCGGAGCCGGTGGGCGACCCGTCGCTCGAGCCGCTCAGGCTCGAGCCGCGGCTGACCCCCGAGCTGCAGGCGCGCATCCCCGCCTCCGTCCTGCGCGTCGCCGTCCCGGGCGAGACCCTCGCCGACGTGCTGCCGCAGCTCGCCGAGATCTACTCGGGGACGATGGCTTACGAGCTCGAGCACCTGTCGGCCCACGAGCAGCGCGTCTGGCTGCGGCACGCGATCGAGTCGGGCGAGTTCCGGCAGCCGCTGCCGGCCGACGAGAAGCTCGCGCTGTTCCGCCGGCTGTGCGAGGTCGAGGGCATGGAGCGGTTCCTGCGCAAGCGCTTCCTCGGCCAGAAGCAGTTCTCGCTCGAAG
>CAYXXE010000071.1:0-11153 GCA_964468985.1 uncultured Gaiellales bacterium | reverse complement strand
AGCGCCGATGGTACTCGGAGGGCAACCTCCCGGGAGAGTAGGACGCCGCCCATTTCTTTCACGCACGGAGAGCCCCCACGAGGGGCTTTTCGTCGTTCTCCGGTCAGCTCGTGCGGAGCTTCTCGCGCCAGTCCGGGTCGAGCGCCCGCAGCCGGCGCACTCGCTCCGCCGTGGGCGGGTGCGTCACGAACAGCGCCGCCAACCCCTCTTCCGCGAACGGGTTGATCGTGTAGAGCGGCTCCGTCGCCGGGCCCGCCTGGAACGACACGAGCTCCATCGCCTGCTCCAGCCGCAGCAGCGCGTCGGCCAGGCTGTGGGGTGAGTCGCAGAGCGTCGCCGCGAACCGGTCGGCCGCATACTCCCGCCTCGGTGACAGGACGAGATGCACGCACGCGGCGCTGAACGGGCCGAGCACGAACAGGAGCGCGCGCTGCAGGGCGCCGCCGACGCGTGACAGCTCGAGGAGAGCCGAGGCCAGCACGACGGTGACGCTCTGCAGCAGCACGTCGCGATGGCGGAGATGGGCCAGTTCGTGGGCGATGACCGCCTCGAGTTCCGCCGGCGACGAGACGCCCAGCAGGCCCGCCGACACCGCCAGCACGGCGCCGCCGCCGGCGCCGCGACCCGCCGACAGGGCGCGCGGATACCCGTCCCGCAGGAGGTACAGGCGCGGCCGTACGACGCCGGCGAGTGCCGCGAGCCGTTCGACCGTCGAATGGAGCGCCGGCGCCTCTGCCCGCGGCAGCTCGCGGGCGCCGACCATCCCCATCACGATCCGGTCGGCGTAGGCGTAGAGCGCCCCCGCGATGAGGACGATCGAGCCCAGGAACAACAGCCCGAGGCGGTAGCCGCCGAGCTCCCAGCCGGCAGCGCCGAACAGCAGGCCGCTCGTGACGAACAGCGCCGCGAGCTTGAGGAGGTTCCGGAGGACGAGCGTCCGCCGCCCTGCGACCGCTCGACTCCCGGCTACGGCTCTTCGTCCTCGTCGACGCCGTCGCCGTCGTCCTCGGCGAGTGCGCGCGGCGGCCAGTCGGGCTCGGGAGCGTCGCAGCGGCTCGAGCAGTGCAACGACGCGACGTTCTGGAGTGGGATCAGGATGTGCCCGTTCAGCTCGACGTGGGCGACGTCCTCGACGTAGCAGTACGCAGTGAGCACGCCGTCCTGGTACTCGCCTCCGAAGAGCGCGATCTCGACCTGCTCGCCCTTGTACTTGTTCGTGTAATCCTCCACCGCCAGAACCTATCTCAGACGGGGACGAAGCCGTCGTCGCCGAACCGCACCTCGTAGACGGCGCAGTTCGGGATCAGCTTCGTCAGGTCGTCGGCGACGCTCCGCTGCAGGACGCGGACGCACCCGCCGTGCGCGAGGATCACGACCCGCTGCCCGGGATGGGCCCTGGCGATCTGCTCGAGTGCCGCCAGGACACGCGCGCTGTGCTGCTCGTGCGTCTCGCCGCCCGGCCGGCTGCCGTCGGGGAAGCGGGCGTCGATCTCCGGCCGCGTCAGGCCCGACCAGGCGCCGACGTCGATCTCGCGCAACCCTGGATCGGCGACCACCCGGAGGTCGTGCGCCGCGGCGACGGGCTCCGCCGTCTCGAGCGCGCGTCGAAGGTCGCTCGAATAGACCGCGTCCACCGGTTCTCGGGAGAGACGGTGTGCGAGTTCGGCCGCCTGCGCGCGCCCGGTGTCGTTCAGCGGCGGGTCGGCCCAGCCCTGCCAGCGGCCGTCGAGGTTCCAGTCGGTCTCGCCGTGCCGCACCAGCAGAAGCGTCGTGTCCATGCAGCTACGGTAACCGGCGATGGATCTCGGGCTGCAGGGCAAGGTGTGCGTCGTCACCGGCTCGACGCGCGGCATCGGCAAGCGCGTCGCCGAGGACCTGCGCGTGGAAGGCGCGGTCGTCGTCACGTCGGGTCGGCGCGCCGAGGGCATCGGCGACCTCCACGTGGCGGGCGACCTGGCGGTGCAGGGTGGCCCCGAGCGCGTCGTCGCCGCGACCCTCGAACGGTTCGGTCGCATCGACGTGCTCGTCAACAACGTCGGCGGGACGGTCATCCGCACGCTCGGTGACGTCTCGGACGCCGACTGGCAGGCGTCGTTCGACCTGAACCTGATGGCAGCCGTCCGTGCCACGCGGGCGGCGCTGCCGCCGATGCAGGCCGCCGGCGGCGGTGTCATCGTCAACGTCTCGTCCACGTCGGCCAAGCGGCCGTCGCAGACGTACCCCGACTACTCGGTGCTGAAGGCGGCGCTGCTGTCGTTCTCGCGGCTGGTCGCCGACGCGCACGCCGCGGACGGGATCCGCTGCAACGCGGTCGCGCCGGGCCCGACAGCCACCGAGATCTGGCTCGAGGACGGGGGCCTCGCCGACCAGCTCGGCGATCGGGAGGCGGTGCTGGCCCGGGTCGGCGCGGGGCGCCCGCTGGGGCGGCTCGCGGAGCCCGATGAGATCTCCGCGGTGATCGTCTTCCTCTGCTCGGAGCGCTCCTCGTACGTCACCGGCGCCGCGTGGAGCGCCGACGGCGGCTCCGTCCCGATCATCATCTGAGCCTCGTTCGCCGCCGCGCCGTCTACCCTGGACCGACATGCCCGAGCTCGCCGGGAACGTCGCCGACCTTTTCGCCGCCCGCATCCGCGAGCAGGAGGAGGCCGCACTGTCGCCGCTCGCCGTGCACTCGTACCGGACTCGCGGCCGGGAGCGCGAGGAGGAGGACTGCGGTGTGCGCACGCCCTTCCAGCGCGACCGCGACCGGATCGTCCACTCGAAGCCGTTCCGGCGCCTCAAGGGCAAGACGCAGGTCTTCATCGACCCGGCCGGCGACCACTATCGGACCCGGATGACCCACACGCTCGAGACCACCGGGATCGCGCGGGTCGTCGCGCGGGCGCTCCGCCTGAACGAGGACCTCACCGAGGCGATCGGGCTCGGCCACGACCTCGGCCACCCACCGTTCGGGCACGCGGGCGAAGCCGCCCTCGACGAGGCGCTGCGCGCGCACGGGCTGCCGGGCTTCCGGCACAACGAGCAGTCGGCGCGGATCGCGCGGCGCCTCAACCTCACCCACGAGGTCGTCGACGGGATCCTCACCCACACCGGGCCGCGCGAGCCCGAGACGCTCGAGGGGAAGATCGTCCGCATCGTCGACCGGGTCGCCTACATCAACCACGACATCGACGACGCGATCCGCTACGGCATCCTCTCGGAGGCGGAGCTGCCGCCGCACGAGCTCGCGATCCTCGGCACACGCGGCAGCGAGCGGATCGACACGCTCGTCCACGACCTGATCGAGCAGTCGGCGCGGGTCGGCGACATCGCCCAAAGCGACGAGGTCGGCGCAGCGATGCTCGCGCTGCGCGCCTTCATGTTCGAGCACGTCTACGTCGGCCCGGAGACGAAGCCGGAGCACGAGCGCGCCCGCAGCACCGTTCGCGCGATCCTCGCCTCGCTGATCGCCCGCGGCGACGATCCGGAGGCGGCAACCGAGTTCGTCGCCGGCATGACCGACCGTTTCGCGCTCGCATACGCTGCCGGTCTCGACTGATGGCGCGCATCAAGGACAGTTCCGTCGAAGCCGTGCGGCGAGATGCCGACTTCGTCGCGGTCGTCGAGGAGCGCACGCAACTCCGCAAGGCCGGGTCGCGCCTCGTCGGCCGGTGCCCTTTCCACGAGGAGCGGACGCCGAGCTTCTCGGTCAACCCCGTCGACAAGCTCTTCTACTGCTTCGGCTGCCACAAGAAGGGCGACATGATCGGCTTCGTCAAGGAGGCGCACGGGCTCGACTTCGTCGGCGCCGTGGAATGGCTCGCCGACCGCTTCCGGATCCCGCTCGAGTACGAGGAGGAGACGAGCCGGCAGACGGCCGATCGCGACCGCCGCCGCCGGCTCTACGAGCTGCTCGACCAGGCGGCGACGTTCTACGAGCGGACGCTCTGGGACTCGCAGGCCGGCGGCATGGCCCGGGACTACCTGAAGGGCCGCGGCCTCGGCGAGGAGGTCTCGCGTGAGTTCCGGCTCGGCCTCGCGCTGGGCGGCTCCGTCCTCGCGCGCAAGGCGGCCGAGAAAGGGTTCGGCCCGGCGGAGCTCCGCGAGGCGGGCCTGACGCGGCAGCGCGGCGACGACTACTTCCAGCGGCGGCTCCTGTTCCCGCTTGCCGACGCCCGCGGTCGCATCGTCGGCTTCCAGGCCCGGCGGCTCCACGACGACGACCCGCTCGCCGCGAAGTACGTGAACACGCCGGAGTCGACCCTCTTCCACAAGGGCTCCGTCGTCTACGGGCTCGATCGGGCCAAGGCGGCGATCGCGCGCGAGGATCGAGCGTGCGTCGTGGAGGGCAACACCGACGTGATCGCGCTCCGCCAGGCCGGCTTCGAGCCGGTCGTCGCGTGCATGGGCACCGCCCTCACCGAGCAGCAGCTGAAGGAGCTCGGCCGCCTGACCAAGCGCCTCTGGCTCGCCTTCGACGGCGACATCGCCGGGCAGACGGCGACGCTGCGCGGGATGGAGCTCGCGGCGCAGCAGGGCTTCGACATCAAAGTCGTCGCCTTGCCGCCGGGCGTCGACCCGGCCGACGACCCGACCGGCTTCGAGGAGCGGCTGCGCGCGGCCGAGCCCTACCTGGTCTACCGCGTGACGGCCGAGATCGAGCGGGCCGACGACCGCGAGGCCGCCTTCAGGGTCGTGAAGGCGCTGCTCGACGCCGCGCCCGACTCCCCCGAGAAGCACGAGGCGTGGCGCCTCGCCAATGACCGGCTCGGCCTGACCATCCAGCTGCGGGCGAGTCGTTCCAGCGCCGCGAGCGGGCGCCAGGTCTCGCCGCGGCTGCTCGACGCCGGCGACCGGCTCGAGCGGGCCGCGCTCGCCGCTGCGATCGCCCATCCGGCGCTTCGCCCCGCGCTGGCGGAGCTGACCCGCGACCACTTCGACTCGGCCCGGCACTGGTCGATCCGCGACCGGATCGTCGACGGCGCGGCGCTCGACGCAGACGAGCTCGGCCTCTACGCCGAGCTCGACGCCGAGGCCGCCGCCGAGGGGATCACGGAGGCGACGGGCAAGGAGCTGCTCCTGAACCTCCGGGCGCGCGGCCTGCGCCGCGAGCTTCAGACCGCGACTCCCGCCCGGAGCGTCGAGCTCGGCGAGGCGCTCCAGCGCCTGCGCCAGGCCACCACCGGCGTCTCCTGAGCAAGGCTCGGGCCGCCCCCGGCTACACTCTCCCCCGGCGCTCCGCAGGTCGAGAGTACTGCGCCGCCGATCCCCGGTAGCTCAATTGGCAGAGCATTCGGCTGTTAACCGAAGGGTTGTTGGTTCGAGTCCAACCCGGGGAGCTCCTCACGTTCGGGCGTGATCGGGAGCGCTCCGGCAGTAAGGTCCGCCGCGTGCCGCGCGCGATCATCCGGGGAGGCGCCCGTCTCGTACTCCTCTGCCTCCTCGCCCTCGCCGCGGCCGGCTGCGGGCACAAGGCCGCAGCGCCACCGCCCGTGTGCTCGCTCCTGCACCCGGCCGAGGTGGCGAGCGCCTTCGCTGCGAAGGCCGTGCACCCGATGGCGCTCCGCGAGACGGCCGGGCCCGCCTGTCTGTGGCTCTCGAAGGCTCCGCCGCGCGGGTTCGAGATCACCTACGAGACCCGGAAGGGCGCCACGCCGACCGAGCTCTACGGGGAGATCGGGTTCTATCTCAAGCCGCTCACGTGCGTGAAGCTCCGCGCGGGCTGGGACCTCTCCGGCGGATACATCGTGGAGCCGCACCTGCTCTTTCGCGCCACCGACTTCGGCGACAGCACGAAGGTGAAGGCCGACCTCTGCCGCCTGCTGCCGACGGCGCTGGCGCGATTCGCAGGCTTGAAGACGTCGTCGGCCTCCTGAGGCGATTCGTGTATCTTCGCGCGGTGCGCCCGCTTCTCGCCGCTCTCGCCGTGTCGCTCGCGCTGGTCGCGGTGACGGCCGGAGGTGCAGTCTCGGCCCCGGCCGCGGCACCGGCAGGCGCCCGGGCGGCCGACCCGTTCAAGGCGCTCGCGGCGCTCTACCTGAAGGCCGCGGCCACGGTGGTCGCCGACCGGACGAGGTGCGCGCGGATGATCCCCGACCTCGCTGCGTTCCTCAAGGCGCACCCCGAAGCGAAGGCGCTGAGCGCGGCGACAGCAGCCCTGTCGCCGCTCCAGCACGGGCAGGACGAGGCCGCCTTCAAGGGCTCGCTCCAGGTGCATCAGGTGAAGGTGTCGGCGGCGGCGGCCGGCTGCAAGAAGGCAGCGGCGCTGGTCGGCCCGTTCAGCGTCTTCAAGCCGCTGTACTACCCGAACATCGTCGTCCTCCCGTAGCGGCCGGCACCTCGAAACGAGCGGCTGCCGGAGCCACCGGTGCCGTCGCGTCTATCCTTCGGGCGTGAGCGTGATCGCAGTCGTCCTGCTCGCCGCAGCTGTCGCGCTCCTCGTGGCGGCCGAATGGCCCCGCTTCGGTGCGCGGATCGGCGTCGACGCACGGCGGAGCCGTCAGCGCAAGCGGCGGAAGAGCCACCTGCGGGTCGTGCCCGGCGACCTCGACGAGTCGGACGAGTTCGCCCGCTCCGTCGAGCGCGACCTCGCGCTGCTCCCCACGATCGACGAGCACGACGCGAAGAAGCGCTAACGCGTCGGCAGTCTCGGGCGGAGGACGATCACGGACGCGCGCAGCGTCGCCGTGTTGGGCAGGATCGGCGGGACGTCCTCCATGTTCTTCGCCTCCTGGTAGTCGGAGACCGCCAGCACGAGGCGATGCCGGCCGGGAGCGGCGGCGAGGCGGATCGTGGAGCCGTCGTAACGTGCGGTCACGGGATGGCCGTCGAGGGTCGCGGCGATGGAGTCCGGATCGACGCCCGCACCCGCGTCGCTCGCGGACACGACGATCGCGCCCCGGCGGGACAGGAGGCGGAGCGTCGGCGGCGTCCGGTCGTCGACCCAGAACCGGAACACGAACGGGCCTGCCGCCGCGGCCGTTCGCGTGTCGAAGACGATCGAGTACGGGCCGGCGGCGGGGAGGACGGCCCCGGCGATCTGCCGGCGCTGGCCGTAGTGGGCGCGGTACGGGTTCAGGTCGACCGGCAGCCCCGGGTACCCCGCCAGGTGATTCTCGTCGGCTCCGAGGACGACGTGCGGCACCGCATGGCCCGAGAGCACGGCCACCCCGAAGTTCGCCGGGTGCCCGCGAACCGTGAAGCGGAAGACCCGCTCAGGCCCGGGGTACCGGACATCGCCGCCGGTGGGGTAGCGGTACCCGGAGACCAGGCTCGCCCCGCCGGCCGTCGTCGCCGAATAGGTTCCCGTGGCCGTGAGCGTCGTCGCCGGCTCGCCGCCGAGGGCGGGCGCGCTCACGGTGAACCAGTACGGGATGCGCCTCACGTCGGTGCCGCGCGTGAGCACGACGAAGCCGGTCGAGTCGCCTGAGGTCGCCCCTGCCGTCGCGGTGAGCGACAGCGTGCCCGGAACGGTCACCGGGCCGGTCACCGCCACCTGGCCGTCGCCCTGCTGTGGCGCGACGGTCGCCGCCCAGTCACCTGCGCCGCCACCGGCGTCGGTGAGCACGACGCTCGCGCTTCGGGAGCCGCCGGTCGGAAGCTCGCCGAACGAGACGCTCGTCGGGGCGGCGAAGAGCAGCGGGATGTCTGCGCGCGCGAGGTCGACGAAGCCGCCGCCCTCCCGGGTCGTCAGCGCCTCGGCGCCCGTCGCCGTGTGCACGGGGTCGCCGGTCTGGACGAGCGCCGACTTGAGCTCGGGCACCGTCCAGGTCGGATGGCGCTCGAGCAGCAGGGCAGCGGCTCCCGCGACGTGCGGTGTCGCCATGCTCGTCCCGCTCAGCTCGCCCCAGGTCCCCTGGCTGGGCGGCAGCGACGACAGGATCGAGTCTCCGGGCGCAGTGACGTCCGGCTTCAGCTGGAGCGACACCGGCGTCGGGCCGCCGGACGAGAAGCCCGACAGCTCCCCGCCGACGCTCGCCGACGCGACGGTGATCGCGCCGGGGGCGGAGCCCGGCGAGTCGATCGAGCCGTAGCCGAAGTCGGAGAAGTCGTTGCCGGCGGCCACCACGGGCACCACGCCCGCCGCTGCCGCCGCGTCGATCGCGGCGACGACGATGTCGCGGGAGGGCTCGACCTCGGGCTCGCCGAGCGAGAGGTTGATCACGTTCATCCCGTCGGCGACGGCGGCCTCGATCGCCGCCGTGATCTCGGCGCTGTTCCCGTCGAGCCCGAACCCGGGGGTCGGGATCGTGAGCGCCTTGTAGTTGCCGAGGTAGGCGCGCGGCGCGACACCGCTGATCGCGACGCCGCCGGCGTTCGTGAGGTAGTCCCCGGCGGCGATCCCGGCGACATGCGTGGCGTGGAAGGAGTTCTTGGGGTCGAACGGGACCGCGGCGTACTTCCAGGTCGCACCGGCCGGCGTGAACGTCCTCTGGACGATCACCTTCGGCGTCGTGTACTGCGTGTCGCCCTTCGGGAACCCCAGCGGGTAGCTGAAGCCCTGCGGGTTGAAGTACGGGTGCGCCGCGTCGAGGCCGTCGTCGATGATCCCGATCTTCATCCCGCTGCCTGCCGTGTCGAGGTTCGCTCCCCAGAGAGTGGGGGCGCCGATCGCGATCCAGCCGCCCGTGTCGGCCGCGGCGAGGGCGTGGTAGCGGAGGTTCGGCCAGACCTTCGCGACGCCCGGCAGGTGAGCGAGCGCAGCGACGTCGGAGCGCGGCAGCTCGACCGCGAAGCCGTCCGCCACCAGCCGGTAGCGCCAGCGGACACGGGCCGCCGGAATTGCCGCCTGGAGACGGCGGATGACGAGAGCCTGGCTCGCCTCGAGGCTGCGGGCAGCTCGGCTGCGCGATGCCGCCAGGAGTGAGCGGCCGGCGAGCGCGAGCGGCGGTGCCTGGAGGGTCACGATCACCTCGGTCGTCGAGGGGGCCGCGCGCTCGGCCCCGAGAGAGTCGCCGGAGAGTGAGACCGCGGCGAGCAAGGCCACGGAGCCGAGGACAGCGACCCTGTTCAGAATGCGGATGAGAGGACTTGAACCTCCACGCCCTTACGGGCACACGGACCTGAACCGTGCGCGTCTACCAATTCCGCCACATCCGCGCGGAGCGACAGTGTACCCGGGCAGGCCCGTGCAGATGCAGCGTGCAGGCCCGCCGCGAGGCCGTCCGGCGTGGCTACGATCGAGCGATGAGCGAGACGCTGCACGAGCTCCTGCATCGCGCCTTCCCGGACGCGACCGAGCTCGACGTGGCCGACCGGACCGGCGGCGGCGACCATTTCCAGGTCACGGTGGCGGCCCCGGCGCTGCGCGGCCTGACGCTGGTCGAGCAGCACCGGCGGATCTACGAGGTCCTTGCGGAGCCGCTCGCCGACGGGACCATTCACGAACTGCGGATCAGGACGAAAGGATCGCCATGACCTACACGGACCAGATCAGGAGCGTCATCGACGAGGCCGATGTCGCGCTGTTCATGAAGGGCACCCCGCAGCTCGTGATGTGCGGCAACTCCGACCGGGCGCTCAAGGCCCTGCGCCGCGCGGGCGTTTCGGTGACCACCGTCGACGTGCTCCCGGACCCGCAGATCCGCCAGGATCTGTCGTCGCTCTCCGGCTGGCCGACGATCCCCCAGGTGTTCGTCAAGGGAGAGCTGATCGGCGGCGCCGACATCGTCGAGGAGCTCGAGTCGACCGGTGAGCTCCAGACGACGCTCCGGGAACGGCTCGGCGACGGCTACGCCGATGACCGCTCGGAACTGACCGTCTCCCTCGCCTGACGCGACGACCTACGCCGCGAGCGCCGCCAGCACGTCGTCCGCGTGCGTGGCGGGCTTGACCTTCGGGAACACCTTCTTGACGACGCCCTCGGCGTCGACCACGAAGGTCGCGCGCGTGACGCCCATGTACTTCTTGCCCATGAACGCCTTCTCCGTCCAGACACCGTACGTGTCGGCGACCGAGTGGTCGGTGTCGGCGAGCAGCGGGAACGGGAGGCTGTACTTGTCGCGGAACTTGCCGTGCGACTTCTCGGTGTCCGGTGAGATGCCGAGGACGACCGCGCCGGCGCGCTCGAACTCGCCGTACACGTCACGGATGCCGCACGCCTGCGTGGTGCACCCGGGCGTGTCGTCCTTCGGGTAGAAGTAGATGACGACCGGCCGGCCGCGCAGGCCCGAGAGCCTGATCGTCTCCCCGGTGTCGCTCGTCAACGCGAAGTCCGGGGCGGGCGTGCCTTCTGCAACCACGTGTTCACCTCTCCGATCGTCCGTTCAGTAGTCTGGGCGCGGCCATGCTGACGGTTCATCACGCCAACGCCTTCCTGGTCGTTGCAGTGTGCCTGGCGGCCTCCGCCTCGGCGTTCCTCGCCCGCCGGCGCGGTGCCGGCAGGGTCGTGACCCACCTGCTGGCGCTCACCCAGACGCTGCTCATCGCGCAGGTCGGACTCGGGCTGCTGCTCCTCGCCGACCACCGCCGCGCCCACGACCGGCTGCACTACGCCTACGGGACGTTCGCGCTGCTGGCCGTGCTCGCGCCGTGGCTGTACGCGCCGTCCGAGCCGCGCGCGCGCCTGCTCTACTTCGCGATCGCGACGCTCCTGGCCGCGGCACTCGGCGTGCGGGCGTACATGACGGCGACATGAAGACCCGCTTCGGCCGCCTGAATCCGTTCTGGCGCAACCTCGGGATCCTCGCACTCGTCGCGCTGCTGGTCGTGATCCTCAACCAGGAGGGAGCGGTCGGCGTCGCCGGCGCGCTCGTGCGGCTCGCGTTCTTCGTCGCGATCGCGGTGGTCGCCTACTTCTTCTGGCGCGACTTCGGCCGCCGCGAGATCGCGACGTGGCCCGGTCGCGCCCAGGGCGTCTTCTACGCCGCCATCGGCCTGCTGGTCGTCGACCTGGGCGTCTGGTTCACACGGTCCCCGAGCGGCCGTGACGCGCTCGCGTTCATCGTCGTGGCCGCGGCGTCGGGGTACGCGGCGGTGCGCACCTGGCTCGACCAGCAGCGCCTCGGCTGAGCCGGGAGGGCCGCTTACGCTTCGACGCGGGCGGTGATGCCGTCGAGGCGGTCGAGCGCCTCGGCGATCGTCATCTGCTGGCCGACGAAGATCGGCGTGTCGCGCTCGGTGTACCGCGACGCCTCCGACTCGCGCAGCGTCAGCATCAGGTGCATGAAGTCGGC
>CAYXXE010000070.1:0-11179 GCA_964468985.1 uncultured Gaiellales bacterium | reverse complement strand
ACGCGCTGATCATCTACGACGACCTGACGAAGCAGGCCGACGCCTACCGGCAGCTCTCGCTGCTGCTGCGCCGCCCGCCGGGCCGCGAGGCCTTCCCCGGCGACGTCTTCTACCTGCACTCGCGGCTGCTCGAGCGCTCGTGCAAGCTGAGCGACGCGCTCGGCGCCGGCTCCCTCACCGCGCTGCCGATCATCGAGACGCAGGCCGGCGACATCTCGGCCTACATCCCGACGAACGTCATCTCGATCACCGACGGGCAGATCTTCCTGCAGTCCGACCTGTTCTTCTCGGGTGTCCGCCCGGCCGTCAACGTCGGCACCTCGGTCTCCCGCGTCGGCTCGTCGGCGCAGACGAAGGCGATGAAGAAGGTCGCCGGCCGCCTGCGCCTCGACCTCGCGCAGTACCGCGAGCTGGAGGCGTTCGCGCAGTTCGGCTCCGAGCTCGACCGCGCGACGCAGCAGGCGCTCACGCGCGGCGAGAAGATGGTCGCGACGCTCAACCAGCCGCAGTACCAGCCGTGGCCGATGGAGGAGCAGGTGACCGCGCTCTTCGCGGGCATCCACGGGCACCTCGACAAGATCCCGACCGAGCAGGTGCCGCGCTTCCAGGACGAGTTGCGCGAGCACCTCCGCACCGAGGGCACCGTGCTGAAGGCGATCCGCGAGACGAAGGACCTGCCCGACGACCTCGCCGAGAAGCTGACGGCCGAGATCGAGAAATTCGCGGGCGCCTTCAACGTGAAGGAGTAGGCGAGAGCCGATGGCGTCCGTCCAGGACCTGAAGCGGCGCGTCCGCTCGATCACCAACACCCGCAAGCTGACGAAGGCGATGGAGCTCGTCGCCTCGGCCCGGCTGCGGCGAGCCCAGACGCGCATCGAGGCGATGCGGCCGTACGCCGACCGCATGCTCGAGTTGATGGGCGGCGTCGCGCAGGCGGCCGGCTCGGTGCGCCTGCCGCTGCTGCAGCGGCGTGAGGAGATCCGAACGACGGCGCTCGTGCCGATCACCGGCGACCGCGGGCTCGCCGGGGCCTTCAACGCCCAGGTCCTGCGCCGCGCCTTCGTGCTCCAGCGTGAGGCACAGTCGGCCGGCCAGCAGGTGCTGTGGTTCAGCTCGGGCAAGAAAGCCGCGTCGACGCTCCGCTTCCGCAAGCTCGAGGTGGGGAAGGCGTGGACGGGCTTCAGCGACCGGCCCGAGTACGCCGACGCCCAGGCGATGGCGCATGCGCTCGCCGAGGCCTACGTCGACGGTCGCGTCGACCGGGTCGTGATCGTCTACAACGCGTTCGTCTCCGCGCTCGTGCAGGAGGTGACGGTGCGCGAGATCCTGCCGATCCCGCTCGACGTCCTCCAGGCCGACGAGTCCGACGACGAGGTGAAGCGCCAGACCGGCGACTTCATCTACGAGCCCGAGCCGGAGGAGATCCTCGCCCGCCTGCTGCCCGTCTACGTGGAGACCGAGCTGTACCGGGCCTTGCTCGAGTCGGCCGCGTCCGAGCAGGGCGCCCGCATGACCGCGATGCGGAACGCCTCGAAGGCCGCCGGCGAGCTGATCGACAGCTTCACCCTGGCGATGAACCGGGCACGGCAGGCCGAGATCACCCAGGAGATCCTGGAAGTGGTGGCAGGGGCGGACGCCCTGACGTCGTAGAGTGGCTAACTCTTGAGCGCATCCGTCGTCCGATACGCCATGGCGAGTTCGTCGTCCCGCCCGGCCGGTGCCGCGTGAGCGCGAGCGCGGGGACGCTCGGGGCGGGTCAGGGCAGCTCGGGCGCGCTCGACCTGCGCGACGCCGGCCAGGTCGCCGTCAAGGCACGCGGCTACTGGGAGCTCGTCTGGATCCGGTTCCGCCGCGACAAGCTGGCTCTCGCCAGCGTCGGCTTCATCATCTTCCTGTTCCTGCTCGCGTTCGCCGGCGCGCCGATCGCCGCCCGCCTCCTCGGCCACGGCCCGAACGACATCTTCGCGCAGGGCGTCAACCAGGTGAAGTTCGCCCCGGTCGGCCCCTGGACGCACATCAGCACGACCCCGTACCCCGGCGCCGTCGGCCATTTCAAGAACACGATCCTCATCCTCGGCGGCGACTCGTCGCTCGGCCGCGACCTCTTCCTGCGGCTGCTCTACGGCGCGCAGACGTCGCTCGAGGTCGCGATCCTCGCCACGGTGGCGTCGATGGCCCTGGGCGTGCTGATGGGCCTGATGGCGGGCTACTACCGCGGCTGGGTCGACACCGTCGTCTCGCGGCTGATCGAGATGGTCATGGTCTTCCCGTTCCTGCTCTTCGTGATCGCGCTGCGCGTCGTCGTCGGCCCGCAGCTGAACGCGATCACCTTCGGCGGGGTCATCCAACCCGGCGTCTTCACGCTGGCGTTCGTCTTCTCGGTGTTCGGCTGGTTCTACCCCGCCCGCATCATCCGCGGCATCGTGCTCTCGCTGCGTGAGAAGGAGTTCGTCGAGGCGGCCCGGATGACCGGCGCCGGCGATGCGCGCATCATGCGCTCCCACCTGCTGCCGCACCTGGTCGCTCCGATCATCGTCTACTCGACCCTGATCGTCGCCCAGAACATCATCGGCGAGGCGGGTCTGTCGTTCCTCGGGCTCGGCATCCCGCAGCCGACGGCGAGCTGGGGCAACCTGCTCTCGACGGCCCCGGACTACTACCTGATCCAGCCGTGGTTGATGGTGTGGCCGGGCCTGATGATCCTGCTGACGACGCTGGCGTTCAACCTGCTCGGCGACGGCCTCCGCGACGCGTTCGACCCGAAGGGCTACACCGGGAGCTGACCGTGACCGCGCCGACCGCTCGGGCGACGGGGCTGGCCCTGCTCGTCGCGGGCGCACTCGCGGCCTGCGGAGCCACCCACACGGCGAAGCCGAGGCCCAAGAGCCGCCCGTTCACCGGGCCGGCCCTGGGTGGCGGGGGTGGTGGCGGTGGTGGCGGGGGCAGCCTCGTGGGGCAGCAGCCCAAGCATCTCCACCCGCCGCCGTGAGAGCCCCCGAAGCCCCGCCTAACTACCGATCGTCGACACCGTCTCAATTGACGCGCTTTGCATAACCAGACCGATAGCTGTAGAAAACCAGACTGTTACCGTGAGACGCGGCGCCACGTGGCCCGTCGTCTCGAAGCGATGGAGGGAAGGAGTCATATGCGCATCAAGCAGCAATTGCTTTCCGTGCTCCTGCTCGGGGCCGGGATAGCGCTGCTGGTCGTGGCGACGACCGCCGGCGTTGCCAGCTCGAGCACGGGCTCGACGGCGACGTCCAAGATCACCAGGGGTGGAACGCTGAACATCGCCCAGTCGAACACCGACTTCGACTTCGTCGATCCGGCACTCGCCTATGTCACGAACGACTGGACCCTGGACTACGCGATCAACATGCTGCTCGTGAACTTCCCCGAGAAGCCGGGGCAGGCAGGCAGCCAGCTCTACCCGGAGGCCGCAACCGCCTTCCCGACCGTCTCGAAGGACGGCAAGACCTACACGTTCACCCTTCGTCCCGGCCTCAAGTTCAGTGACGGCAGCCCGGTCACGGCCGCGGCCTATCAGCGGGCGTGGGAGCGGATCCTCAGCCCGAAGATGGGCTCACCGCTCGGCGTGAACGACCAGTTCCAGAACGTCATCGTCGGTGCCGACGCCTTCTACAACGGCAAGGCGCAGACGATCTCCGGCATCACGGCCAAGGGCCTGACGCTGACGTTCCACCTGACGAAGCCGAACCCGACCTTCGTCGCGTACCTCAGCATGCAGTGGTTCGGCGCCGTCAAGCCTGACATGCCGTACACCACGACCGGCCTCAACACCTTCGCGTCGGCCGGCCCCTACTACATCCAGAGCCGCGACCCGGGTCGCACCACGGTCCTGGCGCGCAACCCGTACTACAAGGGCAGCCGCCCGGCCAACCCGGACAAGATCGTGATCACCAGCAACACCGATCAGGATCAGTCGCTGCTGCAGACGAAGGCCGGCCAGGTCGACCTCGACATGAGCACGGTGCCCGCGACCGCGGCCGCCGATCTCGGTGCCACGTACGGCGTCAACAAGGGCCGCTTCTTCGTCGGGCCGTCGTCGTGCGTCGACTACCTGCTGCTGAACACGGCGAGGGGCCCGTTCGCGAACGTGGCTTATCGCAAGGCGGCCAACTGGGGCATCGACCGTCCGGCGCTGCTGCGGATCCTCGGCAAGTACGCGGGCTCCCGCACCGACCAGATCCTCGTCCCGGGCATCCCCGGCTACAAGCCGTACAAGATCTACGCCTACGCCGGCGCCAACGTCGCCCAGGCGAAGAAGGTCGGCGGCGCGATGAGCGGCAACATCAGCGTCTGGCACTCGACGAGCCCCGCCCGCACCGCGCAGGCGCAGATCATCGAGTACAACCTGAAGCAGCTCGGCTTCTCGACGACCGACGTCCCGACCCCGGGCACGATCTACTACCAGTCGCTCGAGAAGAAGGGCACCACCTACGACATCGCTCGTGCCGGCTGGTGCGCCGACTACTTCGACCCGTTCGACTACATCAACACGCTGCTCGACGGGCGCACGATCCAGGACGCGAACAACACCGACATGTCGTACCTGAACGTTCCTGCGCTCGAGAAGCAGATGGACGCGGCTGCGGCCCTCTCCGGGTCGGCACGTGCTTCCGCGTACGCCGCCCTCGACCAGAACATCATGCAGAACTACGCACCGTGGGTTCCGTACCAGATCGACAACAACCGGTACTTCGTCTCGGCGCGTGTGAAGAACTGGATCTACAGCTCGTACTTCGGCGAGCCGGACCTCAACGCGCTGGCGGTTCAGTAGCCGGCGAGCAGGTTCCACGGACTCGAGCGGGCGGGGGCGGCAGTCGCCCCCGCCCGCCGGGCCCGGCAGGAAGCCGGCAGGGCGGGTCGTAGAACGCGACGTGCTCCGTTAGCCACGACAGACGATGGCCACCTTCATCATCCGCAGACTTCTCTGGGCCGTGTTCCTGTTCTTCGCGGCCACCATCGTCACGTACCTGATCTTCTACGTCATCCCCGCCGACCCGGCGGCGCTCGCGGCGGGCAAGGCGGCCACCCAGGCCGAGGTGGCGAAGGTGCGTCACTTCATGCACCTGGACCAGCCGATCTGGGAGCAGTACCTGCGGTTCCTCTGGAACATCATCGGCCACCAGTCGCTCGGCACCTCGTTCGTCAACCGCCAGAGCGTGAACCACATCATCGGCCAGGACGCCCCGGTGACCTCGTCCCTCGTCTTCGGCGGCGCGGTGTTCTGGCTGTCGCTGTCGATCCCGGTGGGCGTCCTGTCGGCACTCCGGCCCCGGTCGGTCATGGACCGGGTCTCGATGACGTTCGTCCTGATCGGCATCTCGGCGCATCCGGTCTGGATCGGCCTGATCCTCTCCTACGTCTTCGGCTACAAGCTCGGCCTGACGCCGATCGCCGACTACTGCAACTTCTTCGGCGGCACCCCCGGCGCGACGTGTAGCGGGCCGGTTCAGTGGGCGTACCACCTCATCCTGCCCTGGGTGACGTTCATGGTCCTGTTCGCCGCGCTCTACGTGCGCCTCGTGCGCGCGAGCGTGATGGAGACCATGTCGGAGGACTACGTGCGGACCGCGCGCGCGAAAGGCGCCTCGGAGCGCCGCGTGATGATCCAGCACGTCCTCCGCAACAGCATGCTGCCCGTCGTGACGATTCTCGGCATGGACATCGGCCTCGCGCTCGGCGGCGCGATCTTCACCGAGAGCATCTTCCAGCTGCCCGGGCTCGGGCGAGAGCTGATCAGCGCGAACAACAACGACGACCTGCCGCTCATCACCGGCATCGTCGTCTTCGCGACGATCGCCGTGATCTTCTTCAACATGCTCGTCGACGTCGCGTACGCGTTCCTCGACCCGCGGATCAGGGCGACCTGATGGCCGTTCTCGAGGTCAAGGACCTGCGGACGAGCTTCCGCACCGACGACGGCGTCGTGCAGGCGGTCTCCGGCGTCAGCTTCTCGGTCGAGCGCGGCAAGACGCTCGGCGTCGTCGGCGAGTCCGGCTCGGGCAAGAGCGTCACGTTCCTGACGCTGATGGGCCTGGTCGACAAGCGGAACACCACCGTCAGCGGCTCGGTGCTGTTCGACGGCGAGGAGATGCTCGGCGCCAAGGCGTCGCGCCTCCAGGAGATCCGCGGCGCCCGGATCGGCATGATCTTCCAGGACCCCATGACGTCGCTGAACCCGGTCAAGCGGATCGGCTGGCAGCTCGAGGAGGCGATCCTCATCCACAACGACGTCACGCACAAGGAGGCGCGCACCCGCGCCGCCGAGCTGCTGCGCCAGGTGGAGATCCCGCGCGCCGAGCAGCGGCTGGACGACTACCCGCACCAGTTCTCGGGCGGCATGCGGCAGCGGGTGATGATCGCGATGGCGCTGATCAACAACCCCGAGGTCGTGATCGCCGACGAGCCGACGACCGCGCTCGACGTGACGACGCAGGCGCAGATCCTGGCCCTCATGGAGCGGCTCCAGCAGGACTTCGGCATGGCGATCGTGATGATCACGCACGACCTCGGCGTCGTTGCCGAGGTCGCCGACGACGTGATCGTCATGTACGGCGGACGGATCGTGGAGCACGCCGCCGTCGACGAGCTCTTCAACCGCCCGCAGATGCCCTACACCTGGGGCCTGCTCGGCTCGCTGCCGCGCCTCAACTCGACGGCCGCCCGGCTCGAGCAGATCCCCGGCCAGCCGCCGTCGCTGCTCAACCCGCCGTTGGGCTGCGCGTTCAACCCGCGCTGCGGCTTCACGATGGCGCAGTGCCGCAGCGAGCTGCCGGAGCTCCGACAGCTGCACGACGCGTCCGGCCACCACCTGTTCCGCTGCCACCTGGACGACGCGACGCGCACCGAGGCCTGGCAGACGAAGCACGCGCAGCTCGTCGCGGAGGACGCAGCATGAGCAGCGTCGCACCCGGCGGCGACCTGCTCGTCGTCGAGAATCTCCAGAAGTACTTCCCGATCACCGAGGGGATCGTGATGCAGCGCCAGGTCGCGGCCGTGAAGGCGGTCGACGACGTCAGCTTCACGGTGCGCGCCGGCGAGACGCTCGGCGTCGTCGGCGAGTCGGGCTGCGGCAAGTCGACGATGGCCCGCTGCCTGACGCGCCTGCTCGAGCCCACCGGCGGCCGGATCGTCTTCGAAGGGCGCGACATCACCCACCTCTCCCGGTCGGCGATGCGGCCGCTGCGCCGCGACATCATGATGGTGTTCCAGGATCCGTACGCCTCGCTGAACGCCCGCAAGCGGGTCGGCTTCATCATCGCCGAGCCGCTCGAAGTGCACGGGATCGGCACGGACGCCGAGCGCAAGCGCCGGGTGCAGGAGCTGCTCGAGATCGTCGGGCTGAACCCGGAGCACTACAACCGCTTCCCGCACGAGTTCTCCGGCGGGCAGCGCCAGCGGATCGGGATCGCCAGGGCGCTCGCGGTCAATCCGAAGCTGATCATCTGCGACGAGCCCGTGTCTGCGCTCGACGTCTCGGTGCAGGCCCAGATCCTGAACCTGCTGAAGGACCTGCAGGAGGACTTCGGGCTGACGTATATCTTCATCGCCCACGATCTGAACGTCGTCCGGCACATCTCCGACCGGGTGATGGTGATGTACCTCGGCAAGGCGGTGGAGATCGGGCTGAAGGGCGAGCTCTACACCAGCCCGAAGCATCCGTACACCGGGGCGCTGCTCTCGGCCGTGCCGGTCGCCGATCCGGAGCAGGGGCGCATCCGCAAGCAGATCATCCTCACGGGCGACGTGCCGAGCCCCGTCAACCCACCCTCCGCGTGCCGTTTCCACCCCAGGTGCCCGCGGTACCACGAAGGCACCTGCGACGTCGACGAGCCGCTGCTCGCACCGCATGGCTCGAGCACGCATTTCGCCGCCTGCCACTTCCCGCTCGAGCACTGGCCGATGAGCGAGGACGAGCTGCGTCACGGCGGCGTCGCGGCGGCCGCGGGCTGACGGGGCGGGCGACCGCCGTTCTCGCGCGCGCCGTGTCCTGGTCTCAGCTCGTCGCCGCCGCCCGCCGGTTCGCTCTGTTCCTCGGGGGCGCGGCGGGAGCCACGATCGTCGTGTCGCTCGTGATCGGGGTGATCGCCGGCCGCCCGGCGCGTGCCGTGTCGCTCGGGCTCTATGTCGTCGGCGCGGTGCTGCTCGTCGGCAGCTTCGTCGTCGGCAACCGTGGCCCGCTGCGGCCCGTCTGGGGCGACGGCGCGCGGCCCGGGAGCCTGTTCGCGCCCCGGGGGCTGCGGCGTGCGAGCGCGCAGGACCGGGCGCAGTCGGTGCGCTCCTCGGCGTTCCTGTTCGGGATCGGCTTCGGCCTGATCGTGCTCGGCGCCCTGCTCGACCCCGCGCACCGAGCGGTGTGAGCCCGAGCCGCTCCAGCGCTAACCGACGGGCCGTCTCGACGTCAAACCCAATGTGAGCAACGCCCGTTGTCAACGGTCCCGGCAGTGGATCTCGCTCCGGCTCGACGGCAGTCTGAACGAGCTCGAAGCGGTCGTCCTGGCCCATCACCTGCGCAAGTGCGGGGCGTGCGCGCGTTTCTCGGAGAACGTCGGCGCCTCGACGAGGCTGCTGCGGGCGGCCGACGTGCTCGCACCCAGGCAGCCGATCGCGCTCCCCGCGGGCGTGGCCCGCGCCCGCCCGCCGCATCGGCGCGCGCGCCAGGCATTCGCCTTTGCGTCTGCCGGCCTTGCGGCGGTCGCCGCCGCCGTCGCCCTCGTGGACACCCACGTCGTCTCGTCCGGCGGCGAGCCTCCCTCCGTCGAGGCGTCCTCGGTCATGCCGAACGACAGCCTCGGGGTTCAGCGCCTGAGCCTCCGCCGGCCGATCAGCCACACGAACTTCATTCGCGGCGACGTCGGCATCCCGTCCTGACCCCGTCGCCCCGCGTGGCCTCCGTTACTGGGTCGGGATCGGGGGCCGCCAGTGCGGCTCCCAGTAGTTCACGAGCCAGCGCCCGTTCGGCTTGTCGCCCTGCCGTCGCAGGCCGATGAAGAACAGCAGCTCGGGCCGGACGCCGCTGCCCACCTTGGCGACGAGGTCGACGTTCAGCAGCATCTGCGTCGGATAGGAGTAGACCGGGACGAAGGCGGCGGTCGTCGCGTTCGCGGCCGGGTACCCGATCACGGGGATGTTCCCGGTGTCCCATTCCTTGCGCGTCAGTCGGCCCCTGATGTCCGGGTGCACGATGTCGTAGGAGGCGTCGAGGTTCTGGCGGGCCACCGCCGTCTCGATGAACTCCCGGGCGAGCGCCAGCGCCGCCGGCGCGGGCTTGACGGTCGGCTGCTTGTGGTAGAGCGTCGCCGGCACGGTCGAGAAGGTCGATTTGAAGGCGTTGCTCGTGCCGGGCAGGAACGCCACCGCCGCCGCGATCACGCCCGCGGCGAACACCGCCAGGCTGATCAGGAACAGGCGCCGCTGCGCTCGCGGGGAGGCGAGCAGGCGCTGCAGCCCGGTTCGCGCCGCGGCGGAGTCGTTGGGCCGGGTCTTCGGCGGCATGCTTGCTGAGACCACGGTAACAGGCAAAAGTTAGGCCGTCGCTCCCGCCCGCCGCCCGGCGCGGGCGCCGCGACTGCGGTGCCGTGAGTACGCTGGCTCGGATGCTGCCGAGCCTCGTCACCTCGTACGCCTGACGCGCCGACCACGACGACCGTGTGTCGTCCGCGCTGAAGGTCGCCCGGTACTCCTGGAACGTCGATCGGAACCGGGATTCCGCTAGGCTGCGCATCCCCGGCCCGCTCGCCCGACTCGGTCGCGCGCTGCGGCGGGGACCGACCGCACCTACGCCTGCCGAGGAGCTTTAGAACGTGTCGCAGACCGCCACTGAGAACGTAGGGAAACTGCTCGAGATCAAGGGCGTCGTCGTCGACGCCGTCTTCACCGGCGAGCTGCCGGAGATCTACTCGGCGCTGCGCATCCCGCGCCCCGAGGGCGTCGACCTGATCGCGGAGGTGCAGCAGCACCTCGGCGACGATCGCGTGCGGGCCGTGGCGATGGACGCCACCGACGGGCTCGCCCGCGGCAGCGCCGTCTACGACACCGGCAAGCCGATCTCGGTCCCGGTCGGCGACATCACCCTCGGCCGCGTGTGGAACGTCCTCGGCGAGCCGGTGGACGAGAAGCCGGCGCCCGCGGCCGACGCCGAGCGCTGGTCGATCCACCGCGACCCGCCTCGCTTCGAGGACCTCACGTCGAAGGTCGAGATCTTCGAGACCGGCATCAAGGTGATCGATCTGATCGCGCCCTATGTGCGCGGCGGCAAGATCGGCCTCTTCGGCGGCGCCGGCGTGGGGAAGACCGTGCTGATCCAGGAGTTGATCCACAACATCGCCCGCCAGCACGGTGGCGTCTCGGTCTTCTCGGGCGTCGGCGAGCGCACCCGCGAGGGCAACGACCTGCTGCTCGAGATGGAGGAGTCGGGCGTGCTCGACAAGGTCGCCCTCTGCTATGGCCAGATGAACGAGCCGCCGGGCGCGCGCCTGCGCGTCGGCCTGTCCGGCCTGACCATGGCGGAGTACTTCCGCGATCAGGGCCAGGACGTGCTGCTCTTCATCGACAACATCTTCCGCTTCGTCCAGGCGGGCTCCGAGGTCTCGGCGCTGCTGGGCCGGATGCCGAGCGCCGTCGGCTACCAGCCCACGCTCGCGACCGAGATGGGGCAGCTGCAGGAGCGGATCACGTCGACCAACAAGGGCGCCGTCACGTCGGTGCAGGCGATCTACGTGCCGGCCGACGACCTCACCGACCCGGCGCCTGCGAACACGTTCGCCCACCTCGACGCCACGACCGTGCTGAGCCGGGCGATCGTCGAGCAGGGGATCTACCCGGCCGTCGACCCGCTCGACTCGACCTCCCGCGCCCTGCAGCCGGGGATCGTCTCGGAGGAGCACTACGCGGTCGCGACCAGCGTGCAGGAGGTGCTCCAGCGCTACAAGGACCTGCAGGACATCATCGCGATCCTCGGCATCGAGGAGCTCTCCGACGAGGACCGCCTGACCGTGTCGCGGGCGCGCAAGATCCAGCGCTTCCTGTCGCAGCCGAACTTCGTCGCCGAGCAGTTCACCGGCACGCCCGGCCAGTACGTGAAGCTCGAGGACACGATCCGCGGCTTCCGCGAGATCCTCGACGGCCTCCACGACGACCTGCCCGAGCAGGC
>CAYXXE010000069.1:0-11631 GCA_964468985.1 uncultured Gaiellales bacterium | reverse complement strand
CCGACGGGCCGCCGGCGGCACCCGCCGTCCCGGTCAGGCCGTCGAGCGCCGCGCCGGCCCCGATCGTGCCCGCGAGCAATCGGCCGAACCGGGCGAGCGACGCGCGCCGGTGAGGCGAGGCGGCGTCATCTCGTGACGACCGTGAAGACCCAGCGGCGGTTCGCCAGGAAGAGCGTCGGGGTGACGATCGCAATCGCCAGGACGAAGGCGGCCGTCGCCGGCAGCGCAGCTGCTGCCGCCAGGGCGACCAGGAGCGCGGTGAGCCCCGAGCCGGCGACCTGCGCGAGCGCGTACCGGACGGGCGACCGGTCTCGCGCCCGGAACGTCCAGCGGCCGTTCCACCAGTAGCCGTTCGCCGCGCCGACGGCGAAGGCCAGCGCGCCCGCGGCGGCGGCGGGCAGGCCGGCGGACCGGAACGCGGTGTCGGCCACGATGCCGAGCAGCGTATTCGAGAGGCCCACGAGCCCGAAGCGCCCGAACTGGCCGAGCGGAAGGGCGCGCAGGGCGTCAGCCCGTGGCATTCGCGATCGCCTTCGCCTTCCCGGCGCAGTCGTAGAGCGTCGACGAGCTGCTTCCCGCCGTCGACCAGGCCGAGCTCGAGACAGCCTTGCAGAGCGACGTGATCGTCGCGACCGCGGCGTTGGCAGTGCGGCCCGGCCCGCCGAAGCCCGTCTGGCCGCCGAGCAGGAAGTACCGGGCCTCGCCGCGGGCGACGAGCCGCGCCAGATAGCTGTGGGTCAGAACCGTCTCGCGCCCGGTGAAGCCGCCCATCGACGCCACCGGCTCGCCCGCGATGACGGCGGTCGCTGCCTCTTCCTCGCTCTGGACGACGAGCGTGAAGCGCTTCGTCGCACCGTGAGCCACGACGTAGCGGAGCGCGCCGGTGATCGCTGCGCTCGAGGTCGAGCCGCCGAGGCCGGGGGCTCCGCCGCCTCCGAACGCCGGCCCTCCGAGGCCTCGCCCGCCGAAGCTCCGGCCCCCCGGCGGCGGGCCGAGGAAGCCGCCTCCGCCCGCCCGGGGCCGGAACCCGCGCCCGAAGCCGCCGCCCGGCCCGCCGGGGGCGCCCGCGAACCGGCCGGGTCCGGCCCCGGCGCCCGGCAGGTAGTTGGGGCCTGCGCCCGGGAAGACGCCGCTCACAGGCGTCTGGAAGACCGTGGCCGACCAGGCGGCCGGCGCGGCGAGCAGGGCCGCCGTCGAGAGCCCGACCGCCGCCGTGGCCAGATTCCGCCGGTCGAAGCCGAGCATCCGTCCCGTCGCGAGGGCGGCGAAGCCGACGACGGCTGCCGCCGTCCCGACGACGACGATCGCCTGCAGCCACGAGTCGTAACCCGACCGGCGCAGCAGGACGACCTCGAGCCAGGCCGTCGGCACGGCGGCGGCAAGCGGCCAGGCGAGCCGGCGGCCGCCCGCGCGCGCGTCGCGCCAGAGCGAGACGGCGCCGGCGCCGACCAGCCCGGCCGTCGCGGGGGCGAGCGCCGAGAGGTAGTAGGTGTGGATGATCCCGCTCGAGTACGAGAAGACGAACGCCGCGGTGACGAACCAGCCGCCGAGCACCGCGAGCACGCCGAGGCGGCGCCGGTCGCGAGCCCCGACGAGCGCGACGCCCAGCGACAGCCCGCCGACGATCGCCAACGGGAGCAGCCAGCCGCCCTGGTCGCCGAGCGCGTTGTTGATCAGCCGGAACCAGCCGGGCGAGCCCGAGAAGGCGCCGCCGCCACCTCCGCCGAACGACGTGCCGCCGGTCTGCCCGTCGATCCGGCCGAAGCCGTTGTAGCCGAAGGCCAGCGACAGGGCGCTGTCGTCGCTGGTCGAGCCGACGTAGGGGCGAGCGACGGCGGGCGTCAACTCGACCGCCGCGATCCAGGCGCCGGAGACGGCCACCAGAACAGCCGTCGCGATCCCGGCGTGCGTGAGCCGCCGGCGCCACGGCGTGTGGGCGAAGGCGAGGTAGCCGAGCGCGATGCCGGGAACGACGATCGCGCTCGCGAGCATCTTCGTCTCGAACGCGAGGCCCGCCAGGACGGCGGCGCCGAGGAGCGTGCGCAGCCGCCCCGACTCGATCGCCCGGGCGCCCACGTAGGCGGTGGCGACGAGCAGGCAGACGAACAGCGCGTCGGGGTTGTTGTCGCGGTTGACCGCGACCGAGACGGGGGAGACGGCGAGCGCCGCGGCGGCGAGCAGCCCGGCCGGGCGGCCGAAGTACCGCTCCACCAGCAGGTAGAGCAGCCCGACCGAGACGACGCCCGCCAGCGCCTCCGGCAGCAGGATCGAGAAGCTCGAGAAGCCGAGCGCCTTCGCCGACGCGGCCTCGAGCCACAGCGCGAGCGGCGGCTTGTCGACCGACACGAGCCCGCCCGGGTCGAACGAGACGAAGAAGAAGTTGTGCCAGCTCCGCAGCATGCTGCGCACCGCCGCGGCGTAGTACGTGTTCGCGTAGGCGTTCTGGGTGAGCCGGTAGAAGTCGAGGAACGCAGCCAGCCCGAGCACGCCGGCGAGGGGGAGAGCGCGCCGCGACGCGGCGAGGCGGCGCACCGTGAGGCGCGCGGGCTCCACGCCCGCCGGGACCGTTGTCACGAAGCCACCGCCACGGCCGGCTCCGGCACGGTCACGGGCGCATAGCCCTCGCCGCGCCAGTAGGCGCGGCGGACGCGCGCCAGGCCGCGCAGGTCGTCGAGGATCGTCCGGCGGAGATCGACCCGCGAGTCGAGATCCTCGACCCAGTCGACCGGCACCTCGTGGATGCGCAGCCCGTTGCGCTCGGCGAGCAGCAGCAGCTCGGTGTCGAAGAACCACCCGTCGTCGGCGACGAGTGGCAGGAGCCGTCGGGCCACGTCGCCCCGCACCGCCTTGAACCCGCACTGCGCGTCCGAGAACCGGGCCCGGAAGCCGGCGTGCACGAGCGCGTTGTAGCCGCGCGAGAGCACCTCGCGCTTCGGCCTGCGGCGGACGTGCGCCTGGCGGACGAGGCGGGTGCCGATCGCCAGCTCGCTGTGGCCCGACATGATCGGCGCGACGAGCGGCAGCAGGCTCTCGAGGTTCGTCGACAGGTCGACGTCCATGTAGGAGACGACATCGGCGTCGCTGGCGCTCCAGGCGGCGCGCAGCGCCCGGCCGCGGCCCTTCTCGCCCAGTCGGAGCAGCTCCACCTCCTCGTTGTCGCGGGCCAGGCCGGCGGCGATCAGCGGCGTCGCGTCGCGGCTGCCGTTGTCGGCGATCACGACGCGGACGGGAAACGGGAACTCGTCGCGGAGGTAGCCGAGCAGCAGCTCGACGTTCGGCGCCAGGGCGGATGCCTCATCGAAGACCGGGAGGACGACGTCGAGGGTCTTCGGGCGGCTGCTCACACGACATACGGTGCGAGAGCCCGCTGGGAAAACGCTGGGAAGGCCCTACGCGTTCACCAAGAGCGGCAGCTCGAGGACGAACGTCGCCCCCTCGCCCGGCACCGACTCGGCCCGGACGGTGCCGCCGTGGGCGGTGGCCACGGCGGCCACGATCGACAGCCCGAGCCCCGCGCCACCGCTCGCGCGGGTGCGCGACGGGTCGGCGCGGTAGAAGCGCTCGAAGACCTGTTCCAGCTGCTCGGGGTCGAGGCCCGGCCCGGAGTCGGCGACCGTCAGGACGGCCCGCCGGCCCTCGACGGTGACGGACGCGCGCACCGGCACACCCGGGGGCGTGTGGGCCCGGACGTTCGCCAGGAGGTTGTCGACCGCCTGCCGGAGCCGATCACGGTCGCCGAGCACGAACGCCGGCTCGACGTGCACCTCGATCGGCCGCTCGGGGTCGACGGTCTGCGCCATCTCGGCCGCTTCGCCGAGCACCGAGGCCAGGTCGACGCGCTCGCGCTCGAGCGGACGGCTCTCGCCCTCGGACGAGTCGAGGTGGGCCAGCAGCAGGAGATCGTCGACCAGCTTGCTCATGCGCTCCGACTCGCGTCCGATGCCGCGCATCGAGCGGGCGAGATCGTCGGGCCGCGTGCCCGCGCCCCGGTCGAACAGCTCGGCATACGCGCGGACGGCGGCCAGCGGCGTGCGGAGCTCGTGAGAGGCGTCGGCGACGAAGCGGCGGAGCTTCCGCTCCGACGCCTCCAGGGCGCGCAGGGACGACTCGATCTGCGCCAGCATCGTGTTGAGCGCGATCCCGAGCCGGCCGACCTCGGTCGTCTCGTCGGCGCGCTCGACGCGGCGCGAGAGGTCGCCGGCCGCGATCGCCGCGGCGGTGTCGCCGATCGCGGCCAGCGGGCGGAGGCCGAGGCGGACGACCCACAGGCCGAGGGCGCCGATCGCGGCGAGGACGAGCGCCGTCACGAGCAGCTCGATCAGCAGCAGGCGATGGAGCGTGCCCTGCGCCCCGGCGAGCGGGGTGGCGATGATCAGGATCTGGTTCGGGAAGCCGGCCTCGATCGAGGCGCGCACCCGGAACTGGCCGCTCCCCGACACCGCGGGCACGGTGAAGAAGCTGACGCGGTCGCCCACCCCCGACGCAGCCGGGAGCGAGATCGCCTTCGGGAGCAGCGGCTTCGGGCCGCTCTCGTCGCCCGCGAACAGCGGCACGAACTTCTCCTTGACGATCGCTCCGTCGAGCCTGCGAGTCTGGATGAAGTCGCCGGGGACCGCGGCGGCCAGCACGTCGATGCTCGGGTTCGGGCCGAAGCCGGGGCCGCTCTGCCCGCCGCCCTGTCCGCCGCCCTGTCCGCCGCTCTGTCCGCCGCCTCCGCCCGTGCCCGGCCCGGAGAAGACGCTCTCGACCGCGCGATGCGCGTCGTTCAGCGACGTGTCGGTGCGATGGATGAGGAACGACTCGAGCGAGGAGTACGTCGCGACGTCAGCCGCGATCAGCCCGACCGCGGCGAGCGCGACGACGCCCAGCAGCAGCCGGGCGCGAAGCGAGAGGGCGCTCACTGCCCGGCACGTCCCCCCTCGGGCGCGTCCAGCATGTAGCCGGCCTGGCGCACCGTGCGGATCAGGGGTGGCCCGAGCGCGTCGAGCTTGCGGCGCAGGTAGCTGACGTAGGTCTCGACGACGTTCGAGTTGCCGCCGAAGTCGTACCGCCAGACGTTCTGCAGAATCTGACCCTTGGAGAGCACCCGGCGCGGGTTCTGGAGAAAGAAGCGCAGCAGCGCGAACTCGGTCGCGGTCAGCTCGACCGGCGTCTCGGCCCGCGTCACCTCGTGGCGGCCCTCGTCGAGGACGATGTCCGCGAAGCGCATCACCTCGCCCGGCGCGTCACCCTCGGTGCGGCGCAGGATCGCCCGGATCCGGGCCACGACCTCGGCGAGGCTGAACGGCTTGGTGACGTAGTCGTCGCCGCCCGCCCGCAGCGCCTCGACCTTGTTCTCGACGGCGTCCCGGGCCGTCAGGAAGAGGATCGCCGTCTTGAAGCCCTGCGCACGCAGCCGGCGGCCCACCTCGATGCCCTCGATGTCGGGGAGCATCCAGTCGAGCACGACCAGGTCCGGCTCGGCCTCCGCGACGGCCTGCAGCGCGGCATGGCCGGTCGTGGCCTCGTCGACCTCGAAGCCCTCGTAGCGGAGTGCCGTCGCCACGGCATCGACGATCGACGGCTCGTCGTCGACCACCAGGATCCGTCGCCGCAGGGTGCTCATGTCACGAACGATGCCACCGATTCCTGGGAGTCGGCTGTGAAACGGGGCGAGTCTAGGCTGCCTCCTCCGAGTCGGCAGCGCCCGCACGCTGCGCCGCGATGAAGTCCCGGTACCAGTGGAAGCTCCCCTTCGGGATCCGCTCGAGCGTCGCGAAGTCGACGTACACGAGGCCGAAGCGCTTCCAGTACCCCCAGGCCCATTCGAAGTTGTCGAGCAGCGACCAGGCGAAGTAGCCGCGCAGCGGGACGCCCTCGGCCAGCGCGCGGGCCGCCGCGTGCAGGTAGTCGTCGAGGTACCCCTGCCGCTCGGGGTCGCCGATCGTGCCGTCGTGGCTCCGCACGTCCGAGAAAGCCGCACCGTTCTCGGTCACGTAGATCGCGGGCGGGTCGTAGTCGCGCTTCAGGCGCACGAGCAGGTCGTGGAAGCCGTCCGGGGTGATCTCCCAGCCCATGTCGGTGTGCTCGGCGTCGGCGCGGCGCACGATCTGCGCCCGGCCGCCGTCCGGGTCGGCGGCGACGAGCGGTGACGAGTAGTTGTTGACGCCGAGGAAGTCGATCGGCGTCGCGATCTCGGCCAGGTCGCCGTCGTGGATGTCCGGCAGCAGGTCCGCCCACGCGTCGACCATGTCGGCCGGGTAGGAGCCGCGGAAGATCGGATCGAGGTACCAGCGGTTGTGGAAGCCGTCGACCCACTGCGTCGCCGCGACGTCGGCCGGGTCGCTGCTCGCCGGGTCGGGGTGGTCGAGGTTCAGGGTGATCCCGACCCGAGCCTGCGGCGAGGCGCTTCTGAGGATCTCGACGGCCCGCCCGTGCGAGAGCAGCACATGGTGGGCGGCAGCGAGGGCATCGCGCTCGGAGACCCGGCCCGGCGCATGCGCGCCGAAGCCGTAGCCGAGCCACGAGACGACCCACGGCTCGTTGTGTGTGATCCAGTGGCCGACGCGGTCGCCGAGCCTGCCGGCGACGACCTCGACGTACTCGCAGAACGCGTCGACGGTGGCGCGGGCGGGCCAGCCGCCCGCATCCTCGAGCGTCTGCGGCAGGTCCCAGTGGTACAGCGTCACGTACGGCTCGATGCCGTTCCCGAGCAGCTCGTCGACCAGCCGGTCGTAGAAGTCGAGCCCGGCGGCGTTCACGCGCCCGCGGCCGTCCGGCAGGATCCGCGGCCAGGCGACCGAGAAGCGGAACGCGTCGAGACCCAGTTGGCGCATCAGCCCGATGTCGTCGCGGTAGCGGTGGTAGAAGTCGCAGGCGATCTCGCCGGTGTCGCCCAGCCGGACCTTGCCGGGCGTGGCGCAGAACCGGTCCCAGATGCTCTCGCCGCGGCCGTCCTCGCGGGCGGCGCCTTCGATCTGGTAAGAGGCGGTGGCGACACCCCAGACGAACCGGGGCGGGAAGAGGGGTGGAGTGTTCATGGCTGCATTGCTCATGACGCGGAGTGCTCCTTGGCGAACTGCACCAGTTCGGGGACGTAGGCGAATGCGAGCCCGGTGACGGTGTCGGCGGCGCCGTAGTAGATGGCGAGCCGCCCGGTGGCGGGATCGTGGAGGGCGGCGCCCGGGAAGACGACGTTCGGGACGTCGCCGACGCACTCGTAGAGCGCCTGCGGGGACAGGAGGTACGGCTTGGCCCGGTGGAGGACCCGCCAGGGCTGCTCGAGGTCGAGCAGGGCGACGCCGAAGCTGTAGACGAAGCCGTTGCAGGACGTGATCACGCCGTGGTAGAGCAGCAGCCAGCCGTCGGGTGTCTCGATCGGCACCGGGCCGCCGCCGATCTTGGTCGACTCCCACGAGTTCGGGACGGGCGCCATCACGTGCCGGTGCCGGCCCCAGAAGCGGAGGTCGGGGCTCTCGCTGTAGAAGATGTCGCC
Organism: uncultured Gaiellales bacterium; assembly: GCA_964468985.1. Classification (GTDB taxonomy): domain Bacteria; phylum Actinomycetota; class Thermoleophilia; order Gaiellales; family Gaiellaceae; genus PALSA-600. The sequence goes on along the minus strand of CAYXXE010000069.1, from coordinate 4,157 downwards.
GAAGGGCGTGTGGCCGCTGTCGGAGGGGCGCGAGAGCATCGCGAAGCGCCCGTCGATCCGTCTCGGGAAGAGCACGCCGTTCCGGTTGAACGGCAGGAACGCGTTCTCGTCCTGGTGGAACGTCTCGAAGTCCTGCGTCCACGCGACGCCGATCGTCGGGCCGTGGTAGCCGTTGCACCAGGTCACGTAGTACCGGTCCTCGATCCAGACGACGCGCGGGTCGTAGGCGTATTCGAACGCGCCGATCTCGGGGTCGTCGCACTCGAACCGGAGCCGCTCCGGGTCGAGCTCCCAGGTCAGCCCGTCCGGGCTGAAGCCCCGGTGCAGCTGCATCCGCCGGGTCCAGTCGTCGCACCGGAAGACACCCGCGAAGCCGTCCCCGAATGGGACGACGGCGCTGTTGAAGATGCTGTTCGAGGTGGGGAGCAGGTCGCGCGGGATGACCGGGTTCCGCGAGTAGCGCCAGACCGGGCGGCTCGACCCGGCCGGGCGGTCCTCCCAGGGGATGTTCGGCAGTGCGCCGTGCTGTGCCGGAGTCGCCATCTACGCCGCCTCTCCCGCCACCGGGGCGGTTCGCCCGGCAGCGCTCTCGTAGCGCCGCACCAGGTGGCCGTCCTCGAACTCGACCAGGGCCGAGTCGGTCGGGTCGTCGTGCTCGAGCGCGGCGGCGGTGCGCGCGTAGGCGACCTTCAGGCGGCTGTCGATCGCCTCGACCGGCGTCGTCTCCAGCTCGGTCGCGACCTCCTCCCACGTGCGGTGCAGCTGCGGGACGGAGGCGAGCAGCATCCGGGTGTAGGCGTGCTGCGGGTTGCCGAAGACCTTGGCCGTCGCGCCCATCTCGACGATCAGCCCGCGGCGCAGGATCACGGTGCGGTCGGAGATGTAGTTGCCGAGCGACAGGTCGTGCGTGATGAACAGGACGCCGAGCCCGCGCGCCTTGAGGTCGGCGAGCAGGTTGAGCACGTCGATGCGCGTCGACGCGTCGAGCATGCTGATGATCTCGTCGGCGACGAGGAACCGGATGTCGAGCAGCAGCGCGCGGGCGACCAGGAGGCGCTGCAGCTGGCCGCCGCTCAGCTGGTGCGGATACTTGTGCAGCACCTGCACCGGGTCGAGCGAGACCGCGTCGAGCGACTCCTCGAGCTTCTGTTCCCACTCGCTCCGCGCGACGTGCGGGAAGAACTCGTCCTTGATCATCTTGAAGACGCGGTCGGCCTTGAAGATCGGGTTGTACGAGCTGAAGGGATCCTGGAAGACGCCCTGCACGCGCCGGTAGTACTCCTTCAGCGCACGGCCCTTCAGGCGCGAGACGTCGTTCCCGTCGAACCTGATCGCCCCGGTCGTGACCGGCGAGAGGCGCAGGATCATCTTCCCGATCGTGCTCTTGCCGCTGCCGCTCTCGCCGATCAGCGAGACGACCTCGCCGGCCGCGACGTCGAAGCTCACGTCGCGTACGGCGACGAGCCTCTGACCGCCGAACGCCCCCACCTTGTAGGTCTTCGAGACGTCGTCGAGCTGCAGCATCACGCTCATTGCGTCTCCCTCCAGCACGCGACCGAGTGCCCCGGCGAGACCTCGACGAACGGCGGCTGCTCCGCGCACTTCTCGTAGGCGAGGGGGCAGCGGTCCTTGAAGCGGCAGCCGGTGGGCGGGTCGAGCAGGGCGGGCGGCGTGCCCGGGATGCCGACCAGGCGCTTGTCGTCGTAGCGGATCCCGACCTCGGGCAGCGACGAGATCAGCAGGCGCGTGTAGGGGTGGCGCGGCGACTCGATGATCACCTTCGCCGACGCCCGCTCGGCCAGGTGGCCGGCGTACATGACGAGGATCGTGTCGGCGATCTGCGACAGGATCGAGATGTCGTGGGTGATCACGATCATGCTCTTGACGAAGCTCCGCTCCCGGAACTCGACGAGCAGCTCGGCGACGGCCTTCTGGGTCGAGACGTCGAGCGCCGAGGTGATCTCGTCGGCCACGAGGAGCGACGGGTCGAGCAGCGTCGAGAGCACCATCACGACCCGCTGCTTCATGCCGCCGGACAGCTCGATCGGATAGCGCTCGAGCACCTCGCCGCCGAGACCCACCAGCTCGAGCCGCCGCAGCAGCTCGTCCGAGACGGACTTGTAGGGGATGCCCCGCGCGTGCAGCAGCTCCTTGATCATCTTCCCGACCCGGCGGGTCGGGTTGAGCGCGCTCATCGCGTACTGCGGGATCACCGAGACGTGCTTGAAGCGGTGGGGGTTCATCGCGTCGAAGTCCCAGATCGGGAGCACGGCGCCGTCGAGCGTCACCGTCCCCGAGACGTACTTCATGCGCCCGGTGAGGTAGACGAGGCTGTTGCCGAGCGTCGACTTGCCGCAGCCGGACTCGCCGGCGAGCCCCATGATCTCGCCGTCGCCGATCGCGAAGGTGACACCGTCGAGCGCCTGCACGTCGCCGTGCAGCGTCCGGTAGTACACCTTCAGATCGTCGACCTGGAGCGCCATGCCGGGCTACATGCTCCGCAGGCGCGGGTTGAAGACCTCGTCGAGCCCCACGTTCATCACGTAGAGCGAGCCGACGATGGCCATGATCGCCAGGCCCGGCGGCAGGAACCACCACCACAGGTGCAGCTGCAGCGCGGCGTTCTGCACCGAGAGCTGCATCATCATCCCGAGCGAGATCGTGTTCGACGGCCCGAGGCCGATGAAGTCGAGCGTCGCGGCGATCAGGATCGCGCCGCCGAAGAGCAGGATGAACATCATGAACAGGTAGGAGCTCATGTTCGGCGCGATCTCCTTGAAGATGATCTTCCAGCTCTTCTCGCCGCTCAGGCGGGCCAGGCTGACGAACTCCCGCGACGTCAGCGAGAAGGTCTGCGCCCTGAGCGCGCGCGCGGCCCACGGCCACGACGTCACCCCGATGAAGATCGACTCGGTGGTGATCCCGCGCACCTTCAGGTAGGAGGCGATCACGAGGAGCAGCGCGAACGTCGGGATCACGAGCACGACGTTCGTGAGCATGTTGAGGACCTCGTCGACGATGCCGCTGCGGTAGCCGGCCGTGAAGCCGACGAGCATCCCGATGACGGCGGCGATGCCGCCCCCGAGCGCGCCGACGACGAACGCCAGCCGCAGGCCGGTGACGAACTGCGCGTAGACGTCCTGGCCGAGCAGCGTCGTGCCGAACCAGTAGCCGTCGTGGGTCGTCGGCGCCAGCGACAGCTTGCCGCCGTACTCGAGCGGCGGGTGCTGGGCGAACAGCGGCCCGAGGAGGGCGAAGAGGAGCATGAACGACGTGATGCCGACCCCGAACATCAGCTTGCGGTTGCGCAGCGCGAAGTGGAGCGCCTCGCGGAAGCTGCTGGTGCTCGGCGCGCCGTGCACCGCCGTCGCGCCGGCGGCCTTCGGCGCTCCGGGGATGACGGCCGGCAGCGGCTCGCTCGTCCGGGCGTCTGTCATGCCTGACCTCCTTGCATCCCGATCCGCGTGCGCGGGTCGACCAGGACGTAGACGATGTCGACGATGAAGTTGGCGATCAGGACGCCGACGATGATGAACAGGAAGATCCCCTGGATCACGAAGTAGTCCTCGTTCGTGATCGCGCGGTAGATCTGGTAGCCGAGCCCGGGGTACGAGAAGACGATCTCGGTCACCAGCGCGCCCGCGACGATGGCGCCGAGCGAGAGCGCGAGCCCGGTGATCTGGGGCAGCATCGCGTTCCGGAACGCGTACCGGCGCACGAGCCGCTGCGGCGCTCCGAGCGCCTCCAGGAAGTGGGCGTAGTCGGACTCGAGCTCGTAGATGATCATGTTCCGCATCCCGATCGCCCAGCCGCCGAACTGGACGAGGAACAGCGAGAGGAACGGCAGCACCCAGTGGTGGAGCAGGTTGAGGGCGAACTCCCACGACCAGGCCTTGCTCGCCGTCGGGTCGTACGCGAAGCCGACCGGGAACACCTGCCAGATCACTGCGAAGACCCAGGAGAGGATGATCGCGAGCCACATGTACGGGGTCGCCGTCAGGGCGTAGCCGAGGGGGAGCACCGTGTTGTCGAGCAGCTTCCGTCGCGCGGCGAGCGCCCCGACCTTGTTGCCCGCGTACCAGCTCAACAGGATCGCCGGGATCAGGAGGCCGAGCGTGTACGGGATCGCGCCGAGGATGATCGTCACGACCGTCGTC